>DASQFQ010000233.1:0-6751 GCA_035633075.1 Solirubrobacteraceae bacterium | reverse complement strand
GAGGCGCCGCGCCCGCGGCCCCGCGCCCCGGCGCCGGAGGCCGTCGAGCCGGCGCGGCGCTCCTCGCGCCTCGGCGGCGCGCTGCTGATCGGCGGGCTCGCGGTGGTCGTCGTCCCCCTGCTGCTGTGGCTGTTCGTCTTCAAGCCCGGCGACGGCGCCACGCCCACCGCCGCCTCGCCCACGCCGACCTCGACGGCCGTGCAGCCGCGGGAGGTGGGCCAGATCCAGCTCCGCGGCACGGCCGGGTCGACGGCCACGGCGGTCATGCGGCTCTTCACCGCCCAGCAGCAGCTCGCGTTCACGCTGGAGGGCGAGAACGTCCCCGCCAGCCGCCGCGGCGAGGCCTACGCGCTGTGGTTCGTGAACCCCGGCGGCAAGGCCCAGCGCCTCGGCTACGCGGCGCCGGTCACCCGGGACGGCAAGCTCGGCACCACAGGACCCCGCGACGAGGATCTGCGCAAGTTCCCTCAGTGGCTGGCGACCTACCGGCAGGTGGTCGTTTCGCGCGACCGCTCGCAATCGGCCAAGAAGCCCGGCCCGCTGGTGCTGCGCGGCGCGCTGCCGCGCGGGCAGGGTTAGCGCAGCTTCCCGGGGTTCATCACCCCGGCCGGGTCGCAGCGCTCGCGCATGGCCCGCAGCAGCTCGAGCCCGAGGCCGCCCAGCTCGGCGCCCAGCCACGGAGTGTGGTCGCGGCCGACGGCGTGGTGGTGGGTGATGGTGCCGCCCGCCGCCACGATCGCGTCGCTTGCGGCGGCCTTCGCCCGGCGCCACTGGCCGGCCGGGTCCGCGGGGTCCTGGCGGGCGAGCACGGTGAAGTACAGCGAGGCGCCGGTGGCGTAGAGGTGCGAGACGTGGCAGACCGCCAGCGGCCGCTCCAGCGCGTCGCGCAGCGCGTCGGCCACGGTGCGGTGGAGCGCTTCGAGGTTCGACCAGCGCGTCGCCGTCTCGAGCGTCTCCACGAGCACGCCGCGGTCGAGCAGGTCGTCGCGCAGGTGGGGCGCGGCGAAGCGCGACGCGCGCCACGCCTCCCCGGGGGCGCGGCCCACCGCCATGCCGCCGGCGCCTCGCAGCAACCGCGCCGCGGGGGGGCGCCGGCGCGCGACCGCCTCGGCGCTCCCCTCCCACCCGGCCACGAGCAGGCAGCCCGACGCATGGCCGCGCGCCCGCAGCAGCGCTCCGCCCGCGCGCACCTTGAGCCCGCCCGCGCCCGCCAGCGCGAACGACAGGCGAGTCTCGGCCTCGTCGGACAGCCGCGCCACGTCGGGCGCCGCGTCCTGCTGGGCGAGGGCCCGTAGGGCGTCGGCCCCCTCGGCGAACGTCCGGAAGACCCAGCCCTCGTAGCGCCGCGCGGACGGCAGCGGGAACACCCGCAGGGCGACCCGTGTGATCACCCCCAGCGTGCCCTCCGACCCGACCACGAGCTCGCGCAGCGACGGCCCGGCCGCGGTGGCGGGCGCGTCCAGGGTGGCCAGCTCCCCCAGCGGAGTCGCGCAGCGTACGGACACGACGTTGTCCTCGATGCGCCCGCGCCCCGAGGACGACTGCCCGGCCGACCGCGTGGCCACGCACCCCCCGACGCTCGCCCACTCGTAGCTCTGCGGGACGTGACCGAGCGTCAGCCCACGCGCCGCGAGCGCGTGGTCGGCCTCCGGGAGCCGCATGCCGGGCTCGAGCACGGCGGTCAGCGAGCGCTCATCGAGCGCGACGAGGCGGTCGAGGCGCCCCGTATCCAGCGAGATCAGGGCGTCGAAGCCCGCCCGGTCGGGCTCCAGGCCGCCGACGACGCTCGTGCCGCCGCCGAAGGGCACGACCGCCACGCCCGCCTCGGCGCAGCGGTAGAGCACCGCCTGGACCTCCGGCGCGTCCCCCGGGGCGACCACCGCATCGGGGGCGTCCTCGCAGTCGCCGGCTCGCTGGGCGAGCAGGTCGAGGTAGGACTTGCCACGGCAGCGCATCACCCGCACCGCCGGGTCGTCGCGCACGTGCGCCGCGCCGACGACGTCCTCCAGGCGCCGGCGGAGCCCGGCGTCCAGCGCGGGAGGGCGCAGCCGGACGGCCTCGAGTGCCAAGGGCGCGGAGACCACAGAGCCGTCGATCCCCAGCTCCTCTCGCAGGAAGCCGGCCGCGTGATCGGGCAGCGACGGCCCGGCGCCGGGCTCGCCCCAGCCCCAAAAAACCTGCTCGCGGCTCACGCGCCCTCCACGAGTCCCGCGAGCCCCTTCAGCGCGTCGTCGAGCTGGCGCCGGGTGGCGCTGCGCAGCATGACGCCGCCGAAGCGCGCCAGGCCGCGCGGCTTCTGACGGACCTCGATGCCGACCTCGGTGCGCGCTCCCGCCGGCGTCAGCACCAGCTCGGTGACCACCTCGGAGAACAGCCGCTCGAACGGGGTCCCGTCGAGCTCCTGCGCCCAGCGCCGCCGCTCACGGGCCTGTGAGGTCTCCAGGTGGTAGTCGGCGCGCACGGCGCGCCCGCGGTCGGTGGTCAGCACCGACGTCCAGCCGGTGCCGCTGACCCCCTCGACCCGCTCGGTCCGGGGCCACCAGCGGGACAGGTGGTAAGGATCGCGGACGATGCGCCACACCTCCTCGGCGGGCGCGGCGACCGTGCGCGAACGGCGGACGACCACCGGTGCTCAATCGCCGTCGTAGGCGACGAGGGCGTGGACGTCGAAGCCCTCGAGCCGCCGCCGGCCCTCGAGAAACGCCAGCTCGACCAGGAACGCGCAGCCCACCACGGTCCCACCGAGCTGCTCGACGAGCTCGGCGAGGGCGCGGGCGGTGCCGCCGGTGGCCAGGAGGTCGTCGTGGATCAGCACGCGGACGCCGTGCGCCAGCGCGTCGGCGTGCATCTCGAGCGCGTCGATGCCGTACTCGAGGATGTACTCGGCCGACACGGTCTCCGAGGGCAGCTTGCCGGGTTTGCGCGCCGGCACGAACCCCGCCTCCAGCTCGAGCGCCAGCGCCGCGCCGAGGATGAAGCCACGGGCCTCCGCGGCGACCACCAGGTCGACCTCGCGCGGGCGCGCCCACGCGGCCAGCTCGCTCACGGCGTCGCGAATCGCCGCCGGCTCGAGCAGGAGCGGGGTGATGTCCTTGAAGACGATCCCGGGGCTGGGGAAGTCCGGGATGTCGCGGATCAGGCCGCGCAGGTCCGGCACGGCAACGTCACTTCGCGATGCGCCGCAGGTCGCGCACGAGCAGGAGGTGCTTGAGGTGCGAGGCCACGGCGGCGAGGTTCTCGAGCGCCTCAACGGCCTCCTTGCGGCGCTCGGGGTTCCGAGAGCGCAGTGAGGGCGCGAGGATCTGCTGCAGCAGCCCCGCCTCGCGCTCGGCCGAGGTGCGGAAGACGCGCAGGTTGCGCCCCGCGACCCCGTAGCGCGAGAGCTCGGTGACCGCGCGCACGATCTCGCGCTCGGTCTCGTCGTAGTAGCGCGCCCCGGCGCGCAGCTCGCCGACGACGATCCCGAAGTCCTCGAGCTCGGCCACCAGCCGCGGGTCGGCGCCGGTCTCCTCGACCACGTCGTCGAGCGAGTACAGCGCGCCGGCCGCGCGCAACGAGAAGGTCAGCCGCCGCAGGGCCGCGCCGGGGCGGGCGTCGGCGCCGGCCTGTGCGGGCGCGGCGATCTCGGCCTCGGTGCGGCCCGCCGCCAGCTCCTGGCGGATCACGCGCAGGGGCAGGAACTCGTCGCGCTGGAGGCGCAGGATCGTGCGCAGGCGCGAGACGTCGGAGGCCAGGTAGAGGCGGTAGCCGCCGGGGGTGCGCCGCGGCGCGAGCAGCTTCTGGTCCTCGAGGTAGCGGATCTTCGAGATCGAGATGTCGGGGAACTCCTGGGAGAGCGCCTTGCTGACTGCCCCGATGGTGAGCGACTTCGGGCGGGCGCCCGACTCCTCCGCGGGTGCGTCGAGCGTCTCGGGCGCCTGTTCGTCGCTGTCGGTCACGGACACGTCAGCGCGCGAAGTAGGTGAGCTTGTACTTGCCGATCTGCAGCTCGTCGCCGTCGTCGAGCCGCTGCGAGTCGACCCGCTTGCGGTTGATGTAGGTGCCGTTGAGCGAGCCGGAGTCGTCGAGCACCCAGTCGCCGCCGCGGCGGACCAGCACGGCGTGCTCGCGCGAGACCGTGACGTCGTCGAGGAACACGTCGGCCTCGGGCGAGCGCCCGACGGACATCCGCTCGCCGGCCAGCGGGAACGACTGGCCGACGCGCCCGCCGCCCGAGCGGATGACCAGCGCTCCGTTCTGCGCGGCGACGTCGACGACGTCGACGGGCTTAAGCTCGCCCGTCTGCTCGTCGATCACGTAGGTCGCCGTGGACACGTCCTCGCGGACGGGCTCGGGGGCGCCCTGGAACGCGCCGCACTTGGGACAGTAGTTGGCGCCTTCGGCGACGACGAAGCCGCATTCCGGGCAGTGGCGGGCCACGCTCAGCTCCGGCGTCGCTGCCGCTAGCTGTCGTCGGGGCTCGTGTGCCGGCCGGCCAGGATGTCGGTCAGGCGCTGGACGTCGGCCCCGGAGATGACGTCCTCGCCGCCCTCGTGCTTCTTGCGCAGGCGGTTCACGAGCTCGGCCCGCAGGATGTCGATCTTGCCGTGCAGGATGCGGCGCCGGTAGGACACCTCCTGCTCCTCGTCAGTGAGCTGCTGGATGAGATCCTTGAGCTCCTGATCCGAGAGCGACCCCAGGTCGGGGAAGGTGTCCATCATCGAAGTTCCTCTCCTCGCGCGGTAGCCACGCGCCAACCATAGCATCGGTCAAGCTGAGCTTGAGGGTCCCGCGCGGCTCAATCGGATGGCCGCGCGCAGATAGAGCGCGGTGGCCGCGAGGACGAGCACGAGGCCGAAGTACAGGCAGGCGGGGGTGAGCCACTCGACGCCGGCCATCGCGAAGAACAGCGCGGACATGACCGGCCACACGCCGGCGCGGCCGAGCCAGTTGACCTTGACGTTGAGGCCGCGGCTGATCCCCCACCGGACGAGCCCCAGCATGAAGACCTCACGGGCCACCAGCAGCGCGAGCGCCCAGTGCGGCAGCAGCTCGAAGTGCCAGCACACGACTACGCCCGAGATCACCAGCAGCCGGTCGACCAGCGGGTCCAGCAGCATGCCCAGCCGCGAGTACTGGCCCGTGACGCGCGCCGCGATGCCGTCGAGGTAGTCCGACCACGCGATCACGGCGAAGATCACGAGCGGCCAGGCGTCTGTCCCCTTGTCGGAGGAAAAGGCCAGCACGACGAACACCGGGATCAGCGCCAGCCGCACGTACCCGATCGCGTTCGGGATGGTCCAGGGCCGCAGGGGCTGGCCGGGGAGGGTCTCGGGCGGCTGCGGCCCGGAGCGGTCCAAGCCCGAGAGGCGGCGGAAGGTCAGGCGCGTCTTCGACCTCCGCCACCGGCGCAGGCCTCGGCTCGCCGTGGGGTTCAGGCCAGGGTCCGCCACAGGACCGCCACCGCCTGCGCGGCGTCCTCGAGCGGAACCGAGCGCTCCTCGCGCCCGCGCCGGACCTGGGCCTCGATCTCACCGGCGCCGAGGGTGCGGCGGCCCACGGTCAGCCGCAGCGGGCAGCCCAGGAGCTCCGCGTCGGCGAACTTCTCCCCGGGACCCGCGTCGCGGTCGTCGTAGAGCACGTCGAGGCCCGCTTCGCGCAGCTCGCCGTAGAGGCGCTCGGCCAACGCGCGCTCCTCGGTGCCCTCGCGCCCGAGGCCCACGAGCTCGACGTCGAAGGGGGCCAGGGCCCGCGGCCATGCGATCCCCTGCTCGTCGGCGGTCTGCTCGACCACGGCGGCGGCGATGCGCGCCGGCCCGATCCCGTAGGAGCCCATCCAAACCAGCTGGGAGCGCCCGGACTCGTCGAGGTAGGTCGCGCCGAGCGGCTCGGAGAAGCGCGTGCCGAGCTTGAAGATGTTGCCGACCTCGATCGCGGGCTCGATGCGGATCGGATGCCCGCCGACGGTGTCGCCCGCCTCGACCCGGCGCACGTCCCCGCGCTTGAACGGGAAGTCGCGCCCCGGCTCCACGCCGCGCAGATGGCAGTCCGGGCGGTTGGCCCCGCAGACGTAGGCACCGGGCTCGACGGCGTCGTCGAGCAGGACCGCGACGTCGGCGCCGACCGGTCCGATGTAGCCCGCGGGGCCGATCCGATGCTCGAACTCGTCCGGGCGGGCGGGGCGGAACTCGGCCCCGAGCGCGTTGGCGAGCTTGATGTCGTTGACTCGGTGGTCGCCGCGCACGATCACCAGCACGAGCCCGCGATCGGCGACCATCACCGGATAGGCCTTCAGGAGGCAGCCCGCGGGGACGCTCAGGCGGGCGGCCACCTCGGCCACGGTCGTGAGGCCGGGGGTGGAGACCTCCTCGGGCGCGTCGAGCCCGGCGGGCAGGGTCACGGGCTGGGCGTCGGCCTGCGCGACCTCGACGTTGGCGGCGTAGCCGGGGGCCAGCGCGACGTCGTTCTCACCCGCCGCGCAGGGCGCCATGTACTCGTGGGCGCCGAACCCGCCCATCATCCCGACGTCGGACTCGACGCGGTACCACTCCAGGCCGCAGCGGTCGTAGATGCGGTCGTAGGCCTCGACGTGCAGCTGGTACTGGCGGTCGAGGCCCTCGCGATCGCGGTCGAAGGTGTAGGCGTCCTTCATCACGAACTCGCGCGTGCGCAGCACGCCGGCGCGCGGGCGCGGCTCGTCGCGTTCCTTGACCTGGATGTGGTACAGGATCAGGGGCAGGTCGCGGTAGGAGCGAACCTCGCGCGCGACGTG
>DASQFQ010000232.1:0-4184 GCA_035633075.1 Solirubrobacteraceae bacterium | reverse complement strand
TGATGGCGGCCACCTGGTAGAAGATGTAGTCCATCGCGCGCTCGACGCCGCGCGTCTTCTGGAAGGACTCGAGCAGCGCCGCCGCCGTCGAGCCCACGGGGCGTGCGGCCCTGGCGAAGGCGCGCAGGTCGGAGATCACGGGGCGGGCGTCGCGGACTGCGGGCGTGCCGATCTTCGCTGCCTCGCCCAGCGACTCCACGGCGGGGATGCCGGCCTGGGAGAACGGGCCGAGCTCCAGCAGCAGCCGGTTGATGTCGGGGGCGACGTCGCCGAGGTCCGACAGCACCGGGGTCATCTCGTCCGACAGCGCGCCGACGCGCACCATCGTGGGGCGCAGCTCGCGCAGGAAGCGCGGCAGGCGCTCGATGTCGGCCTCGAGGTCCGCTCGGCGCTCCGCGGTGGCCTGCGCGACGTCGCTGGACTGCGCGATGAACGAGCTGACGTGCTTGCGCTCGCGGGCCAGGGGCGCGAGCACGATGTCGGAGTCGCGCGCGAGGTCGGCGAGCACGCGGTTCTGCGAGGCCAGCAGCTTGAGGACCTCGTCGACCTCCCTGAGCGCCGGGTTGGCGCGGCGCAGAATCTGTCGAAGCTCGGTCCCGCGGCCCGCCAGGCCGGTACCGAGCTCGTTGAGGATCAGCGAGAAGCGCTCGGCGTAGGGCCGGCGCAGGACGTTGTTGATGAGGTCGAGGTCGACCGCCTTCGACGTGTTGGAGACCGGGAGCAGCAACTGGCCCTTGCCCGGGCCGCGGTCGATCTTCTTCAGGGGCGGCGGCAGCGGCGCGCCGACCGCGCGCTTCTGGGTCGGCTGGCACTCGACGAACTTCTCGCCGATCAGCGACTGCGGGCGCACCTGGCAGCTCGCGTCGGCGCGGAAATCCTGGTAGCCGGGGTCCTGGATCTTCAGGACGACAACCGCCTTGAAGTCGGGCGTGACGTCGAGCGAGTCGATCTGGCCGACCTTGACCCCCGCGACCTTGACGTCCTCACCCGGGATCACGAAGCCCGCGTTGTCGAAGATCGCCCGCACGTGGTAGTCGTCGCCCGGGTTGCCGGCGCCCGCGGCGAAAACCGCGAGGATCGCGGCGGCGCTGAGGACGGCGCTGACAGCGGCGATCCGTCTCATCGGCTCACGGACCCGGGAGCACGAGGCTGGGGTCGCAGTCCTCCGGCCCCAGGTTGCCGTTGTCGGTGTAGGGCGCCGAGTTGTCCTGCGCGCGCTGGCTGGCGGTGCCCGGGCAGCGCTTGACCACGTTGGTCTGCAGCCCGTCGAACTTCTTGTCGAGGCCCTGCGGGGTGAGCACGCCGCCCGCGGCGTTGTCGGTGAAGCTGAAGGCGTTGAAGATCGGCTGGATGCGGGCGAAGTGCCCGTTGGCGTCGTAGTTGGCGGCGCCCGCGCCGAAGTCACGCAGCCACCCCTCGAACTCGGGGATGTAGGGCCGGATGAACTCGAGCACCGGCTGGGCCTTCTGCAGCGACTGCTGGGAGTGCGCGAAGGTTGGGCTGGCCACGCGCTGGAGGCTGGGGAGCTTGTGGGTCGCGTCGATCAGGTCGTTGTCGGTCCCGGAGCGGGTGACGAGGCGGCGGAGGTCGCGGATGGTCGGCCGCGCGTCGGCCACGAGCGGACGCAGCTCGCGCAGGAAGGGCGCGAGCCGGCGCGTCGCGGGCTTGGACTCGGCGACGAGCACGTCGAGGTCGTCGAGCGTGGCGCGGAGGTTGACGAAGGTGGTGTTGGCCCGGCGCAGCGTCGTGGGCAGCAGCCCCAGCGCGCGGGCGAGCGCGACGTTCTCCCCGCCGATCGCGCGCGACGTAGCGTTGGCGTTGTCGACGAGGCTCGACAGGTCGTCGCGGCGCTCGGCGATCGCGGTCACCGCGCGCGAGGTGTTGACGATGAAGTCCGTCAGCGCGCCTTCGTCCCGGGTGAGCTCTGAGACCAGCCGGCGCGAAGTCGACAAGAAGGGGTTGAAGTACTCCGCGGACTCTCCCGCCTCGCGGCCCTTGCCCTGGTACTGGGCGGCGAACCCGTCGACGACGCCCTGGAGGTCCTTGCGGGCCTTCGGGTCGAGCGTGTTGAAGACCTGATCGAGGTCGACGACGCCGGTCGTGGAGTCGAACTCGAGCCGGCCCCCGTCGGGGAGGGCCTTGTGGTCACTCGGCGCGGGCGTGAGCGCGACGTAGCGGTTCGCGATGCCCGACAACGACGTCAGCCGGATGACGGCCTGGGTGCCCTCGCGCAGCGGCGCGACGGGCTCCTGCACCTGGATCCGCACGCGGGCGCGGTTGTCGTCGGCGAGCTCGATGCTGCGGATGGATCCCACCCGGCGACCGCCGACCTGGACGTCGTCGCCCTTCACCAGCTGGCCCGCGTTCTGGAACAGCAGGTCGTACTCGTGCGTCCGGCCACCGCGCAGCAGAAGCACCGCCACGAGCGCGATCGCCAGCACCAGGGCAGCCAGCGCCGCGCCCCGGGCGATCGTCACCGATCACTCCGGTGTGTCATGCGCTCAGCGTTGCGGCGGCGGCTCGTCACCCTGACCCTCGGACTCCATGCAGGAAGCGCACGGACCACCGTGCGAGGCCGGAAGCTATCCGGAATCCATTGACTTCGCATTACAAACCGCGACCCGACGTGCCCGGAATGGGCGCATGGACGAGCGCCTCCAGCTCGGGGAGCCGCCCGCTCACTCCATGCCGAGTGGGCCGCGCGAGGCGCCCGAGAGGAACTGCCGCACGAACATGTTGTCGGAGTTGAACAGCTCGTCGGCGGGGCCGGACTCCACGATGCGGCCCTTCCACAGCACGGCGATGTACTCCGCCACGCGCTTGGCGGACATGATGTCGTGGGTGATGACGACGTAGGCGCCGCCGTTCTCCGCGTGGATCTCCTTGATCAGCTCGCACAGGAGCGCCGTACGGACGGGATCGAGGCCCGAGTCGGGCTCGTCGAATAGCACGATGTCGGGGTCGAGCACGAGGGCGCGGGCGAACCCGGCGCGCTTGCGCATACCGCCCGAGAGCTCGTTGGGCATCTTGTCGTGCGCCCCCTCGAGCCCGACCTCGCGCAGCCGGCGCGACACGATCTCCCCGATCTCGTCCTCGCCCTTGTCGGTGTGCTGGCGCAGCGGGAAGCAGACATTGTCGTAGAGGTTCATCGACCCGAACAGCGCGCCGTCCTGGAAGAGGACGCCGAACTTCTTGCGCATGGCGAACAGGTCGTCGTCGGCCATGCCCGGCACGGACTCGCCGTGGACGAGGACGTCGCCGTCGTCGGGGTAGAGCAGGCCGACCATATGCTTGATGCACACGGACTTCCCGGTCCCCGAGGGGCCGAGGATCATGGAGATCTTGCCCTCGGGGATGCCCATGTTGAGCCCGCGCAGGATCTGGTTGCGGCCGAAGGCCTTGTGGACCTCCACGAACTCGACGGCGTCGGGAACGTCGGTCGGGCGCTGGGCGCCGGTGTGCCAGCGGTACTCGTCCTTGGGATCGCCGCCGGCCTCCTCGAGGTCGCGCTCGTAGCCAGGGTCGCGCTCGTCGACCACCTGGGCCCGGGTCAGGGGCGGGGCGGGCTGCTGCTGCTGGTGGGCGGGTTGCTGCGGCGGGGCGGGCTGCTGCGGCGGCGGCTGGTACCGAGGCTGCTGCTCCTGGGGCTGGGGCTGCTCGTCGCTGCCCCGCGCGTCGGGCCGGTATGCGCTCTCGTCGCCCCGGTCGTCCTTGTCCTTGCCGAAGAAGCGGGCCATTGGATCTCCGTTCAGCCTCCGATCGGGGCGCGTGGGTTGGCTCCCCAGAACAGCTGGGTGCCGAGCATGCCGATCAGGTGGACCAGCACGATGTTCAGGACCATGGACTTCGCGGTGGCCGTTCCCACGCCTACCGGGCCGCCGCTCGCCGTGTACCCGTAGTAACAGCCGACCAGCACGATCACGGTGGCCATCGCCATGCCCTTGATCACGCTGTACAGGAGGTCCGGTGGATTCTGGAACATCCAGAAGATCAGGAAGAACCCGCCCGAGGAGACCTCGCCGATCTGCTGCACCACCGCCAGATAGGAGGCGAAGAAGCCGGCTCCGATCCCCGCCAGGTACATGAACGGGAGCACGAGCCAGGCGGCGAGCAGGCGCGTCGCGCACAGGAACGTCATCGAGGAGATGCCCATGACCTCGAGCGCGTCGATCTCGTCGGAGATG
>DASQFQ010000231.1:0-3544 GCA_035633075.1 Solirubrobacteraceae bacterium | reverse complement strand
CGACGCCGAGCGGCTCGGCCTCGCGGACGGCGAGCACGCGCTGGTGCGCTCAGCCGCTGGATCGCTCGAGGCGCCGGTCGAGACGACGGAGGACATCATGCCCGGGGTCATCTCGATCCCGCACGGCTGGGGCCACGGCGCCGAGGGCGTGCGCATGAGCGTGGCGTCGGCGCACGCCGGGGTGAACAGCAACGTGCTGGCCGACGAGTCGGTGGTCGAGCCGCTGTCCGGCAACGCCGTGCTGAACGGGATCCCGGTCGAGGTCAGCGCCTTGCGCAAGCAGCGGGCGGTGCCCGCTGCGCCGCGACAGTCTCTAGATGGCCTGGAGCATCGAGCCGCCGCAGTTGCGGCAGATGACGTTCGCGGTGTCTGACATTCGCGCGATCGTGGAGTGAGCGCCGCAGTTCGGGCACTCCGAGCGCAGCTCGAAGCGGTGCAGGCAGTAGACGCAGCGGTAGCGGCCTGGGAGGTTCGTGCCGCGGAGCCACGGCTCGCCGCATGAGGGGCACGCGGGCCCGGTCTGGGTGGTCTGTTCGCCTGCGGCGGGCATAGCAAGGCTCGCTCGTGAGCCGCCACGAACGCTAGCGGCTCAACCCCGCAGCCGCTCGCCGTAGCCGCGGATCCAGGCCTGGGCCTCCATCGGGCGCTTCCCGGCGGGATGCACCTCGCACAGCTCGAGAGCGCCGCTCCGCGCCCCGTAGAGGAGCCTCCCGTCGCTGATCGCGAGCTCGCCGGGCGCCGGCCCGCTGCCCGCTGCGAGCGCCGCCCGCGTGACTCCGAGGCGCTCGTCCCAGGGCAGCTCGACGTAGGCCCCGACGTGCGGCGTGAGCGCGCGCACGCGCCGCTCGAGCAGGTCCGCGCTCAACTCGGGGTCGAGCCGGCGGTCGTCCGGGCCGATCTTCTCCGCGTAGGTCCCGCCGGCCTCGGGCTGCTCCCGAAAGGCGGGCTGGAGGTCGAGCGCCTCCACGAGCAGCTCCCCGCCGAGGGCGGCGAGCCGGGACGCGAGCGAGCCGTAGTCGTCGTCCGGCCGGATCTCCTCGGCGCGCTGGAGGCCGACCGGGCCGGCGTCGAGCTCGGCGGTCGGCCTCATGATGGTCACGCCGGTCTCCTCGTCGCCCGCCTCGATGGCGCGCTCCACCGGGGCCGCCCCTTGCCAGCGCGGCAGCAGCGACGGATGCACGTTCAGCATCTCGTGCTCGGACAGCAGCGGCTCCTTGATCAGCGCGCCGTACGCACAGATCGCGACGGCCTCGGGCTCCGCCTGCGCGATCCGGGCCCTGGCCTCCTCGCTGTTCACGTCCTCGGGCTGGAAGACCTCGATGCCCAGGAGCCGCGCGCGCTCCGCCACCGGGGGCGCGGCCAGCCTGCGGCCGCGCCCGCGCGGCGCGTCGGGGCGCGTGACCACGAGCTGCGGCCTGTGCGCGCTGGCCGCCAGCCGGTCGAGAACCGTGGCCGCGAAGTCCGAGGTGCCGAGGTAGACGGTGCGCATCAGGCGACAAGCAACACGTGGAGTACACGCGGGCCGTGCACGCCCTCCACCCGGTCGAGCTCGATGTCCGAGGTGGCGGAGGGGCCGGACACGAACGTCAGCGGCCGGCCGGCGCGGACGGACTCCTCGAGGCGCGCCACGGCCTCCGGCACGAGCCCCACCACCTGATCCTCGCGCACCACGCACACGTGCAGGTCCGGCACCAGCGTGAGCGCGCGCCGGCCCTGGCCCGCACCGCCGTCGAGCACGAAGGTGCCGGTCTCGGCGATGGCGACGGCGCAGGCGGTCAGGGCGCCGTGGAGCTCGTCCAGCTGCTGGACCGAGAGGCCACGGTCCTCGACCAACTGCAGCTCCGACGGTCGCCACGCCTGGTCGAGATCCGGCGCGATCCCGATCCGCTCGGCGCCCAGCTCGCCGGCGAGCGTGCGCACCGTCTCGGCAACCTCGGTCTCGCGGACGCGGTGCACCGTGGCCCGGTACTCGGCCACGCGCTCCGCGAACAGCGTCACGATCTCGTCACGTTGCCGTTCGTCCGCCATGCGGTACGCGCGCGGGATTTCGGGCGGGGTCGTGTCTCCGAGGGCCGCGCGGATGCGGTGAAGGATGTCGGTCCGGGCGTCGGTTTCGGGCCCCGCCGCCGCCCCGTCGGCCACCGATCCGACTTTGGGCCCGTCATAGGGGCTCAAGATCGGATTCGTCGGCTGCCGGGCGGGGCCGCGGGTGCGGCGCCACCATTCGCGGAAGGTCTCGGGCGCGGGCGCCGGGAGGTCGCGGGACATGGTCCAGCCCGCCAGCGGGCCCGGCGCGCGGGCGATCTTGCCGCGGCGGGTGAAGGGGCGGCTCGCCGTGCGGGCGATTCTCTGCGCGCGCTCGTAGCCCTCGCGTGTGGAGAAGGCGCGAAAGACCGCCTTCATCGTCAGGTTCTCAGGGTCGAGGCGCGAGCGCGAAGCGGTCTCGCGGGCGCGCAGGTGCGTGAGCAACCGCGGAATCTCGATCTTGACCGGGCACACGTCCTCACATGCCCCACACAGAGAAGAGGCGTACGGGAGCGAGCCGGCCTCCCCTTCGATGCCCTTCAACTGAGGCGTCAGGATCGCGCCGATCGGCCCCGGATAGACCGAGCCGTACGCGTGCCCTCCCACCCGCGTGTACACGGGGCACACGTTCAGGCACGCGCTGCAGCGGATGCAGCGCAGCGCCTGGCGCCCCACCTCGTCGGCGAGCGTGCGCACCCGGCCGTTGTCGAGCAGCACCAGGTGGAACTCCGAGGGCCCGTCGCCCGGCCCGCTCCACACGGACGTGTAGGGGTTCATGCGCTCGCCCGTGGACGAGCGCGGCAGGAGCTGGAGGAACACCTCCATGTCGCGCCAGCTCGGCACGACCTTCTCGACCCCCATCACCGTCACGAGTACCTCGGGCAGCGTCGTGCACATGCGCCCGTTGCCCTCGGACTCGAAGACGCAGACGCTGCCGGTCTCCGCAACCGCGAAGTTCGCCCCGCTCACTCCCATGCGCGCCGACAGGAACTTTGCCCGCAGGTGCAGGCGGGCGGCCTCGGTGAGGGCCGCCGGCTCGTCGGTGAGGTCCTCCAGTCCGAGCTCGCGGCGGAAGATGTCGCGGATCTCGGCGCGGTTGCGGTGGATCGCCGGCACGAGGATGTGCGAAGGGAAGTCGCCGTCGAGCTGGATGATCAGCTCGGCGAGGTCGGTCTCGATGGCGCGGATGCCGGCGGAGGCGAGCCGCTCGTTCAACGAGATCTCGTCAGTCGCGATCGACTTCACCTTCACCACCTCGTCCACCCCGTGGGACCGTGCGACGGCGGCGACGATGGAGCACGCCTCATCGCCGTCCTTCGCCCAGTGGACGCTGCCGCCGGCGGAGATGACGGCGGCCTCGAGCTGCTGTAGGGACGCCTCGAGGTCGAAGAGCGCCGCGTCCTTGATCGCGGAGCCCGCCGCCCGCAGCTCCTCCCAGTCCGGCAGCTCCGCCACCACCCGCGCGCGCTTGTCGCGGATCGTCGAGGTGGCCCGCGCGAGGTTGGCCCGCAGCTGGCTG
>DASQFQ010000230.1:0-6439 GCA_035633075.1 Solirubrobacteraceae bacterium | reverse complement strand
GGGCATCGACATCGGCTCGCTCGACGCGGCGATCTGCGTCACCTTCCCGGGCACCGTCGCCTCGCTGCGCCAGCAATGGGGCCGGGCGGGCCGGCGCGGACGCGGCCTCGCCGTCTACGTGGCCGGCGAGGACGCGCTGGATCAGTTCTTCTGCCGCCACCCCGACGAGTTCCTCGACCGCCCCGTGGAGGCGGCGATCCTCGACCACGAGAACGAGCAGATCTACGCCGCGCACCTGCTCTGCGCCGCGCACGAGGGGCCGCTGGAGCCGGCCGACGCGCCCACCCTCGGCCCGCGCTGGCGGGCCGTCGCGGACGCCCTGGTCTCAACCGGCGACCTGCGCCAGCGCTCCGGCGGGCGCTACGTCCCGCGGCGCCCGGAGGAGTTCCCGGCCGCGGCCGTGTCCCTGCGCTCGGCCGGCCGCGACAGCTTCGCGATCGTCGACACCGCGTCGGGCGAGCTGCTCGGCACCATCGACGGCGCGCGCGCCTTCAGCACGACGCACGAGGGCGCGGTCTACCTGCACGGCGGGCGCTCCTTCGACGTGACCGAGCTCGACCTCGACGCCCGCCGGGTGCTCGTCAAGCCGTTCACCGGAGACTGGTACACCCAGCCCAAGCGCGAGACCGACACGTCGATCGAGCGGCTGCTCGACCGCCGCGAGGCCCTCGGCGTCTCGCTCTCCTTCGGGACGGTCACCGTGACCGAGCAGGTGCTCGCCTACCAGCGCAAGCGCCTGGCCGACCACGAGGTCCTCGACCTCGTCGGCCTCGACCTGCCCCAGACCTCGTTCACCACACAGGCGCTGTGGTACGAGCTCGGCGACGGGCTGCTACGGGAGGACTTCCCGCTGGAGAAGCTGCTCGGCTCGCTGCACGCCGCCGAGCACTCCCAGATCGCCGTGCTGCCGCTGCTCACGATGTGCGACCGCTGGGACATCGGCGGGCTGTCGACCAACCTGCACCCGCAGACCGGGCGCCCGACGATCTTCATCTACGACGGGCACCCCGGCGGCATCGGCATCACCCGCCGCGGCTTCCTCGCCTTCGACGCGCTCGTCGACGACGCGCACCGGCTCGTGAGTGAGTGCCCGTGCGAGAGCGGCTGCCCATCCTGCGTCCAGTCCCCGAAGTGCGGCAACCTCAACGAGCCGCTGGCCAAGGCCGGCGCCGTCGAGCTGATGGGCCGCATGCTCGCTGCGCTGTGAGCCGCAGGAAGCCGTGCATGCCTTGAGGCGGTCCGGCACCGCCCCGAAGCTCTTCACACGATGCGACGCCGCCTCCTGCTGGCGCCCGCGCTCGCGCTGCTGGCCGTGCCGTCACCGGGGCTCGCGCAGTCCGGCGGGGCTCCGACCCCAGGCCCGACCGGTGGCGCCGGCTACGGCCAGACGGTTGGAAAGCTCGTGGCCACACGGTTCACGGTCAGCCCCGGCACCTTGCAGCCGGGTGGTGGACCCGCCACCTTCCGCTACCGCGTCGACGGCCCGGCCAGCTCCGTCCGCGTCCGCATCGACCTGCTCCCGGCAGGCGGGCGGCACGCGGCCAAGCGCCTGCGCCTCGGCTACAAGCGGACCGGGAAGACCCTGCGATACGTCTGGACGCCCGCGGCTGGAGCGCTCACGCCCGGCGACTACGTCGCGCGGCTCGTCGCCGTCGACCGCGGTGGGCGGACGCTGCGGCGCAGCGCCCGCGCCTCGGGCAAGTCCGCGCTCGCGGTCGCACCGCCGCCCGCCCCGCCTGCGTCCGTGCCCCAGGCGCCGGTGATGATCGGCGCAGGCTTCCCCGTCCGCGGTCCCTACACGCTCGGCGACGGCTTCGGCGCCGGCCGCGCCGGTCACACCCACCGCGGCCAGGACATCCTGGCGGCCGAGGGCACCCCCGTCGCCTCACCCCGCACAGCCACCGTCTTCTGGCGCGCCTACCAGGCCGAGGGCGCCGGCCACTACGTCGTCGTGCGCGCCGACGACGGCCGCGACCTCGTCTTCATGCACCTCAAGGACGGCTCGATCACGGTGGACAAGGACGACACCGTCGTCGCCGGCCAGCCGTTCGCCCAGGTCGGCAGCACCGGCAGCTCGACCGCCCCGCACCTGCACCTCGAGATCTGGCCGGACGGCTGGTTCTCCTCCGACGCCTCGCTGCCGATCGACCCGCTGCCCGACCTCATGGCCTGGGCCGGGAGCTGATCGCCCTACTCGTAGGCGATCGCGCGCAAGACGTCGAGCCGGGAGGCCCGCGAGGCGGGCAGGATCGCGGCGAGGACGCCGACGAGCATGGCGAAGAGCAGGAACGTGACGATCTGCCCGACAGGCAGCGAGAACACGAGGCCCTCGCTCTCCAGCGCCTTGGTGACCACGAAGGCGAAGAAGACCCCGAGCACGAGCCCGAGCAACGCCCCGAACACCGCGGTGATCACGCTCTCGTAGCGGACCATGCGCCGTACGTCGCGCCGCGTCATGCCGACCGCGCGCAGGAGCCCGAGCTCCCGCGTGCGCTCGAAGATGGAGAGCGTGAGCGTGTTGACAATGCCGAACGCCGAGATGATCACGCTCATCGCCAGCAGCGCGTAGAAGAGCGCGAGCACCTGCGTGATGGACTCGCCCTGCTCGTCCTTGATCTCCTGCTGGCTGCGGGCCCGCGCCTCGGGGAACGGCTGCAGCGCCCGTGCGACCCGCCGCTGGACCGGCGGCTCGTCGGCGCCCTCGTCGAGCTTCACGAGCACGCTGTCGACGCGCGGCTGGACGGCCAGCCGGTCGAAGGCCGCGCTCGACACGGCGTAGCCCTGCAGCAGCCCCTGGTCCTTGTAGATGCCGCGGACGACGAGGGCCGCGCGGCCGCTGGGACCGGTGGCCTCCAGGCGATCGCCGACCTTCAGGTCGCCCTTGGTGGCCACGCTCTCCTCGACGACGGCGCCGTTCGATCCGAGCTCGGAGAGGCTCTGGTCGGAGCCGTCCTTCCAGTCGAAGCGATAGACCGAAGTGAGCGTGGCCGGGTCGATCTCGTGGACGATTCGGTCACCGGCCTTCCCGCGCAGCTTGGTCTGCGCGCTCTTGAAGGCCGAGACCGAGGCGACGCCCGGCACCTCGCTCACGACAGGGGCCACGCCGGCGGGGATCGGCGTGAAACCGTCCTCGTTGAGGATGGCCAGGTCCCCGGCGAACGTGCGGTCGATCACGTCCTCCACGGACGCGCGGATGCCGTTGGCGAAGATGGTGACGAAGAGGACCAGCGCGAGGCCGATCATCAGCGCCGCCGAGGTCACGGCGGTGCGGCCCGGGTTGCGCGTCGCGTTCTCGCGCGCCAGGCGGCCGACGAGCTTCGTGCCGCGCTCGATCGGAGCCGCCACGAGCCGCGCGACGGGGCGGATGAAGCGCGGTGAGATCAGGGCGACGCCGAGGATGAGCAGCACCGCGCCGCCGGCCGCGCCGAGCAGCTTCGTGGTCGTGTCGCCGCCCTCGGTGAGGAGCCCGCCCGCCACGAGCCCGGCGCCGCCGAGGATCAGCACCGCAGCCAGATACGGCGCCAGGCGCGCGAAACGCGTCTGGGTCGGCGCCGACGCCTCGCGCAGCGCCTCCACCGGGGAGACGCGCGTCGCCCGCAGCGCCGGCGCGACCGCTCCGGCCAGCGTCACGAGCGTGCCGGTGAGCATGCAGATAGCGATCGTGCGCGGCGCGAGGACGCTGCTCGTGGTCGGGAGATCGGCCCCGAGGGCCTTGAACAGGGCGTTGATCACCTGCGCGAACCCGAGCCCCGCGAGCGTGCCCACGAGCGAGCCGAGCAGGCCGATCACCAGGGCCTCGAGCAGCACGGAGGAGAGGACCTGGCGCCGCGTGGCGCCGAGGGTGCGCAGCAGCGCGAGCTCGCGCGAGCGCTGCGCCACGGTGATCGAGAAGGTGTTGAAGATCAGGAAGGCGCCCACGAGCACGGCGATGAAGGCGAATGCGAGCAGGCCGGTGGTCAGGAAGGAGAGCGCCTCGCCGATGTCGGCCGCCTGGCTCGCCGCCTCGCGCTTGGCGGTCCGCACCTGCGCGGTCGCGGGCAGGACGCGGCGCACGGCGGCTGTCACCTGCTCCTGCGACAGGCCGGAGCGCCCGGCGACGTAGGCGAAGTCGACCTTGCCCTCCTTGTGGAAGAGGCGCTGCGCGGTCGCGAGGTCGAATCCCACGAAGGTCGCCCCGCCGAGGGAGGACTGGGAGCCGAACGTCGCGAGCCCGACGAGCTTGTAGGAGCGCTTCGGGCCGCCCGCGGCCACCATCACCTGATCGCCGACCTCGAAGCCCTTCTTCTCGGCCGTGTTGGCGTCGAGCGCGATCTCCCCGGGGCCGTGCGGCTCGCGGCCGTCGGCGATGCCGATCGGCGCGAACGGCTTGGGCATGAACGTCGCGGCGAAGGTCGGGGCCCCGCCCGTCTTGACGACCTTGCCGTCCTTGCCGATCACCGCGGCGGTGTCGTTGAGCTGCCCCGCCACCTTGGAGACGTCGGGCAGCCTCGCGATGGCGTCGAGCACGCTCTGGTCGAGCGGGCGCGGCTGGACGAAGTCCTGCTTGACCGCCGTCTTCCCGGAGACCACGGCATCCGCGCCACGGGTCGAGCTGGCGAACAGGTTGTCGAAGGCCTCGCGGATCGTGTCCGTGAGGACGAAGGTGCCCGAGATCATCGTGACCCCGAGCAGGACCGCGAGGATCGTCAGGGTCGAGCGCAGCTTGCGCGCCGCGATCCCGCGCAAGGCCAGGCGCGTCACGCCAGCGCCTTCATCCGGTCGAGGATCTGCTCCGCGTCGAGGCCGGACTCGTCGCCGACCACCTGGCCGTCGTCGAGGAAGATCACGCGGTCGGCCACGGCGGCGGCGCCCGCGTCGTGGGTGACCATGACGACGGCCTGGCCGAACTCGTCGACGGCGCGGCGCAGCAGTTCGAGGATCTCGTGCGAGGTGCCCGAATCGAGGTTGCCGGTCGGCTCGTCGGCGAAGATCACGGCGGGCTCGGAGGCCAGCGCCCGCGCCACGGCCACGCGCTGCTGCTGGCCGCCGGACAGCTCGGCCGGGCGGTGCGTGCGCCGGTCGACGAGGTTGACCGCCTCGAGCAGCCGGTCGACGCGACCGGCGTCGTCTCCGCGCCCCGAAAGCGTGAGCGGCAGCCGCACGTTCTCCTCCGCGGTCAGCACGGGCACGAGGTTGAAGGCCTGGAAGACGAAGCCGACCTTGTCCCGCCGCAGCCGCGTGAGCTCGGTGTCGTCGAGCCGGCGCAGCGGCGTCCCGGCGATCTCGACCTCGCCCTCGGTCGCGAAGTCGAGGCCGGCGAGGAGGTGCATGAGCGTGGACTTGCCCGAGCCCGAAGGACCCATGATCGCCGTGAACGACGCGGGCGCGATCTCCACGGACACACCGCGCAGGGCGTTGACGGCGGCCTCGCCGAGGCCGTAGCGCTTGGTCAGCTGGCGGCCCACGACGACGGGGGCGGCGGGTGCGGTCGTCTCCATTCTTTGAAGGGTGACAAAGCCCGCGGCGCGGCCATGTGGAGGCTCCCTCCGGCCCCGGGTACGGCTACCCGCACGCGCTAGCCTTCCGCCCGCTGGCGAGATAGCTCAGTTGGTAGAGCACACGACTGAAAATCGTGGTGTCCCCGGTTCGAGTCCGGGTCTCGCCATAGGCAATCGCCCATGAACAGGCGAATCTCTGTTTTTCTGATCTCGCTCCGTCAGCGTCCCATTGGGCACTCGTTGCGTCGAAGAGTGCCCAAACCGTCGGGTCCTGAGCATTATGAGTGGGTCGCAGTGGGCAATTTTTCCCGTGGTTATGCGGAGCCGCGGTGCGACGGTGGTCTCTAACTCGGGCTACAACAGGGTCGGAATCGTGGTGTTGCAAATTCGAGGCTCAACTCGGCTGCGCCGCGCACTCGCCCCGGCCCTCCAGCGCTACGCGCCGGTCTTAGAGGTCGAGTTGAACCGAGGCCGCGCGATCGCTTGGCCCGAGTTGGAGCCTGAAGGGACGATCGGTGAGGAAGGTGCTGTCGGGGACGCGGTAAACGAGCACCGCCCCCCGTTCCCGACCTTCGGCGGGCGCCGATTCCGGATCTGGGATCTGCGCGCCAGCCGCGAGGCGACGTCCGCGGTACGCGAACGGATCAGCCGCAGGGAGCGGGGAGCGGCAGGAAGCTGTCTCCCTCGGCGCTCAAGAGCCGTGGCCCGGCAACGGCGCGGTGCGGCCGCGACGCGACGTTCTGCGCCTGGACGAACACCCCCACCAGGACCTTGTGGGGCGCGTCGAGGACCTGGCCGCGCGGGAGACCTGTCAGCAGTGCTCGGTCGTCGGGCTCCAGCGGGTTCAGCTCGCGCGAGCTCTCCACGGAGTAGGCGATCCGGTCCTAGGCACATCACGGGATAGCGCTGCAGTCGCCAGTCCTCGCCTTGGACCAAGTAGCCGGAGTTCTTGCCGTATCCGG
>DASQFQ010000229.1:0-1998 GCA_035633075.1 Solirubrobacteraceae bacterium | reverse complement strand
GCACCTGCTCGGGCGAGCGCGTAGCGTCGAGGCGCCGCCAGCGCCCGGGGTCGGCCGCCACCAGGCGCTCGTAGGCCTCGAGCACCGCCTGCTGGAGCTCGGCGCCCTCGTCCTCGAAGCGGTCGCGCTCGCCGGCGCGCTGCGCCGCCGTGGCGGTGTCGAGCTCGAGCAGGAATGTGAGGTCCGGGACCAGGCCACCGGTGGCGAGGCGATTGGCGGCCTCCACCTCCTCGATCCCGAGGCCGCGGGCGCCGCCCTGGTAGGCGAGCGAGGAGTCCAGGAAGCGGTCCGACACCACCACGCGGCCGTCCTCCAGAGCGGGCCGGATGACCTTGTCGACGAGCTCGGCCCGAGCTGCGGCGAACAGCAGCGCCTCGGCCTCTGAGCCGAGCGGCACCGCGGCGTCCTTGAGCAGATCCCGCACGCGCTCGCCTGCCGGAGTGCCACCGGGCTCGCGTACGCCGAGGGCCGCGTCGCCGAGCGCCTCGCACAGCAGCTGGGCCTGCGTAGTCTTACCGGACCGGTCGATGCCCTCGAAGGTGACGAAGAGACCGCGCATGGGCGGCGACCGTAGCAATCGTCGCGGCCCCCCATGACGGGAGGCTGGCTAGTGTGCCGCGCCTATGAAGACTCTCGTAACCGGTGGCGCAGGCTTCATCGGCTCCAACCTTGTGGATGCGCTCATCGAGCGGGGGGACGAGGTGATGGTGATCGACGACATCTCCACCGGCAAGCGCGCGAACCTCGAGGCGGCGGCGCAGAAGGGGGCGCAGCTGGCCGAGCTCGACATCCGCGACGCCCAGGCCGTCTCGGACGCCGTGGGCCGAGCGCAGCCCGAGGCGATCTTCCACCTTGCCGCGCAAATCGACGTGCGCAAGTCGGTGGCCGACCCGGCGCACGACTCCAGCATCAACTTGGGGGGCACGATCAACGTGCTCCGGGCCGCCCAGACGCACGAGGTGGCCCGCATCGTCAACACCTCCACTGGTGGGGCGATCTACGGGGAGGGCCAGGTGCTGCCCGCGCCGGAGGACCACCCTGTGGCGCCCGAGGCGCCCTACGGCCTTTCGAAGTTCTGCGCCGAGCAGTACTGCGAGCTGTTTCGCCGCCTGCATGGGCTCAACACGCTCTCGCTGCGCTACGGCAATGTCTTCGGCCCGCGCCAGGACCCGCTCGGCGAGGCGGGTGTGATCGCCATCTTCTGCGGGGCGCTGCTCGAGCACAGGACCCCCCAGATCTTCGGCGACGGCGAGCAGACCCGCGACTACATCTATGTGGGCGACGTAGTGGAGGCCAACCTGCGCGCCGCCGCCGCCGAGGCGACCGGCGCCATCAACATAGGGCGCGGCGTACAGACCAGCGTGGTCGAGATCGTCAGCGCGCTGGCCCGCCACTCCGACAACGGTTTTCAGGCCACCCACGGCCCGGCCCGTCCCGGCGAGGTGCAGCACATATACCTCGACACGTCGCGCGCCCGCGAGGAGTTGGGCTGGGAGGCGCGGGTCGATCTCGACGAGGGCCTGGAGCTGACCCTGGCCTCGCTGCGCTGAACCCCGCGCGCAGCGGTGCGTAGGGTGAACCGATGACCGCAGACATCCCCCAGCTGCTCGGCCCCGGGGACGGCGAGGACATCGGCGGGCGTATCCGGATCAAGTGCGCCCTCGAGGGGCTGGTGCTCACCGAAACCGAGGGCGCCGGCTCGACGGAACCCCACATCCATCATCAACACGCCGACGGCTTCCGGGTGCTGGAGGGAGAGCTGACGGTCCTGCTCGGCCCCGAGGAGCACGTGCTCGCTCCCGGCGACTTCGCGCTGGCTCCGCCCGAGCTCGTCCACTGCTATCGGACCGACGGCGCGCGCTGGATCAACCTGCACGCGCCCGGCTGCGGGTTCGAGAACTGGCTGCGCCGCAACGACCCCGCCTTCGACCAACACGACCCGCCCGCCGAAGGCGGCGGCTCCGCGAGCCACGGCGTGCTGCGACGCGCCGGCGAGGG
>DASQFQ010000228.1:0-3861 GCA_035633075.1 Solirubrobacteraceae bacterium | reverse complement strand
AGCCCGGGCCGGCGCCTGCGTGCCTCCTCGCGCTCGCGGGCGCGCTCGCGTTCAGCCTCGGCGTCGCCCGAGGGGCGGCCGGCGGGGGAGGGAGGCGGGATCAGATCACGGGCCATGTGTCCTCTTCGAGCACATCGATCTCGGGCTTCTCCAGCTGCGCGTCCTCGAGCAGCCGCATGACGTCGTCGCCGTAGAGCTCGCCTGCCGCCACCAGGCGGCTGGCCACGTGGTCGGTGCCCTCGCGGTTGTGCCTGACCGTGCACCACGCCACGACGAAGGCCTGGCCGAGCAGCCCCGCCACCAGCCGGCGCTTGTCGCGATCGCCGAGCGTCGCGGCGTACGGGTTGCCGTCCATCATGCCGCCGCCCGAGCGGTGCATGATCTGGAAGCCGAGCTTCTCGAAGCGCTCCATCACGCGCTCCTGCTCGGACTCGCGCAGCTCACGGTCCTCGATGCGGTCCGCGAGATCGATCGGCGCGGGCGCCATCGCGTGGAAGCCGACCATGTGCGCGGCCTGGAAGGTGACCGAGCCGACGTCGCCGCCGACGCCGGTGGTGTTCTGGCCGTAGAAGACGTGCTCGGCCGCCATGGCGCCGAGGCCCCAGATGAGGTCGCCGACCTGCTCGGAGCGCCAGTGACCGAAGCGGTCCTCGATCTCCATCGCCTGGTGGTGGCCGCCCGAGGACCCGCGCTTGCGGATCGAGAGCCGCGTCGACATGCGATTCTCCATGTACAGGTGGCCGCACACCGCGTGACCCGCCTCGTGGACCGCCGTCGCGCGCTCCTCGTGCTTGGGATAGGGCTGGCCGATCGCCACGCCCGCCTCGACGGTGGTCATGGCCTCGACGAGGTCGGTGCGCTCGAAGTACTCGCGTCCGGCGGAGTGCGCGTAGGTGAGCGCCATCGAGCAGACCTGGTCGATCATCGCCGGCGAGTAGCCGTTGGTGATGCGCGCAAGCTCGTCGCGGCGCTCGGGGTGGTCGAGCTCGGGATCGTGGGCGACCTTGCCCAGGTAGAGGTCGAAGATGTCGCGCCGGTCCTCCCAGGTCGGAGTCCGGAAGTAGATGTGGCGGCCCATCCGGCCGGGACGGGTAAGCGCGGGATCGAGGCGCTCGAGCGCCACGTTGCACGCCCCGATGAAGTAGATCTCCTCCTTGTTGGGCTTCGGCGGCGACAGTCGCATCGAGCGCTTGCCGATCCTGCGCGGCACGAAGTACAGGGCGTCGAGGAACGTGTTGACCCGGTTGGTCATGACGCGCTTGGACAACGGCGGGTCGTCGATCCCGTCCATGACCACGAGCAGCTGGTTGAGCGCGAGCCCGCCGCCGCCGCCCATCATGCCCGGCATCATCATGTCGCGGATGGTGCCGGCGAGCTTCTCGATCGCCGGCGGGTAGACCGGCCCGTGAGGCTCGGCGCGCGATGCGAACAGGCGCTCGCGCCAGGCCGCGGTCTCGAGCACGAGGTCGCCGTCCCAGGTCAGCGCGCCGCTGGGGCCGAAGAACAGCCGGTCGTGGATCGTCGTGGACTCGTAGGGCTGGAAGCCCGAGCCCAGCGACTGGCGGCGCATCCCGACCGCGTCGATCTCGTCGATGAACACGATGCACTGGCCGCCCCACTTGCGCGCGAGCTTCTTGGCCTTGCGGGCGAGGTAGCGCACGAGCACCGCGTCCATGCCGATGAACGTCTGGGCGAAGCCAGAGCCCGGGATGCTCACGAACGGGCAGTTGAAGGACGTCGCGATGCCCTTGGAGAGCATCGTCTTGCCGGTGCCCGGAGCACCGAGGAAGAGCACGCCGCGCTCGCGCTTGCCGCCCGCCTTCTCGAACTCCTCGCCCGACTGCCAGAGCGAGACGACGCGGGTGATCTCCTCCTTGGCCTCGGCCTGGCCGCGGACGTCGGCGAGCTTGACGCCCCAGTCCGCGTCGCCGGGCTCATAGCCCTTGATCTGCCCGGCGCCGAGGAGCAGCAGCGGGCCGAACAGGATCAGGAAGTTCGCGAAGAAGAGGATGAAGACGATCGGCAGGTATCCGAGCACCACCGGCCCGAAGGCCTTGAAGAGGTCGCCGATGGTGGCGATGCCGCCCGAGAACGAAGCGTCCCCGCCGGCGAAGGACTGGTAGAGCATCGAGGTAAGGACGGCCAGGCCGAGGAAGCCGACCAGCCACACGACGCGGCGGAACTTCTTGCGCCAGTACCACAGCCGCCTGCGCGAGACGACGTCCTCCTCCTTGAGCTCCGCCTCGGCGCCGTAGAGCGAGGGCGCCGGGATGAGGCGGTGGGCGACCACGTCGATCAGCCCGCGGAAGATCGCGATGCCGGCGAGCGTGCCGAGCAGCGAGCCGAGGAAGCTCCACTCCAGGCTCTGGCGCAGCAGCACGAAGAGGATCGGGCTGGTGAAGATGGCGACGAGCGTCGCGGCGCGACCGAGACGGCGCCACTCGCGCGCGAGCGAGAGCGCGCTCTCGTTCACGCGACGCTGGTGCAGCGTGGGGTGAGGATCTCCCTCGGCCATGCAGGCAATCAGGGTAGCTGTACGCAGCCCGAACCTGAATGGACCACATGTCCGTTTCTCAGCCCCTCCACTTCACCGAGCAGCCGCGTGCGCGGGTCTCGGGGTCGGCGAGCGGCTCGCCGGCCAGCACGCCGTCCAGCGCGGCCCTCAGCCATGCCGCGTCCTGGGACTCGTCGCGGTGGTCGGCGTCGGGGGCGCCGCGGTAGGCGAGGCGCTGGTCGGAGTCGAGCATGAAGACATGTGGGGTGACCTCGGCGCCGAGCGCGCGGGCCACCTCCTGGCTTTCGTCGTGCAGGTAGGGGATGGGCCAGTCCTGGTCGCGCACGAAGCGGCGCATGTGGTCGAGCGAGTCGGCCGGGTAGCGGGAGGCGTCGTTGGCGTTGATGGCCAGGAAGCGCACGTCGCGCTCGGCGTACTCCTCGGCGACGCGCCGCAGCCGCGGGTTCCAGGCGATCACGTAGGGGCAGTGGTTGCAGGTGACCACGAGCACCGTGGCCGGCGGGGCGTCCTCGAGCGGGACGCTGTGCTCTAGCCCGTCGGTGTCGGGGAGCGAGAAGGCCGGAACCGGGTCTCCGACGTGGAAGCGGGTCCTGGTGGAGTCGGCCATGGGGAGGTCTCCGTGGGGTCGTCGATGGTGGCGAGCAGCTCGTCGATGGCGTCGTCGAGGTCGCCGGCCAGCGCGTCGGCGTCGGGCAGCGTCTCGGGGTCCGCGTGGAGCCCGAAGCACGCATGTTCGCCGATCGTCGTCATCCCCACCGACAGTGCGTGCCGGTTCGACAGCGGGACGACGGGATAGGCGTCGATCAGGCGGCAGCCGTGCATGAACATCGTCAGGTGCGGGCCCGGGATGTTGGAGACGACGAGGTTGTAGACGCGCGGGCTGGCCAGGACGTGGGCCGCCGCGTGCTGCACCGGCCGCGGGGCGTGCGCAATGACCTGCAGGGCCGCGTCGGCGTCCTCGGGCAGGCCGGCCTGCTTGCGCGTGCGCATCGCCCGGTTGACCGTGAGCAGGCGGTCGGTGGGGTCGGGGAGGCTGCAGGGCAGCTCGACGAACAGGAACGAGATACGGTTGCCCAGGTCGCCGGCCTCGTCGGAGCGCACGTTGACGGGGACCATCGACTTGAGGTCGTGCGGCGCCTCGCCGCGGCGCTCGGCGTGCCGGCGCAGCGCGCCCGCCACCGCGGCGAGCACGACGTCGTTGACGGTCGCGCCGCGGGCGCGGCGCAGCGCGCGCAGGTCCGACAGCGGGCGGCGCAGCGTGGCGAGGTGGCGCTGCGGCGAGCCGGGCTCGTTGAGCGTGCTGGGCGGCGCCACTGGGAGGGCGGTCTGGACGAGTGCGCGCGCGG
>DASQFQ010000227.1:0-4721 GCA_035633075.1 Solirubrobacteraceae bacterium | reverse complement strand
CTCCTCCGCCGCAACCGGCTCCTCAGTGACGACGGGCTCCTCCGCGGCGGGCTCCTCCGCCGCAACCGGCTCCTCCGCGGGGACGGGCTCCTCCGCCGCAACCGGCTCCTCAGTGACGACGGGCTCCTCCGCGGCGGGCTCCTCCGCCGCAACCGGCTCCTCCGCGGGGACGGGCTCCTCGGCGGGGACGGGATCCTCGGCGGCGACGGGCTCCTCGGCGGGGACGGGCTCCTCCGCGGCCGTCTGCTCCTCGGCGACGGCGTCCGCGCCGAGGGGCTCTTCGCTCTCGCCCTCGGGACGCTTCTTCTTGGCCATCAGGTCTGGATCTCCAGGCGTTGCGGCTTCTGCGCGGCGTGGGGGTGATCGGGGCCGGCGTAGACCTTGAGCTTGGTGATCTGCTTGCGGGCCAGGCGGTTGCGGGGCAGCATCCCCTTCACGGCGAGGCGGATGACCTCCTCAGGACGGCGTTCGAGCATGTCGTTGAGCGTGCGCGACTTCAGCCCGCCCGGATAGCCCGAGTGCCGGTAGTACCGCTTCTCGGCGCGCTTGTTGCCGGTCACCGCGATCTTCTCCGCGTTGACCACCACCACGAAGTCCCCCGTGTCCACGTGCGGCGTGTAGGTCGGCTTGCGCTTGCCGCGCAGGGCGTCGGCGATCCGGGTGGCGAGACGCCCGAGGGTCTGGCCCTCGGCGTCGATCAGGAGCCAGTTGCGCTCGCGGTCGAGTGGGGTGGCGACGTAGGTCTTCATGGGCATGCGAACACCACGCGAGACCGCGTGGCGGCGGACGATAATAGCGGGCACGGCGCGGGCGCGGCGGCATTCGGCGGCGGGCGCGGGCACCAGGGCCAGGACGTCTTCGCCACCTGCGGCACGCCGCTGGTCGCCGCACGCGGGGGCATCGTGAAGTTCAAGCAGTACCACTTCGCCGCGGGCCACTGCATCGTCATCGACGGCGACGAGACCACCGTCGACTACGCCTACATGCACCAGCGCGAGGCGGCGCTAGTCGACCAGGGCGACCGCGTCTTCACCGGCCAGCCGATCGGCTTCGTGGGCGACACCGGTCGCGCCCACGGCTGCCACCTGCACTTCGAGATGTGGCAGGGTCCCGGCTGGTACAGCGGCGGGCAGCCCTTCGACCCGCTGCCCCAGCTCGAGACGTGGGACCGGGCGTCCTAGCGGCCCTGTCCGGCTTTCCGTGGGTCGCCCGCCGGCAAACCCGCCGGGCTCACGACCGGAACCACTAACCCGGCGCGCGCAGGTTCCGCGGCACCGTCACGAACGCCTTGCGCGCCGCGACGTCGTCCTCGGCCAGCAGCGCCGCCGCCGCGTCGAACAGCGGCACGGAGTCGAGCGCGCACTTGCGCGCCGCCCGGTGCACCCGCTCGACCTCCCGCCGAAAGGTCTGCGGGTCGTCCCCCGACCCGGAGACCGCCAACGTCACCAGCGCCCGCCGCACAGCTGGAGGCGCCAGCTCGACCTCCGCCTGCTCGCACAGTTCGCGCGCGTGGGCCCAGAGGTCCGAGACGGTGTCCTTCTCAAGTCCTGGCACGGCGCCGTGGGAATCAGTCGTGGCGGGCCACGACTATTCCCACTCGATGGTTCCGGGGGGCTTCGACGTGATGTCGAGCACCACCCGGTTGACTTCGCGGATCTCGTTGATCATCCGCGAGGCGATGCGTTCCAGCAGGTCGTAGGGCAGGCGGGCCCAGTCGGCGGTCATCGCATCGTCGGAGGTGACGGCGCGGATGGCCACCACGAAGCCGTATGTGCGTTCGTCGCCTTGCACGCCAACCGTCCGGATGTCGGGCAGCACGCAGAATGACTGCCACAGCTCGCGGTAGAGGCCGGCCTTGCGGATCTCGTCCTGGAGGATGGCGTCGGCGCTGCGCAGGACGCCGAGGCGCTCCTTGCTCGCCTCGCCCCCGACCACGCGGATGGCAAGCCCGGGACCGGGGAACGGCTGGCGCCAGACGAGCCGCTCAGGGAGGCCGAGCTCGGCGCCGACGGCGCGGACCTCGTCCTTGAACAGCGCGCGCAGCGGCTCGACGAGCTCGAACTGCAGGTCCTCCGGCAGGCCGCCGACGTTGTGATGGGACTTGATCGTGGCGGCGCCCGTGCCGCCACCGGACTCGATGACGTCGGAGTACAGCGTGCCCTGCACGAGGTAGCGGGCGCCGGCGAGCTTGCTGGCCTCCTCCTCGAAGACGCGGATGAACTCGGTCCCGATCGCCTTGCGCTTGGCCTCCGGCTCGCTCACGCCGCGCAGGCGGTCCAGAAAGCGGTCCTCGGCGTCCACGGCCACGAGAGGGACCTTGAAGTGGTCGCGGAAGGCGGAGATGACCTGCTCGCCCTCGTTCTTGCGCATCAGCCCGTGGTCGACGAACACGCAGGTGAGCTGATCGCCGACCGCGCGGTGCACGAGCAGCGCGGCGACCGACGAGTCCACGCCGCCGGACAGCCCGCAGATCACGCGGCCGCCGCCAACCTGGGCGCGGATGCGCTCGATCTGCTCCTCGATGATCGATGCGGGGCTCCAGCTGGGCTCGCACCCGCAGATGTCCTCGAGGAAGGTCGTGAGGATGTGCTGCCCGTAGGGCGTGTGGACGACCTCGGGATGGAACTGGATCCCGTAGAGGTCGCGCGCGGGATCCTCGACGGCGGCGACCGGCGACTCCGTCGAGCGCGCAAGCGCGGTGAAGCCGGGCGGAGGCTCGAAGACCGTGTCGCGGTGCGACATCCAGCAGCTCTGCTCCCCGGGCGTCCCGGCCAGCAGCCGGCCGCCCCCGGCGGCGCCGAGGGTCAGCGACGAGCGCCCGAACTCGCCCACCTCGGCGGCCTCGACGCGCCCGCCGAGCGTGAGGACGAGCGCCTGCATTCCGTAGCAGATGCCGAGCACCGGTACCTCGAGCTCGAGCAGCCCGGGATCGAGCCGCGGCGCCCCCTCGGCGTACACGGACGCGGGACCGCCGGAGAGGATCAGCCCCTTCGGGCGGCGGCGGCGAACCTCGTCGACCCCGACGTGGTGGGGGAGCAGCTCGGAGAACACCCCGCACTCGCGGACCCGCCGCGCGATCAGCTGGGAGTACTGCCCCCCGTAGTCGAGGACTACGACCTCGTCGGCCGCCACCTCGCGCTCGAGAGCCAGCTCCTCGAGCGGCTGGTCGGCGGCGACGGCCGACCCAGGTCCACGCTTCTGGAGGTCGCTAGTCGGCGACAAGGGCGACTCCGCCGCCGCGGGCACCCATGCCGATCCGCTGGTCGCGCTGGAGCTGCTTACCCTCCGTCTGCAGCGACGGCGCGACCATCAGCTCCGCACGGTTGAACTCGGCGATGTCCTGGTAGCCGCAGGTGGCCATGGACGTGCGGAGGCCGCCGATGAGGTTGAAGGTTCCGTCGTTCTCGTGCGCAGGGCCTGAGATGATCGCCTCCATGGTGCCGTTCTGCACCGTGGCCACGCGCGCTCCGCGCGGCAGCGAGGAGTGGAAGGTCGCCATCCCCCAGTGGTAGCCGCGGCCCGGGGCCTCGTAGGCGCGCGCCAGTGGCGATCCGATCATCACGGCGTCGGCGCCGCAGGCCACGGCCTTGGCGACGTCCCCGCCGGTGCGCATCCCGCCGTCGGCGATCACCTTGCAGTACTCGCCCGTCTCGAGCATGTGCTGCGAGCGGGCGGCGGCCACGTCGGCGATGGCGGTGGCCTGCGGGACGCCGATCCCGAGGACCCCGCGCGTGGTGCACGCGGCGCCCGGGCCGACGCCGGCGAGCACACCGGCCGCGCCCGTGCGCATGAGGTGCAGGCCCGTGTGGTAGCTGGCGCAGCCCCCGAGCACGACCGGGACGGGGACCTCGCGGACGAACTCCTTGAGGTTGAGGACGTGGCCCTGGGTGGAGACGTGCTCAGCCGAGATCACCGTGCCCTGGATCACGAGGATGTCGAGCCCCGCCTCGAGCGCGAGCTCGTAGTACTGCTCGACGCGCTGGGGCGTCAACGCGGCGGCGGCCACCACCCCGTGCTCCTTGATCTCCGCGATCCGCTGGGCGATCAGCTCGGGCTTGACCGGCTCGCCGTAGATCTCCTGCATCTCGCGGGTCGCGTCCTCGCGGTCGAGCGAGGAGATCCGCTCGAGCTGCGCGTCCGCGTCCTCGTAGCGGGTCCAGATGCCCTCGAGGTTGAGCACGGCCAGGCCCCCGAGCCGCCCCAGGATCCCCGCGGTCTCGGGAGAGACCACGCCGTCCATGGCCGAGGCGAGCACCGGAAACTCGAACCGGTAGGGCCCGAGGGTCCACGAGACATCGATGTCGTCAGGGTCGCGCGTGCGGCGGCTCGGCACGATCGCGATGTCGTCGAAACCGTAGGCGCGGCGCGCCTTCTTGCCTCTGCCGATCTCTACTTCCATTACGGGATCCTAGGGTTCGCGGCGGACGGAAGGGACGTCCACTGTAGCCGCCCCGCGCCCTCCGTCAGCCCACCTCGGCGGGCAGGGCGGGGCGCTCCACCTCGACCTCGGAGAGCAGGCGCTCGACCTGTCCGGGATCGATCAGCCCGGCGCCTAGATGCTGTGTCGACTGCGCCCCGCAGGCGACCCCGTAGACGAGGCTCACCTCGGCCGGGCGCCCGCCGTAGCGGGACGCCACGAAGCCCGCGAGGAAGGCATCGCCGGACCCGACGGTCGCGCGCGGCTCGATCGACCCCTCCGGCATCCGCACGCGGTACAGGGC
>DASQFQ010000226.1:0-1815 GCA_035633075.1 Solirubrobacteraceae bacterium | reverse complement strand
GCGCCCGCGGTGCACGCGCCCGCCCCGTCGGGGGACGCCGTCGCCGAGGTTGCCGAGCTGATCGCCGCCGGTCGGCGGCCGGTCATCATCGCCGGCCGCGGCGCCGTGCTCGCGGACGCCCGCGACGCGATCGAGGCGCTGGGCGCGCGCACGGGCGCGCTGCTGGCGACCTCGGCCATGGCCAATGGGCTGTTCGCCGGCCTGCCGTACGCACTGGGAATCTCGGGCGGCTTCGCCTCCCCGCTCGCAGCCGAGCTCATCGCCCAGGGCGACGTCATCGTCTCCTTCGGCGCGATGCTCAACCACTGGACCACGCGGAACGGCGCGCTGATTGGGCCGGGGACCAAGGTCGTACAGGTCGACGTCCGTCCCGCCGCACTCGGCGCCCACCGGCCGGTGGACATCGCCATCCTCGCCGACGCCGCCGAAACCGCCCGCGCGCTCGACGCCGAGCTCGCCGTCCGCGGCCACCGGGCGCAAGGCCTGCGGACGCCCGAGCGCGCGCAGGAGATCGCCCGGCGGGCGTGGCGCGAGGAGCCATACGAGGACGAGGGCACCGCCGAGCACATCGACCCCCGCACGCTGAGCATCGCGCTCGAGGATCTCCTGGGGGACGACAAGACCGTCGCCGTCGATTCGGGCCACTTCATCGGCTATCCCTGCATGTACCTGCAGGTGCCCGACGCCCGCTCGTGGGTGTTCGCCAACGGCTTTCAGGCGGTGGGGCTCGGGCTCGGCGCCGCGATCGGCGCCGCCGTCGCCCGGCCAGAGCGCCCGACGGTCGCCGCGGTCGGCGACGGCGGCCTGTTCATGGCGCTCGAGGAGCTCGAGACCGCCGCGCGGCTCGGCCTACGCCTGCTCGTCGTCGTCTACGACGACCGCGCCTACGGCGCCGAGGTTCACCACTTCGAGCCGATGGGCCACGACGTCGGCACGGTCCGCTTCCCCGACGCCGACCTCGCCGCGATCGCCCGCGGCGCCGGCGCCGGAGCTATCACGGTCCGGTCGACCCCCGATCTCTCTCCCGTGAGCGACTGGCTGCGCGACGGCCAGGGCCCGCTCGTCATCGACGCCAAGGTCAACCCCGAAGTCGCCGCGGAGTGGCTCGAGGAAGCCTTCCGCGCCGGCTGAAGAGCGCGAGGAGACTCCATGTCCGTATCCGCAGATGCCGTCAGCTCGCTGATCGACGGGCTCGCCGGCGGCGCCGTCGAGGTCGTCGACCTCACCCAGCCGCTGAGCGAGCAGACGCCGGTCCTCCAGCTCCCCGAGCCGTTCGTCAACACGCCCGGCCTTAGCCGCCGCGAGCTCAGCCGCTACGACGACCGCGGTCCAGCCTGGGCATGGGACGTCCTGGAGATCGGCGAGCACGTCGGCACCCACTTCGACGCGCCGATCCACTGGATCACGGGCCGCGACGGCGAGGACGTCGCCTCCGCCCCGCCGTCCCGGCTCGTCGGGCCGGCGGTCGTCATCGACAAATCCACCGAGGCCGAAGCGGACCCTAACTACCTGCTCACGGTCGAGGCCCTCGAGGCCTTCGAGGCCGAGCACGGGCGCATCCCGGACGGCGCATGGGTCCTCTTCCGCACAGGCTGGGACGCGCGGGCGCACGACCAGGTCGCCTTCCTCAACGCGGGACCGGAGGGACCGGCAACGCCGGGCCCGGACGTCGGCGCGGCCCGCTGGCTGGCCGAGGCGCGCCCGGTCGCCGGGTTCGGGGTGGAGACCGTCGGCACCGACGCGGGCGCGGCGGGCGGCTTCGGCCCCCCGTTCCCGGCCCACAACTTCCTCCTCGGCGCCGGCCGCTACGGCCTC
>DASQFQ010000225.1:0-4760 GCA_035633075.1 Solirubrobacteraceae bacterium | reverse complement strand
CGTCCTGGAGGTCGTCGAGCTCCTCGACGGGCACCTCGGCGCCGGGGCGGAGGCGATCTTCGCCGAGGCGGCCGCCGCCGCCCGCGCCATCCTCGCCACTGCGACGATCGCTGACGTCGTCGAGCGCGAGAACCGCGCCGCGGGGGCGACGATGTACTACATCTGAGTCGGGTCACGGAGCAGCCAGGTTTGGCTCCAGCCCGCCATTTGGGTCCGCTGGAACCCGCTCGAAACCGCTGGAGCCGGGTGGTCACTGTCCCGGCGGTTGTCCCGCGCAGTCCGATGCCGGAGGTACCGTGGTGCCCATGGCGTCTGCCGCCATCAGCACGTATCACGCTCTCGTGAGCATCCCGGAGCGAGTGAATGTTGACGTATGGCTCGCTGCCAACCAACTGGCTCAGTGGGGCGAGCGTGGCCGGGGCTGGAGCGAGTGCCGAGAGCCCGTGCGGGAGCTCTTCGGTCCCGGGCCAGGATGCCGTGATGTGACCGTGACCGTTGATGCCCGCAGTGAACCCGAAGCCGCGATGGCGCTCGAGCGCGCAACAAGCGCCGTCGAGGGCACCGTCCTCGCGGGACCCCTTCGCGCGACGACGACCCCGGAGATCGCAGAGCTGGCCCGCTCGACGAACGACCTCGTGCTGGACGCCGAACTGTCACTCGAGCGCGCAGGTCACCTCGCCGAACAGGGGCGGTTGGTCTCCGAGCTCATGACCACGCTGTCTGAACTTGGGTACACCTCCCATCCGGCGGTCGCCCACGCGCGTAGGGTCCTCGAGAGGGCGGCGTTGGCCCTATCGGAGCACGAGCCCGTTCCCGGGCTCGTAGGCGACGTCGGGGAGGCCCGGCGACAAGAGCGGCAGTCCTGAGCCGGCGCGCCTGCTTGCGCATCTCGGCCTGCTCGAGCAGGAACGCGTCCGGGTCGCCGCGAAGCGGGCGAGCCCGGCGGTATCGCCACTCCGCGAGCCACGTGACCCGCCAGGACCCGATTGCGCAAGGACGGTCATCCGCGACTTCCTCCCAGCCGAGGTTGGCGCCGATGCGGGTCAGGAGTAGGGTGTGCGCTGTAAGGGAGGGGGCGAGAAAGGAACCAGCGATGGCTTCCCGCCAGGAAAGAAGGAAGCCCGCCCGTTCGTAGCAGACGGGCAACCTGTCGCGTTGGGCTCAGCAGCGAGTGCAGAAGCGCGTGATGGAGATCATGTCGCGCCGCGATTCCACCGAGCGCGGCGAGTCGCGCTCAGATCAAGCGTCGCAAGCGTCGCGGCGCTCCGTCGCGAGCCGCTGGTAGCTGGCGCGGCGGGTCAGCCTCCATTCGGGCGTTACAGCTCGCCTGGCGAGGCGGGATGGCGTGCCCTCGGTCAGCTCCTCGCGGTCGGCTCCGGGGAGGCGTAGGGTGCGCCGATCGCCCGTCTAGAGCCAAGAACCGCCACCGTGGCGACGATGTACTGCATCTGAATGGGGCCGCCCGCGATCGTCGACGTGGGCTTCGAGGAGCGCTACTGGTATCCCGACGACGGGGGGCAGGTCTGGATCGCGGGCTACCACGTCATCGACGCCGGCTCCGGCCGCTACCTCGCGCGCGACGCACCGGAGCTCGCCGCGCGCGGGCTGCGCGTCGCGAGCGCGGCGGGCGCGGCGCGACACCACGCCGATGCGCTGGCCTCCGACGCCGTCGCGCCCGGCCAGCCGCTGGTGTTGCGGCGCGACGCCGGCAACGAGCATGACCCCAACGCGATCGCCGTGCACGGCAGCGGCGGTGGCGAGCAGGTTGGGTGGGTGCCGCGCGAGCTCGCCGCCGAGCTGGCCGGCGACCTCGACGCGGGCCGGCCGTGGTCGGCCGTGGCGCTGCGGGAGCGGCGCCTGTCGCCGCGCGACCCGCGGGCCGGCGTGACGATGCTCCTGGCTCCCGCCTCGGCGATCGTGCTGCGCGTGCGCGATGGGCGGCCGCCACCGCGAGGGCGGGGCTGAGGCCCCGCCCTCGCACGCAACTCCGGCGCTCATGGCCGCCCCCGAGACCGTGATCGAGTCTCCGAGCGCGTGGACGAGGAGCGCGCCGTGCGGCACTGGTGGTTCGAGGTCGACGAGGACCCGCTGGTCTTCCGCACGGTCGGCGAGGACGACGCCGAGCGCTTCGCCCGCGCGCCGGCCGCCGCCCTCGGGTGGCGGGACTAGGGGTCCAGTCCCTTGTCGGCGAGCTCCCGGCGGGCGCTCTCGGACTTCTGCAGCCCGTCGAGGCCCATGCCGCCGAGCACACCGGGTGCCTTTGTGAACTGGATGGCGGAGTACTCGACGACCTCGACGTGGTTTCCCCACGGGTCGCGGAAGCTCAGGCCCCGTCCCGGCAGCGGCTCGACACCGGCCTCGAGCAGCGCGGCTCGCACCGCCTCGCGGTCGTCGACCACGAGGCCGAAATGCCGGCCGTCGTCGGGGCCTTGGCGGCGTCCCTCCGACAGGGCCAGGAACTGGTCGCCCATGTCGACGAAGGCCATGCCCGGGACGCGCCCCCGCAGCTCGAAGGAGACCAGGCGGCCGTAGAAGTCGATCGCCGCTCCGAGGTCGCCGACTTCGAGTGCGACGTGGTTGATGCCGACCAGCCGAGCAGGGGCCATCGTCGAGCGGGAGACTACCCTTTGGACCCCGCAATGCCGGCTATCCCGATCAACATTGCCGAGCACGTCGGCCACACTCCGATGGTCCAGCTCACCCGCGTTCTCGGCGACGACGCCGGCGGCGAGATCTTCGCCAAGCTCGAGATGTTCAACCCCGGCGGCTCGGTCAAGGACCGCATCGGGGTGTCGATGATCGCGGCCGCCGAGGCCGAGGGTCGGATCGAGCCGGGGCGGACGACGATCGTGGAGGCCACCAGCGGCAACACCGGGATCGCGCTCGCCTTCGTCTGCGCGGCCAAGGGCTATGACCTCATCCTCACCCTGCCCCAGGGCATGAGCCGCGAGCGCGAAGGGCTGCTGCGCCTTTACGGCGCCCAGGTCCACGTCACGGAGTCGCTGGGCGGCATGAACGAGGCTGTCGCCGCCGCGCAGGCGCTCGCGCGCGACGGCGACGTCTGGCTGCCCGACCAGTTCTCCAACCGCGCCAACCCCGAGGCCCACCGCGCCAGCACCGGGCCCGAGATCTGGGAGGCGCTCGACGAGCGCGTCGACTGCCTGGTCGCGGGAGTCGGGACCGGCGGCACCATCACGGGGGCCGGCGGCTATCTCCGGGAGCGCAACCCGGGCCTGCGCATCGTGGCGGTCGAGCCCGCGGCGTCGCCGGTGATCGGCGGCGGCGAGGCGGGGCCGCACAAGATCCAGGGCATCGGCGCGGGCTTCGTGCCGGCCGTGCTCGACCGCGACCTGCTCGACGAGATCATCTCCGTCGAGGACGAGGACGCGCTGGAGACCGCGCGCCTGGCGGCCCGTCGCGAGGGCGTGCTCGTGGGGATCTCCGGGGGCGCCGCGCTGTGGGGCGCAATGCAGGTCGCCGGGCGCGAGGAGTCGCGCGGGCTGAGGATCGTCGTCGTGCTGCCGGACTCGGGCGAGCGCTACGTCTCGACCCCCTTCTTCGCGCCCGAACCCGAGGCGGCGGCGAGATAGCGCTGCGCGAGGTCAGCGAGCCGCTGCGCCCGCCCTGGGAGCAGCCGCTGCGCGACCGGTTGGACCGGCTCGTCGTCGAGTCCGAGCGCCTGGCCGGCAACCCGCTCGGCGATCCCGCCCAGCGCCCGCTCTGGGTCTACCGCGCCCGGGCGTGGGCGACGACCCGGTTCCCAGCGTCTATCTGATCCAGGGGTACATGGGACAGGTCGACATGTGGGCGAACCGAGTGGCCTTCGAGCCCTCCCTGCTCGAGCGCCTCGACGAGATGTTCGCGAGCGGCGAGTGCCCGCCGGCGATCGTCGTCCTCGTCGACGCCTGGACCGCCTTCGGGGGCTCGCAGTACATCAACTCGTCGAGCACCGGGCCCTATATGGACTACCTGTGCGACGAGGTCGTCCCCTTCGTCGACGCACGCTATCCGGTCTTGCCCGGGCGCGACCACCGCGGGCTCACGGGCAAGTCCTCGGGTGGCTACGGGGCGATGGTCGTGCCCCAGCTGCGGCCTGACGTGTTCGGCGCGCTCGCCTCCCACGCCGGCGACGCGCTGTTCGAGTGCTGCTATGTCCCGATGTTCGCCAAGTCGGCGCGCAAGCTGCGCGACGACTTCGACGGCTCCTGGGACGTCTTCTGGGAGCGGCTGCGCGCCGCCGACCACCTCGACTGGGAGCGCTTCGAGGGGCTGGACCTCTACGGCTACGCGGCGGCCTACTCGCCCGACCCCCAGCAGCGGGGCAAGGCGCTCATGCCCTTCGACGCCGCGACCGGGCGGCTTGTGGACGACGTCTGGGAGCAGTGGCTGGACTGGGACCCGGTCCGGATGGCGCCCCGGCACGCGGACGCGCTGCGCTCCATGCGCCACGTCCACCTGGACGCCGGCCGCAAGGACGAGTGGTTCCTCGACCTCGGCGCCCAGGCCTTCGCCGCCGAGCTCGACAAGCTCGGCGTCGATCACACCCTCGAGCTGTTCGACGGCAAGCACGGCGGGCTCAACTACCGCTATCCGGGCGCCATCCGGGAGCTGGTGCTGGCGCTACGGTAGGGCGGGGTCGCCGCCCACGCTCGACTCCGCGTCCTGCGCGCAAGCGGGTGTGCTCGGACCCGCCGCGGGGGTGATCGGCTCGCTGCAGGCGCTCGAGGCGCTCAAGCTGTTGGGCGGGCTCGAGCCGACCC
>DASQFQ010000224.1:0-7954 GCA_035633075.1 Solirubrobacteraceae bacterium | reverse complement strand
TCGAGTCGCGGGCGACACTGGGGCAGCCCCCTCCCAGGTGTGTCATGCCCGGGCCAGTGCCGCTCATCCCAAGGAGTGCCAGCCACTTTCCCTGCAGATGGTCCCGCTCACACGCTTGCGCTGTCCAGCGGAGGAGTAGCCTCGGGCGTGGCTATGTTCGCTCCCCGGCGGCCCGCGCTCGTGATGTGGCCGCGGGCGAGGGGGAGGTGTTATCGCGGAAACTCACGCGACGGTCCCATCACCACCGGACGCTCAGACGGCCGACCATAGGGACTAGGGAGCCGGCGCGCGCCCGGCCTCGAGCCGGGCGACGAGCTCGTCGAGGCGCAGCTCCTCGAGGCCCTGGCCGACCGCCTCGAGCTCGCCTGCGCAGAACTCGACCAGCCGGCGCCCCTCCTGACACAGCTCGAGCGTCTCGCGCAGGCCGGCCTCGCCCGAGTCCAGGCGGCGGATGATGTCCTCGATGCGCGCGCACGCGCTCTCGTAGGTGAGGGTGGTGGTCTCGGGGACGACGTCGCTCATCGCTCTGGAGGGTAGGGCTCGCGCGGACGGACTCCGAGGCGCCCGTCGTGCAGTCGCAGCGTCAGCTCGGGCTGCTCGCGGGCGGCGGCCGCCGACGTGACCGGCTCGCCCCCCGGTCCCTCGACCAGCGCGTAGCCGCGCTCGAGCGTGCGCTCGGGATCGTGGGCGGCTAGGGCGAGGGCGAGGCGGCCGAGGTCACGGCGGCGCTCGGGAAGGGCGGCGGCGGAGGTCGCGCGGGCCTTGCGGTCGAGCACGAGGGCGCGGGTGGTGGTGTGGCGGGCCTGCGCGGCGTGGCCGCGGCGCGCGCTCGCGCGCAGCTCGCGGAGATGCTGGCGCAGCCGCGTGCGGTGGCGCTCCACGTGCTCGGCGGGTGCACGTGAGAGCCGGGCGAGCACTCGCGCTCGGTCCACGATCGCGCGGCGGCTCTGGTGCTCGAGCCGCGCAGCGACGGCATGCAGCTCGCCGCGGGCCGCGGCGCAATCCACGCGCACGGCCGCCTCGGCGGCGTGCGTCGGCGTGGAGCAGGCGACCGCGGCGACGTCGTCGATCAGGGTGCGGTCGGTGTGGTGTCCCACCGAGGAGATGACCGGCACGCGCAGCAGCGCGACCGTGCGGCACAGGGTCTCGTCGCAGAAGGCGAACAGGTCGGCGAGCGAGCCGCCGCCGCGCGCGACGACGATGACCTCCACCTCCTCGCAGGCGGCGAGGTCCTGCAGCGAGCGGGTGATGGCCGGGGCGGCGTGACGGTCCTGGACGGGCGCGAAGGCCCATACGACCCGGCCCGCCCAGCCGCGCCGGCGCAGGCCGGCGAGCACATCGTCGCGCGCCTTGGAGCCCTCGCCGCACACCACGCCGATCGTGCGCGGCAGCGCCGGGCGCTCGAGCCGCTTCTGGGGCTCGAAGAGGCGTTCAGCGTGCAGCGCGCGGCGCAGGCGGTCGACCTGCGCAAGCAGGTCTCCCTCGCCGGCGACGCGCAGCTCGGAGACCGCGAAGGAGAACGACGGCGAGGACGCTCGCGAGCCCGGGTAGAAGTCGCACCCGCCGGCGGCGACCACGACTGCGCCGTCGGCCAGCTCGCCAAGGCCGAGTGCCTCCCAGTCGCGGCGCCACATCGAGCAGGGCAGCGCGCCCGTGGCGTCTCGCAGCTCGAACCACAGCTTGGCGCGGCCGGCCTTCAGCCCGAACAGCTCGCCGAACACCTGCACGTGCGCGAAGCCCCGCAGGCGCTCGCGCAGTGCGGCGGCGTAGTGGCCGACCGGCCAGGGCCCCGTCAGGGCGCTGCCGGGGATACCGTCGGGGGCGGGCGCCGGGTGAGACATGACCATTCAGGCTACGCGCCGCTGCGGCGCGCTCAGCGGCCGGTCGCGCCCTCGACCCGGCGTGGCGCCTCGTCCTCGTCCAGGCTGGGCAACGGGCGCTGGCCGGGCTGGGCGTCCTCGCCACGCGTCTCGCCCGTGAAGGCGATGCGGTTCAGTCGCGCGATCTCGCGCTCGCCATCGATCCGGGCGGGATCGTCGGGCGGCAGGCCGGCGATCAGCTTGGCGATGCGATTGCGCAGCTGCAGAGCGAAATGGGGTGTGGACGCGCCCGTGAGCTGGCGGACGTCGTCGACGCTGACGCGCCGTCCGGGCCGCAGTCGCTCGGGCTGCTCGGCTTCGGCCACGGCGCCGAAGTCTAGGCGTCGGGATCGACCGGCTGGATCTCGAGCAGCGCGTCGATGCGGGCCTGGACGTCGATCGAGATCGCCGTCTCGTCGCCCACCACCCACCCGTGGTTGTAGACGCCGCGCACCGGGTCGGAGTCGTAGCCGGGCTGGATGTCGAGGAGGTAGTCCTGCAGCGGGGCCGCCAGGGCGCGGGGCTCGGAGAGCAGCAGCAGCGGGCCGTAGGTGCCGGATCCCGACAGCGCGGCGGCGGCCGCCGCGTCGACCGGTCGCCGCGCCGACGCGAAGACCAGACCGTGGCCGGGGTCCACGGCGTTCCAGCCGAAGCGCCCGTCGGTGAAGCGCGCGAAGGCGATCGCGTTTGCCACCGGGTCCGCACCCGCGATGCGTCGGACGGTGCCGAGGCGCTCGAGCTGCTTGGCCACGGCGTCGGAGATCGCCGCCGGCGGACCGAGGACGTAGATGCGCGGACGCCCGTGCGCGACGATCGCCGCGCGGGTCGCGGCCGGGAGGCGGTCGCGCTCGGCCCACAGCACTGGGTCGCCCGCCTTGGCCGCCCAGCCCGCGGCGGGCATCGCGAACTCCGGCGACCCGGCGGGAGCGATCACGACGGCCGGGCTGGGGCTGCCCGCCGCCGCCGTGTGGAGCCGGTCGACGGCCTGGGCGAGCGCCGCGAAGTCACCCCCCTCGACGTCGGAGCTGCGGTAGCCCTCGGGCCGGGCGGCGGCGCCCACGCGCACGACCTGTGCCTTGCCGGCCTTCTCCGCGCCCGTGGGACGCAGCTCGTCCAGCGCGGTCTTCGTCGCGTCGGGCAGCTTGTCGCCGTCGGTCAGCAGCAAGGGCGCGCGCAGCGGCCGGCTCATGAGCTGCGCGGCGGAGATTGCGGCCCGCCAGTCGGCCCCGTCGACCAGCGTGACGGCGGCCGGTCGCGTGTCGCGCGAGCGTGAGGGGAAGACCGCCTGGGCCACGCCCGCCGCGTCGGCCACGGGATCCGCACCGCCGACCCTCGTCGTGTTCTTGGTCGCGAACCCCGGGAAGCCGAGGCCTTGCGCCGCCTGTTTCTCGTCGCCCCCCTGGCCGAGCAGGGGCCCGCCCTTCGGGGCGCCGTTGTCGTTGGACGAGGTCTGGTCGCCTCCGCCTCCGCACCCACCGGCCAGCATGAGCGCGACGACGAGCAGGGCGGTGATCGGCCGGTACGGTTGGGCGAGCACGGCCCGACACGCTAGTGGTTCCGGCCCTGGGTCCGGCGGTTTCGCCGCGCGCCCCCAGGACCCGACGGGCTCGCCGGACGGGCCCACACCGCGTGCGCCGGTTGGTTGTCCTCCTGGGACCACGAGGCGCGCGTCGGGACGCCGCGGAGAAGGAAATCGCTCAAGCTGGGCGAAGCGTTTGCCGATTCCTGGTTGGAGATACATCGGCACCGGGGTATAAGGTGCCGTGCTACGCCGAGTTCCCGGCCAGGAGGGCCGGGGAGCGGGGGACCCAGTTGTGTGGGGCTAATCACGTCCAGTGCGGCGTGAGGCGCAGGCTCTTTCAGCGCCAGCCCGTCAGCTAACCCCGTAGGCCCACGAGAGAGGTTCGGAACGCCGTGCGGGCATTCGCCCTGGTCGTACTCAGTTGGCTTGCGTCGTGCGTCGCTCCCGTCGGGGCGTTCGCCGCCGCACCGACCGGCGGGGCCGCCTTCCAGACCGAGCCCGTCCCCGCGCCCGTCCCCGCTCCCATGCCGGCTCCGCCCACGCCCGGTGCGGTCCCGCAGCCTGTGGTGCCCGGCGAGGCTGCCGTCCTGCTCCCCGACGGCACCGCCGCCGCGCCGGCCGCCGGGCCGCCCCAGGTCCAGCAGGCCATCTGGGCCGCGAACACGATCCAGGGCCACCCCTACCGCTACGGCGGCGGCCACGCCTCCATGATCGACCAGGGCTACGACTGCTCGGGTACCGTCTCCTTCGCGCTCAACGCCGCCGGGCTGCTCAAGCGGGCGCGCGACTCGTCGGGCTTCATGCGCTACGGCATCTCGGGCTCCGGCCGCTGGATCACGATCTATGCGAACCCCGGCCACGCCTACATGGTCATCGCCGGGCTGCGGCTCGACACGAGCTCGGCCGGTGCGGGCGGCGGCAAGGGCCCGCGCTGGCGCGCGACCGGCCGCCCGACGGCGGGCTACAAGGTTCGCCACCCGCAGCGCCTCTAGCGCCCCGCGACGGGCTCGTCGCGCTATACCATCGCTTCAACCCCGACTCTGACCAAGGGAGGCCGCCGTGGCAGGCGTGAGCGGACGCATGTCCACCGTCATCAAGGCGAAGATCAGCAAGCTGCTTGACCGCGCGGAGGATCCGGGGGAGACGCTCGAGTACTCCTACCAGCGTCAGATGGAGCTGCTCCAGAACGTCAAGAAGGGCATCGCGGACGTCGTCACCTCCAAGAAGCGCCTGCAGCTGCAGGCCTCCAAGCTCGAGCAGCAGGTCGTCAAGCTCGACACGCAGGCCCGCCAGGCGCTTGCGGCCGGCAAGGAGGAGCTCGCCCGCACCGCCCTCGAGCGCAAGCAGTTCGCCCAACAGGAGCTGCAGTCGCTCGACCAGCAGATCGCTGAGCTCGAGAGCCAGCAGGCCCAGCTGGTCGACAAGGAGCAGAAGCTGCGCACCAAGATCGACCAGTTCCGGACCAAGAAGGAGGTCATCAAGGCCCAGTACTCCGCCGCGGAGGCATCCGTGAAGATCTCCGAGGCGGCCACCGGAGTGGGCGAGGAGATGGCCGACGTCGGCCTCGCGATGCAGCGGGCCGTGGACAAGACGGAGAACATGCGCGCCCGCGCCGGCGCCATGGACGAGCTCGAGGCGTCGGGTGCGTTCGACGACAACCTGACGCTCAGCTCGGGCCAGGACGACATCGACCGCCAGCTCCACGAGCTCACCTCCCAAAGCGCCGTGGACGACGACCTGGCCAAGCTCAAGGCCGAGCTCGGCCAGGGCGGCGGCGAGGCCCCCGCGCTCGGGCAGGGCAAGGCGGAGGGCGAGGGGGCGTGATCGTCCGGATCTCGACGGAGAACCAGTACCGCCTGTCCGACGAGCACGCCGGGCCCCTCAACGAGCTCGACAACGCCGCCGTGGAGGCGGTGAACGCCGACGACGAGGACGGCTTCCACGAGCTCTTCGAGGAGATGCTCCAGCTCGTGCGCACGAACGGAAGCCTGCTCGAGGCCGACGAGCTCGAGGAATCCGACGTGATCCTCCCGCCGCCCGACACCACCATCACCGAGGCGCGGAACGAGTTCACCGGCGACGGGCTGATCCCGGACTAGATCGGGATCCCCCAGAGCGGGAACCAGCGCTCCAGGTCGGCCTCCACCGGGAGGTCGGCGCCGATCTGGGCCTTGAGCCGCAGCTCGCGCTCGGAGTCGCGCTGCTGCTCGCCTCCGGCGGGGACGAAGGGGTAGAAGGTTCCGCGCTTGTAGTTGTAGATCCAGTACACGGGCTTGTCCTGGGCGTCGCGGAAGGCGAACACGGCGCAGAGGATCCGCTCGCCGTAGCCGCCGGACTCCAGCGCGCTCGAGACGCCGTTGACCCCCACCACGAGGTCCTCGAAGTCGGGGTCGGAGAGCACCATCCAGCGGTAGCCGAACGTGTCGTCGGACTTCTCGACCGAGGTCCCGGTGTCGGCGCCGGTCCCGCGCACGACCTCCTCCATGTCGGCGACGATCGCGTCGAAGTCGGCGGTGGCCAACGGCTGGAAGACGATCGCGGCCTTGCCGGAGCTGCGCAGGCCCATCTCCGCCTCGAGCGTGACTCCCGCGGTGCTCATGGCGAACAGCCGGTCGGGCGCGGGTTGTGCGAGCTTGCGCTTCCCGGTCAGGATGTCGAAGAGGCCCATCGGCCTCTCAAGCCTAGGCCCTTCCCTGCAGCTGCGCCTCGAGCCGCTCGAGCGCTGCGATCCGCTTCTCCATCGGTGGGTGGGTGGCGAACAGGCCGGCGATCGCCGACTTCGTCCCCGGAGGGAAGAAGTAGAAGGCGCTCAGCTGGCCCGCGGCGCGCATGTCCTGCTGGGGGATGCGGTGCATGCCGCTCGAGATCCGCATCAGCGCCGAGGACAGGGCGCTCGGGCGGCCCGTGATGAGGGCAGCGCCCCGATCGGCGGCGAACTCGCGGTAGCGCGAGAGCGCCTGCATGAGCACGAAGGAGAGGACGTAGACCACGAGCGAGACGAGGAACAGCACGAGGAAGCTCGGGTTGTCGTCGTCGTCGGACGTGCCCCCGCCGAAGAAGAACCCGAACTGGACGATGTACGCGGCGATCGTGGCGAAGAACGCGGCGAGCGTCATCACCAGCACGTCGCGATTGGCGACATGGCTGAGCTCGTGCGCCATCACCCCCTCGAGCTCGGCAGGCGACAGGAGGTCCATGATCCCGGTGGTGGCGCACACGGTCGCCGACTTGGGCGAGCGCCCGAGGGCGAAGGCGTTGGGCATCCGCGTGTCGGCGACGGCGACGTGCGGCTTGGGCAGGTCGGCCTGGATGCAGAGGCGCTCGATCATGGCGTGCAGTTCGGGTGCCTCTGCGGGCGAGACCTCGCGCGCGCCCATCGCTCGCAGCGCGAGCTTGTCAGAGGCGAAGACGTTGACGAGTGCCAGGCCGCCGGCGATCAGCGCCACCGTCACGCCGTTGACGCCGCTGGAGAGCAGCGCGACGACGAGCGCGACGTAGAGCAGGCCGAGCAGAAACATCGTGACCGTCATCCGGACCTGGAGCCCGATGTCGCGGCCAAAGGAGGTTGGTCGTGGCATGATCCTTACGAAGTATAAGCGATGGGACTACGATCCGGGCCGTGCTCGCCCGGGACATGACGCGGCGCCGCTGGGACACGGTGGTTGTCGGTGCCGGTCACAACGGCCTGGCCGCCGCAGGCTACCTCGCGCGGGCCGGGCGCTCGGTGCTCGTGCTCGAACGGCGCGACCGCGTCGGCGGCGCCTGCACGGTCGAGGAGCCATGGCCGGGCTACGCCATCTCGCCGTGCGCGTACCTGGCGGGCCTGCTGCACCCGAGGGTCGTCGAGGACCTCCAGCTGCGCCGCTTCGGCTACGAGCTGATCCCACTGCGGCCCGAGGACCCTTACCTCACGGTGCCCTTCGGGGACGGCAGCGCCTTCACCGAGTGGATCGAGCAGCGGCGGACGGTGGCCGGGCTGTCCGCGGAGGATGCCCGCGGCTACGGCGCCCATGTCGCGCTGACGTCCCGGATCCGCGACGCGCTGCGCCCGCCCGGCGATCGCGACCTGTGGCTCGGCGAGCCGCCCTCGCGCGAGGAGGTCGAGTCGCGCCTGGACCACGACGAGTTGGCCATCGCGACCGTGTTCGAGGACTCGGTGGTCACCCAGCTCGAGCGCTTCTTCAGCCCGCCGGTGGTGGACGCCCTGGCCGGACAGGGCGTAATCGGGACCTTCGCGTCGCCCTTCGACCCCGGGACGGCGTCGATCGCCTTCCACCACTCCAGCGGGCGGCTGACCGGCTATCCCGGGGCGTGGACCTACGTCCGGGGCGGGATGGGCATGGTCTCCTTCGCGCTGCGCGACAGCGCGCTCGAGGCCGGCGCGGCAGTGGCCACCGGCGCGGCCGTGGCCGCGATCCGGCCGGGCGAGGGCGTCGAGCTCGAGGACGGCACGCTCGTCGAGGCCTGCGTCGTGATCAGCAACGCCGATCCCCGGCGGGCGCTGGCACTGCTCGACGGAGCGGCGACCGCGGAGTTCCGCCGCCGCGTTGAGGCGGTGCCCATGCAGAGCCCG
>DASQFQ010000223.1:0-3008 GCA_035633075.1 Solirubrobacteraceae bacterium | reverse complement strand
CCGAGGTAGGAGCCCCACTCCCAGACGGCGATGACGACCTCGACCGGACAGTCGAGCGGGTAGAGGCCCATCGGCCCGGCCCCGCGGAAGACCAGCGGGCGGATGTAGCAGGACCTCAGGCCGTTGCGCGCGATCAGCTCGTGCGTCGCGGTGCGGATCTCCTGCTTGGAGAAGGGGATCTCCATGAAGTAGAGCTCGGCCGACTTGAAGAGCCGGTCGATGTGATCGAGGTGGCGGAAGATCGCGGTCCCGTGAGCCGTCTCGTAGGCGCGGATACCTTCGAAGACCCCCGTCCCGTAGTGCAGGGCGTGGGTCAGTACGTGCACCTTGGCGTCCTCATGGGCGACGAGCTCTCCGTTCATCCAGATGAGGTCGGCCTGCGTCACGTCAACTCCTTGATGACCGCCTCGGTGGCCTCGGCGGTCGTCGCGGCTCCACCCAGGTCCGCGGTGCGCAGCCCGCCGGCCAGGGCCCGGTCTACGGCCGATTCTATCCTCGCCGCCCCACCCTCCATGTCGAGGCCGTGGCGGAGCATGAGCGCGGCCGACAGGAACATCGCAAGCGGGTTGGCGACCCCGCGGCCCGCGATGTCGGGCGCGGAGCCGTGGACGGGCTCGAACAGCCCGGGCCCCTCCCCGCCCAGGCTGGCGCTCGGGAGCATGCCCAGCGAGCCGGTGAGCATCGCCGCCTCGTCGCTGAGGATGTCGCCGAACATGTTGTCGGTGAGGATCACGTCGAAGTGGCGGGGCGCGGCGACGAGCTTCATCGCCGCGCTATCGACGAGCTGATGCTCGAGCTCGACGTGGGGGAACTCCTCTGCGTGCACCCGCGTGACGACCTCGCGCCAGAGCCGGCTCGTCTCCAGCACGTTCATCTTGTCGACGCTGGTGACGCGCGAGCGAGCGACGCCGAAGCCCGTGCGCGCGATCCGCTCGATCTCCTGCGCGCTGTACTCGCAGAGGTCGCTGGCGCGCTCGTCCGTTCGGGTCTTTGCCCCGAAGTAGATCCCGCCCGTCAGCTCGCGCACCACGAGCAGGTCGGTCCCCTCGATCACCTCGTGCTTGAGCGGGCTGGCGTCGTAGAGGGCCGGGAACGGGCGCACCGGCCGCAGGTTGGCGAACAGGCCCAGCCCCCTGCGCAGGGCGAGCAGCCCCTGCTCGGGCCGGGGCGCGTGCGAATCGGTCGAGTCCCACTTCGGACCCCCGACCGCGGCCAGCAGCACCGCGTCGGCATCGCGGCAGGCGGCCAGCGTCTCGTCGGTCAGCGCCGTGCCATGCGCATCGATCGCGGCCCCGCCGAACGGGCGCTGCTCGTACTCGAACTGCCCCACGGCGTCGAGCACCCGCACGGCCGCGGCCATGATCTCGGGGCCGATGCCGTCGCCGGGCAGCGTGACGACGCGCGTCACAGCGCGCCTGCTCCGCATGCGCCTGCCTGCGCCGACCACGGCGTCGAACCGATCGGCATCAGAGTGCGAGAGTGTCCGGCCCGTTGCGCTCGCGCTCGTGCTCGTAGGCGTCGATCGCCGCGGACTCCATCAGCGCGAGATCGATGTCGTCGAGCCCCTCGAGCAGCCGGCGGCGGGTCTCCGCGTCGAGCTGGAAGGGCACCCCCCGGCCGCCGAAGCGCACCTCGAGCGCCTCGAGGTCGACCTCGGCCTCGCCCGCCTCCATCAGCGCCCGCACCTCGGGCTCCGGGAGGACGACGGGCAGCAGCCCGATCTTGGTGCAGTTGGAGAAGAAGATGTCGGCGAAGGACGGCGCCACGACAGCGCGGAACCCGTAGTCCTGCAGGGCCCACGGCGCGTGCTCGCGGCTGGAGCCCGAGCCAAAGTTCGCGCCCGTGGCGAGGATCGGGTTGGGCGGCAGGTCCCAGCCGTCCTGCTGAGCCCAGTCGTGGAAGAGGAACTGGCCGAAGCCGGTCCGCTCAACCCGCTTGAGGAACTGCTTGGGGATGATCTGGTCGGTGTCCACGTCGGCGCGGTCGAGCACGCTGACGGGTCCGGCGACGAGGCGGAGGGGCTCCATCACGGCTTCCAGGTCCGGATGTCGACGAAGTGGCCCTCAACGGCGGCAGCCGCGGCCATCTGCGGTGAGACTAGGTGGGTGCGGCCGCCGCGGCCCTGGCGCCCCTCGAAGTTGCGGTTCGAGGTCGACGCGCAGCGCTCGCCGGGGGCGAGGATGTCGGGGTTCATCCCGAGGCACATGGAGCACCCGGCGGTGCGCCAGTCGAAGCCCGCGGCACGGAAGACCTCGTCGAGCCCCTCGGCCTCGGCCTGGATCGCCACCTGCTGGGAGCCTGGAACGACCATGGCGCGGACGTCCTCGGCCACGCGGCGCCCGGCGACCACCTCGGCGGCGGCGCGCAGGTCGCCGATGCGCGAGTTGGTGCAGGAGCCGATGAAGACGCGGTCAAGCCGGATGTCCTCGATCCGCGTGCCGGCCTCGAGCCCCATGTAGCGCAGCGCGCGCTCGTCGCCTTCGCTGCGGGGCTCGGGCACCGCCTCGGTCACGGGCGCGACCATCGCCGGCGTAGTGCCCCAGGTGACCAGCGGGCCGAGCGCGGCGGCGTGGACGACGATCTCGCGGTCGAAGCTCGCGCCGGCATCGGTTCGCAGCGACCGCCAGTCCTCGACTGCCGCGTCGAGGTCCTCCGGGGCGCCGGGGCGGCCCTCGATCCACTCGAACGTCGTGTCGTCGGGCGCGATCATGCCCGCGCGGCCGCCGCCCTCGATGGTCATGTTGCAGATGGTCATGCGGCCCTCCATGGAGAGTCCCTCGATCACGGGTCCGGCGTACTCGACGACGTGGCCGGCGGCCCCGTTGGTCCCCATCTGCCCGATGGTGCCGAGGATCAGGTCCTTGGCAGTGACGCCGAAGCCCAGCCCGCCCTCGTAGCGGACGCGCATGGAGGCGGGCCTGTTCTGGGCGAGGCACTGGGTGGCCAGGACATGCTCGACCTCGCTCGTGCCGATCCCGAAGGCAAGCGCTCCGAACGCCCCGTGGGTC
>DASQFQ010000222.1:0-2638 GCA_035633075.1 Solirubrobacteraceae bacterium | reverse complement strand
GGGCTAGAACAGCTGGTTCTCGCCGCCGAAGACCTCGGAGACGGAGTCGTCGGTGAAGATGCGCCGGACGGAGTCGGTGAGCAGGTCCGCGCACGAGAGCACGCGTACGTTCTCGGGGGCTCCCGGGCGCAGCGGGATCGTGTCGGTGACCACGATCTGCTCGAAGTCCGCGCACGCGAGGTTCTCGTAGGTGGAGTCCGAGAAGACGGCGTGCGTAGCGGCGGCGTACACCCTCGCGGCGCCCTCGTCCATCACCGTCTGGGCGGCGGCCCTGAGGGTGCCGGCGGTGCCGATCATGTCGTCGACGAGCACGGCCGTGCGGCCCTGCACCTCGCCGATCACGTAGCCGATCTCCGCGACCTGCTGGGCAGGGCGCTCCTTGTTGAGGATCGCGAGCTCGGCCCCGATCTTCGAGGCGAAGTTCTTGGCCAGCTTCACGCGGCCGGCGTCGGGCGAGACGACCACGAGGTCCTCGAGCCGCAGGTCGGAGAAGTACTGCGTGAGCATGAACAGCGCGGTCATGTGGTCGACCGGCTTCTGGAAGAAGCCCTGGATCTGCCCGGCGTGCAGGTCCATCGTGAGGACGCGGTCGGCCCCTGTCGCTTCGAGCGCGCGGGCGACCATGCGCGCGGAGATCGGCTCGCGCGGAGCGGACTTCTTGTCCTGGCGCGAGTAGCCGAACCATGGCGTGACGGCGATGACGCGGTGTGCTGAGGCGCCCACCGCGGCGTCGATCATCAGCAGCAGCTCCATGAGCGAGTCGTTGGGCGACATGCCCGTGCGCGGGTTCCCGCAGGTGGGCTGGACGATGAAGACGTCGGCCCCGCGGATCGACTCGAGATAGCGGCAGTACACCTCGCCGTCGGCGAACGTCTTGAGCTCGACGCCGCCGAGGTCGACGTTGAGCTTGCCGGCGATCTTGTGGGCCAGCTCCGGGTTCGCGCGGCCCGAGAACAGCATCAGCCGCTTGTCGTACTCGAGCTCGAGCGAGGTAGCCGGGGCGGGATGGGGATCCAGCGCGCTCACCGCAGGGCGCAGTGTACGCAGACCGCCCGACGGCACGCCGCGGCTCACCGCTCTTTCCGGGCGGCGCGTTGCGCATAGCCCTCGAGGTTGCGCTGGCGCTCGCGCGCAATGCCCAGCGCGCCGGGCGGGACGTCCTCGGTGATCACCGAGCCGGCGCCCGTGTAGGCGTCGTCGCCGACGCTCACCGGGGCCACGAAGGTCGTGCCGACGCTCACCCGCACGCGGCTGCCGATCGCCGTGCGGTGCTTGGCGCGGCCGTCGTAGTTGGCGGTGATCGTGCCCGCGCCGATGTTCGAGCCCTCGCCGATGTCGGCGTCGCCGATGTAGGACAGGTGCGGGACCTTGCTCCGCTCCCCCACGGTGGCGTTCTTGATCTCCACGAACGTGCCGGCCTTGGCACCGGCGCGCAGCCTCGCGCCGGGGCGTAGGTACGCGAACGGGCCGACGCTGACCCGGTCGCCCAGCTCGGCGCCGTTGACGTAGGAGTGCGGGATCGTCACCTCGTCGCCGACCGTCGTGTCGATCAGCGTGGTGAGCGGGCCGATGGAGCAGCGCTCGCCCACCCCCGTCGCGCCGCGCAGGAATGAGGAGGGCTCGACGATCGTGTCCCGGCCGAGCGTCACCTCGGCCTCGATCGTCGTGCTCGCGGGGTCGACCACGGTCACGCCCGCGCGTTGGTGTGCCTCCACGATCCGCCGCTGCGCGAGCGCCCGGACCTCGGCCAGCGCCACGCGGTCGTTGATCCCCAGCGTCAGCGTGGAGTCCGTGACGACGTGGGCGCCCACGGACCGCCCGACCGAGCGCAGGAGCGGCAGCACGTCGGGCAGGTAGAGCTCGCCCTGGGCGTTGCGGGCATCGAGCCGCTCGAGGGCCTCGAGGAGCGCGCCGCCGCTGAAGGCGAAGATGCCGGTGTTGACCTCCCGGATCGCCATCTCCTCGGTGCTCGCGTCGCCCGGGCGCCTGGTCTCCGCCACGCGCTCGACGCTCCCGTCGGAGGCCCGGATCACGCGCCCGTAGCCCGCGGGGTCCTCGAGCTCCATCGTCGCCATGGTGCCCGCCGCGCCCGACTGCTCGTGCGCCCGCGCCAGCGCCGCGATCGCCTCCGCGGTGATGAGCGGCACGTCGCCGCAGAGGACGAGCACGGCGGCACCGGCGTCGATCTCGCTGGAGGCTGCCCTCACCGCGTCCCCGGTTCCGAGCGCCTGCTCCTGAACCGCCACGGCGACTCCTTCGGGCAGGTGGGCCTCCAGCGCCCGCTTGGGCCCATCGACCACGACGACCTTCCCGGCCCCGGCCTCCCGCGCGGCGAGCACCGACCACAGGATCATCGGCCGCCCGCAGATCGGATGCAGGACCTTCGGGAGGTCCGAGCGCATCCGGGTCCCCTCGCCGGCGGCGAGGATCACGACGGTGGGAGCGGCCACCGGGGCATCGTAGTATCGGGGCGCGAATCGCCGCCGTTGGGGGGTGGTGTAATCGGCAGCACTGGGCTCTTTGGAAGCTCCGGTCCCGGTTCAAGTCCGGGCCCCCCAGCTTCTCCCGTCCTCCACAAGGAGGGCAGTCGGCATGCCCAACCTGCGCACCGCGCATCAGGTTCCCGACCTCGACGCCC
>DASQFQ010000221.1:0-7554 GCA_035633075.1 Solirubrobacteraceae bacterium | reverse complement strand
GGTGACGGTGCCCGACGACGTCGCCGCCGCGCTCGTGGTGGAGGTGGTGCGCGAGGCCGGCGGTGCGCTGCTGCGGCGCGCCGAGGTCTTCGACGTCTACCGCGGCGCCCAGGTGGGGGAGGGCCGGGCCTCGCTGGCCCTGCGCCTCGAGTTCCGCGCACCCGATCGCACGCTCACCGACGAGGAGGTCGCCCAGCGGCGCGAGAAGATCGTCGCCGAGCTCGCCGAGCGCCTCGGAGCGCAGCTCCGTGGCTGACGTCGCCGTCCTCGGGGCGTCGGGCTACGCGGGGGCGCTCGCCGCCATGCTCGTCTATCGCCATCCCCACTTCCAGCTCGCGCACGTCACGGCGCGCTCGGACGCGGGCGTGGCGCTCGAGGTGATCCATCCCCGCACGCGCGTCCCGCTCGTGCTGGAGGACTTCGATGTGGACGTCCACGCGGAGGTTGACGCCGCCCTCGTGGCCTGGCCCCACGGCGCGTCGGCCCCTGCTGTCGCCGCCCTGCGCGAGCGCGGCGTCCGCGTGGTCGACCTCTCGGCGGACTTCCGCCTGCGCGATCCCGCGGTCTACGCGGAGTGGTACGGGCCGCACGCCGCGCCGGCCCTCATCGACGAGGCGGTCTACGGGCTCACCGAGCTGCGGCGCGACGAGATCGCCGGGGCGCAGCTCGTCGCCAACCCCGGCTGCTACCCGACCGCGGTGCTCCTCGGCCTTGCGCCGCTGGCCCGCGAGGGCCTGATCGGCGACGTGGTGATCGACGCGAAGTCGGGCGTCTCGGGCGCCGGACGCGAGCCGAGCGTGAGCACCCACTACGTCTCGGCCGACGAGAACGTCACCCCCTACAAGGTCGAGCGCCACCGACACATCCCCGAGATCGAGCAGGAGCTCGCCACGCTCGGCGCCACGCTGCCGATCACCTTCACGCCGCACCTTGTCCCGCTCGCCCAGGGCGAGCTGGTGTCCTGCTACGTCACCCCGGCTCGCGAGATCGACGACGGCGCGCTGGCGGAGCTCTTCGACGCCGCCTACGCGGACGAGCCGTGGGTCGAGGTGCGGCTCGGCCCGCCCGGCGTGCTCGACGTGCGCGACACCAACTACTGCCGCATCTCGGTCCATCCCGACCGGCGGACGGGGCGGATACTCGTGTTCGCCGCGATCGACAACCTGTGGAAGGGCGCGGCCTCGCAGGCGGTCCAGAACCTCAACCTCATGTTCGGTCGCGACGAGTCCGATGGGCTGGGATGAGCTCGCGCTGGGTGCAATGGCCCGAGCACGTCACCGAGGTCGCGGGCGGGCTGCCCGCCGGCTTCCGGGCCGCTGGAGTGGCCTGCGGCCTCAAGCCCAGCGGCGGGCCCGACCTCGGGCTGCTGGTCTCCGACGCCCCTGACACCGTGAGCGCGGCGCGCTTCACCCGTTCGGGCGTCCTCGCCGCCCCCGTCCTGCTCTGCCAGGAGCGCTGCCGGCTCGACGGGCTGCGCGCTGTGGCCGCCAACTCGGGCAACGCGAACGCCGCCACGGGCCGCCGCGGGCTCGACGACGCCGCCCGCATGCAGGGCGCCGCTGCCATGGCGACCGGCGTCGAGCCCGATCGGGTGGCGGTCGCCTCCACCGGCGTGATCGGCGTCCCGCTCCCCGACCAGCCCGTCGTCAAGGGCATCCTCGCCGCACGCGAGAAGCTGGCGCCCGACGGCGACGTGGCCTTCGGCGACGCGATCCGCACCACCGACGCCTTCCCCAAGCGCCTCGCGCTCGACGTGTGGCTGCCGAGCGGCGGCGTGCGGCTGACCGCTCAGGCCAAGGGCGCCGGGATGATCTCGCCCGCCTTCGCGACCATGCTGTGCTTCGTGCAGACCGACGCCGGACTCGCCCCCGAGACCGCCGACCTGCTGCTTGGCGTGTGCGTCAAGCGCTCCTTCGACCGCATCTCGGTCGACGGCCAGCTCTCCACGAACGACACGGTCATCCTCATGGCCTCCGGGGCGAGCGGGGTGGCGGTCGCCCCCGAGTCGGAGGACGAGCTGCGCTTCGGCGAGGCGCTGGACGCGCTGCTGCGCCGCCTCGCCCTGCTGATCGTGCGCGACGGCGAAGGGGCGCGACGGGTGGGCCGGGTGGTCGTCCACGGCGGCCACGAGCCGACGGTGGCGGGCGCCGCGCGGGCGGTGGCGAACTCCCCACTGGTCAAGGCGGCGCTGCACGGCGGGGACCCCAATTGGGGCAGGATCGCCCAGGCGGTCGGCGGCGCCGTGCACGACGCGGCCCCGCTCCCGCTCGACATCTGGATCGAGGACGTCCAGGTCTGCGCCGGCGGCACCGCGGTCCCGCACGACGCGCCGGCGCTCGCGCGGGCGGTGGCCGGCGACGAGGTCGAGTACACCGTCGGCCTGCCCGGCGAGGGGGCCGAGGCCGAGGTCTTCTTCTCCGACCTCTCCCACGAGTACGTGTCGATCAACGCGGAGTACACGACGTGAGCGAGCGGAGCGAAGCGGAGCGGCGGCCGCCCGCCGGAGGCGGGCTGGACAGAATCGGCACCCTCCTCGAGGCGCTCCCCTACATCCGGGAGTTCCACGGCAAGACCGTGGTCATCAAGTACGGGGGCGCGGCGATGAACGACCCGGAGCTGCGCGAGGATTTCGCGCGCGACGTCGTGTTGCTCAAGTACGTCGGGCTGAACCCCATCGTGGTTCACGGCGGCGGGCCCGAGATCACCCAGTACATGGAGCGCCTCGGCATGCCGGTCGAGTTCGTCGGCGGCCTGCGGGTCTCCGACGCCGACACCGTCGAGGTGGCCAAGATGGTGCTCGTCGGCAAGGTCAACAAGGACATCGTCCTGCGCCTGAACCGCCACGGGCAGCCGGCGGTCGGGCTCTGCGGCGACGACGGCCTGCTGTTCCGGGTGGCGACAATGGAGGGCCCCGAGGGCCAGGACATCGGCTTCGTCGGGCGGATCGAGCGCGTCGACGCATCGGTAATCGAGCACATCGCCGAGGACTACATCCCGGTCATCGCCTCGGTCGGCGCCGACCGCACCGGACGCTCCCACAACGTCAATGCCGACGCCGCGGCCGGGGCGGTGGCGCGCGCGCTGGGCGCCTACAAGGTGATCTTCCTCACCGACGTCGGCGGCTGGCTGCGCGACCCCGCCGATCCCGACTCGGTGGTCTCGGAGACCTCCGCAGACGAGGTGGAGGCCGCCCTGCCGGCGGTCGCGGGGGGGATGCGCCCCAAGCTCGCCGCCTGCCTGGACGCCATCCACGGCGGTGTGACCTTCGCGCACATCGTCGACGGGCGCGTCCCGCACTCGCTGCTGCTCGAGCTGTTCACCGACGCCGGCATCGGCACCAAGGTCCGGCCGGCGCGATGACCGGCTCGCTGATCCCCAGCTACGCGCGCACCGACCTGGAGTTCGTGCGCGGCGAGGGCGTGCGGCTGTGGGACTCCGAGGGGCGCGAGTACCTCGACTTCCTCAGCGGGATCGCCGTCTGCAACACGGGCCACTGCCACCCGCACGTGGTGGCCGCCGTCCAGGAGCAGGCCGCGCGGCTCATGCACGTCTCCAACCTCTTCTACACCGAGCCGATGGTGCGTCTCGCCGGGCGCCTTGCGGCGCGCTCGCTGGGCGGCAAGGTCTACTTCGCCAACTCCGGCGCCGAGGCCAACGAGGCGGTCATCAAGCTCGCCCGCAAGGCGCGTCCCGGCGGGCGCTTCGTGGTGCTGCACGGCGGCTTCCACGGCCGCACCTACGGGGCGCTGTCGGCCACGCCCCAGGAGTCCAAGCAGGCGCCCTTCGCGCCGCTGGTGCCCGGCTTTGCGCCGGTGACGCCCGAGCGCGCCGCCGCGGCGGTCGGGCCCGACGTCGCGGGGGTGATCGTCGAGGTGATCCAGGGCGAGTCGGGCGTTCACCCGCTGGCGCCCGAGATCGCCCGGGAGCTGCGCGCGGCGTGCGACGAGCACGGCGCCCTGCTGATCTTCGACGAGGTCCAGACCGGCATGGGGCGCACCGGCACGCTGTGGGCGTACGAGCACCTCGGCGTGACGCCCGACCTCATGACGCTCGCCAAGGGGCTGGGCGGCGGCCTGCCGATCGGCGCGCTGGTGACGGCGCCACGCTGGGGCGACGTCTTCGCGCCGGGCGACCACGGCTCCACGTTCGCGGGCGGGCCGGTGGTCGCGGCGGCGGCCAACGCAGCGCTGGACGTGATCGACGACTCGGGCGTCCTCGAGCACGTCGACGAGATGGGTGCCCTGCTGGCCGAGGGCCTGCGCGAGCTGACCGGCGTCACCGAGGTCCGCGGGCGGGGCCTGATGGTGGCCGCCGAGGTGGCCGCCGAGGCGCCGGACGTGGCGCGCCGCGCCCTCGCCGAGCAGCGTCTCGTGATCAACGCCACCGGCCCCGGCACGCTGCGCTTCCTGCCGCCCCTCGTGGTGCAGGAGGAGCAGATCCTCGACGCGCTCGGCCGTCTGCGCGCGCTGCTGCCCGCGTAGGCTTCGCCGCCGTGACCGACCAGCCGCGCGAGCCCACCCGTACCGAGGTCCACCGCGTCGCCGATCCGCAGGCGACGCGCGTCGCCAGTTACCTCGCCCAGCCCGGCGAGGTCGGGCGGGTGCTGCTGCTCTACTCGGGCGGCCTCGACACGAGCGTGATGCTGAAGTGGATCCAGGACGAGTACGAGGCCGAGGTCGTCGCCCTCACGGTCAACCTCGGCCAGCCGGGGGAGGACTACGAGGTCGTCAAGGGCAAGGCGCTGCGGCTCGGCGCGCTCGAGTGCCACGTCGTCGACGCGCGCGAGCAGTTCGCGAGCGAGTACGTCCTCCCGGCGATCCGGGCCAACGCCGACTACGGCGACGGCTACCCGCTGTTCACCGCGCTCGGCCGGCCGCTGATCGCCAAGCTCGCGGTGGAGTACGCGCGCCGCACGGGCTGCGACACGATCGCCCACGGCTGCACGGGCAAGGGCAACGACCAGGTGCGCATCGAGGGCACCGTCGCCACGCTCGCCCCGGAGCTGAAGGTGATCGCGCCCGTGCGGTCGTGGCAGATGGGGCGCGACGAGGAGATCGCCTATGCGCGCAAGCACGGGATCCCGGTCAAGGGGGGCACCGAGAGCGCGCCCTACTCGATCGACGACAACCTGTGGGGCCGCTCATCGGAGGGCAAGTGGATCGAGGACCTCTCCCACGCACCCGACGACGACGTCTTCCAGCTCGTCACGCGGCCCGAGCTTGCGCCCGACGAGCCTCAGGTCGTCACCGTGCGCTTCGAGCGCGGGGTGCCGGTGGCCCTCGACGGGGAGCGGCTCGGTCTGGTCGAGCTGATCGAGCGCGCGGCCGAGATCGGCTGCCGCCACGGCGTGGGGATCGTCGACCACATCGAGGACCGCATCGTCGGCCTGAAGGTGCGCGACATCTACGAGGTCCCGGCGGCCGCGATCCTGCTCCCGGCGCACCGGGAGCTCGAGCGCCTCTGCGGCACGATCCACCAGAACCAGTTCAAGCCCTCGCTCGACCAGAAGTGGGCCTATCTCGTCTACGCCGGCCTGTGGTGGGAGCCCCTGCGGACCGACATCGAGGGCTACATCGAGCGCGTCAACGAGCGGGTCACGGGGACGATCGGGCTCAAGCTCTTCAAGGGCCACGCGCGCGTGGTGACCCGCGAGAGCCCGCACGCCGTCTATGACGCCCAGCTCGCGACCTTCGCGGAGTCGGGCGGCCTGTTCTCCCAGGAGGCGTCCCCGGGCTTCATCGAGATCTGGACCCTGCAGTCGCGGATGGCCCGGCGCGTGCGGGTGCCCGACGAGGGGTAGGAGAGTCACCATGCTCTACAAGCTGCTTGGCATGGTGGTCTGGAAGGCGGCGAAGACGTTCCTGCGCCGCAAGTACGGCCCGACCTACGTCCCGGTGCCCGTGCTGGCGGGCGCCCTCGTCGCGCTGCTCGTCGGGGTGGGCCTCGCGGTCGCCAAGCGCAACTCGCTCGACGACGACTGGTAGCCCCTAGCGCGATCAGCTCACGGGGCGGTCCGAGCAATCCGAAGCTCAGGTCGCCGAGGAAGAAGGTCAGCGCCCGCGGCAGCCCTGCCTCAGCCGCCGACACGTCTGGGACGATCCGGCGCGGTGCCCGAGTTCCGGCCGTCCTCCACCTCCGTGCTCGAGGGCCTCACGCTGGAGGCCGTCGAGTGGCTGCCGTCGGGGAGCAAGACGGGGCTCGTGCGCGTGCGCGCACGCTGGGCCCCGGACGCCAAGCGCCCCGTCGGCCTGCCGGCCCTGTGCGCGCGGGGCGCCGCGGGGGTCGAGCGCTTCGAGTCGCTGCCGGATGCGCCCGCGGGCCGCGAGGGGGGCGTCTGGCGCGGCGCGTACCTGGCGCCCGCGGATGCCCTGCGCGGTGAGCTCTGGCTTCAGTGGGAGAGCGGCGAGCGCTCGGCGCTGCCGCTCCCGTCGGGCCTCGATGACGGCGAGCCGGGAGGGCCGCAGCGGCTCGAGCCCCAGCCCAGCGGCGAGGTTATCGATCGCGCCGTCATGGCCGAGCGCCGCGCCCGCCGCGCCGAGGGCTCAGAGCAGGCACACGCCCGCGTGGCGACGGAGGCACTGCGTGCGGTCGAGGCGCTCGAGCTGCGCGGCAGCGAGCTCGAGGAGCGCGCCACGGCGCTCGCGGCCGAGTGCGACCGCCTGGCTGAGCAGCTGCGGACGCTCGAGGCGGCACCCGCGGCGGCCGAGCCCGAGGCGGCGGCACGCGAGGAGCACCGGCGCCGCGCGCTCGCCGATGCTCTCGGCGCGGCGGCGCATGCCCGCATGCAGGCACGCGAGTGGCGGCTGCAGATGCGCACGGCCGAGATCGCCCGGTCGAGCGACGCGGTGCGCCTGCGCGTCGTCGAGGGGCAGCAGCTCGCCGCGCGGCCGCTGCGCGCCGAGCTGGAGCGGCGCGTCGCCGAGCTCGAGGCCGCGCGGCGCCGCGGTGAGCAGCTGGCCGCGGAGCTCGGCCGCGCCCGCGAGCAGGCGGTCTCCGCTGCCACGGCGCTCGACGAGGCGCGGCGCGACTTCGCGCGCCGTCTCGCCGAGGACCAGGCCGAGCACGAGTCCGATCGCGCCCGGCTGGAGGCTCGGGCCGCCGATGCGGCGCAGGCCCTTGCGAGCGAGCGCGGCGCCCACGAGGAGACGCGCCGCCGGCTGGCCGAGCGCGAGTCCGAGCTGGCCCAGACGCGGGCCGAGCTCGACCGCGTGCTGGGCCAGCTCGCCGCCGCCCGCGAGGAGGCAGCGGGCTTCGAGTCGGCCCTGGCGGCCGAGCGCGCCGCGCGCGTGGCGGTCGGAGCCGACCTCGAGACCGCCCGCACCGCAGCCGCGGCGGCTGAGGCCGGCCTGCGTGCCGAGGCGGTCGCCCGGGCCGCGCTGGATGCCGAGATCGACCGCGAGCGAGCCGCTCGCACGGCCCTCACCGTCGCGCTGGACCGCGGCCACTCCGCCCTCGTCGGCCTCGAGGCGAACCTGGCGGCCGAGCGCGCCGCACGGCAGGCCGAGAGGGCCGCGCTGGAATCGGCGCGCGCCGAGCTCGAAGAGGAGCGGGCGG
>DASQFQ010000220.1:0-8790 GCA_035633075.1 Solirubrobacteraceae bacterium | reverse complement strand
TACTGGAAGCTCCTCGGCCGGCTGTTCACGACCAACGGGGCGAGCATCGCCCTCGCGCACCGCGCGGGGTTCGACGACGTCGGCGTCCACCGCCGCCACGGGCGGCTCGAGGGGGAGTGGAAGGACGTCCTCGTAGTGGAGCGGCTGCTCGGCGAGGCAGCCGCCCCGGACTAGGGCAAGCCGCGGACCAGCACTGCGGTTCCCCACGGGTCGCGCAGCAGCATGCCCTCGTCGAGCTCCTCGAAAGCGAGCCCGGCCGCTGCCGCCCGGGCGCGCAGCGCCGCCACGGCGGGCGCGTCGAGCTCGACGGTCCAGTGGCGCAGCCCGACGGTGTCCGCCGGCGCGCGGGGCACGCCCTCCCCACGCCAGGTGTTGAAGCCGAGGTGGTGGTGATAGCCGCCCGCCGCGACGAACGCCGCGCTAGGCATCAGCGTCATCACCTCGAAGCCGATGACGTCGCGGTAGAAGCCCAGCCCCTCCTGGATGCTCCCGACGTGCAGGTGGACGTGGCCCACCGACAGCTCCGGGTCGGCGTGGTGGCACCGCTCCTCGCCGGCCACCAGGCCGAGCAGGCGCTGGACGTCGAGGGGGAGCGGGCCGGCGGCCAGGTTGCCGAGATCGGGCCATTCGGCCCGCGGCCGGTCGGCCGCGAGCTCGAGGCCGTTGCCATCGGGGTCCGGGAGGTAGATGGCCTCCGAGATCCCGTGGTCGGATGCGCCGCTGATCGGCGTCCCCGTGGCGACCAGGCGCAGCGCGGCGCGCGCAAGCTCGATGCGGCTCGGATGCAGCAGCGCCACGTGGTAGAGCCCGGCATGGCGCCCGGCGCGGCGCGCCTGGGGCTCCCGCACGAGCACGAGGAGGTCCTCGGCGCCGGCGCCCAACGCGGCGATGGCGTCCTCGCGCCGATGCACCCGCAGCCCGATCGCGTCCTGATAGAACGCGACCGAGCGGTCGAGGTCGGTGACGATCAGGTGGACGGGCCCCAGCCGCAGCGTCGCGGGCAGGACTGGCGCGGTCGTCTGGGTGGTGGCGGAGTCGGTCTCGGTCATCGGCGGCCTCTTGTGGGTGCGAGGATCACGGTGCTCGGCATTCGCCCCAACACCATAGGAGACGCCTCGCGATGAGCAGCAGCACCCAGGGCAGCGTCAGGCCCCTCGCGCCCAACCCGCGGCCGATCGCCGCGGGCGTGACCATCGGCCACGTCCATCTGCGGACGAGCGACATCGATCGCGTCCGCGGCTTCTACGTCGACGTGCTCGGCTTCGAGGTGGTCGCCGAGGCGCGCGACGTCCCGGGATGGGGCACCACCGGCGACATCCTCTTCGTCTCCGCCGGCGGCTACCACCACCACCTCGGGTTCAACACCTGGAAGTCGGGGGGCGGCCCGCCCCAGCCCGACGGCGTCGCGGGGCTGCACCACGTCGCGATCCGCTATCCGACTCGCGCCGACCTCGCGGACGCCCTGCGCCGCCTGCGCACCGTCGACTGGCCGATCCGCCAGAGCACCGACCACGGCACCCACGAGGCGATCTACATCTCAGACCCCGACGGCAACGACCTCGAGCTGTGCTGGGACCGTCCGGTGGAGCAGTGGCCGCGCGACGAGGACGGGCACCTCAAGGCCGAGCTCGGCGGCTCGCTGGACCTCGACGGGCTTCTCGCCGAGGCTCCTCCGGCCGGCTAGGGCCCTACCTACTGGATCGCGTCGTACACCTTGAACATCGGCATGTACATGGCGACCACGATGAAGCCGACGATGGCGCCGACGAGCACGATCATCACGGGCTCGAGGATGGACGTCATCGCCTTGATGGCGGCGGCGACCTCGTCCTCGTAGAAGTCGGCGACCTTGGTGAGCATCGTGTCGAGGTTGCCGGTCTCCTCGCCCACGGCGATCATCTGGGCCACCATGCCGGGGAAGATGGGGATCTCGCGCAGGGGCGCCGAGATCGATCCGCCTGACTTGACCGAGGCGATGACCTGGTCCATGGCGCGCTCGACCACGGTGTTGCCGGCCGTCTTGCCGGTCACCTCGATGGCCTGCATGATCGGGACGCCGGCCGAGTAGAGCGCCGAGAAGGTCCGCGACCAGCGCGCCATGGCGATCTTCTGGACGGTCTTGCCGATGTTGACGGGGATGCGCAGGCGGAACTGGTCCCACTGCGGGCGGCCCCAGGAGGACTTCTTCCACTTACGGAAGCCGACCACGAGCGCGATCGTCCCGATGAGGAGGAGGTACCAGTAGTTCGTCACGATGTTGGAGGCGTTGACGGTGATCTGGGTGATGAACGGCAGCTTGCCGCCGAAGTCCTTGAAGATCCCGACGAAGACGGGGACGATGAAGGCGATCAGCGCCAGCAGGGTGCCCAGTGCGAAGGTCAGCACGACCGCCGGGTAGGCCATTGCGCCCTTGACCTGGCGGCGCAGCGAGTCGTCCTTCTCGAGCTGGTCGGCGGTGCGGTCCAGCGCCTCCTCGAGCACGCCCCCGGTCTCGCCCGCGCGGACCATGGCCACGTAGAGCGGGCTGAAGACCTTGGGGTGGCGCTCCAGCGCATCAGAGAAGTTCAAGCCCGACTCGATGTCCTCGCGCACGGCGCTGAGGGTGTCCTTCAGCTTGGGGTTCTCGACCTGGTCCTCGAGCACGTAGAAGGAGCGCAGGAGCGTCATGCCCGAGGAGACCATGGTGGCCAGCTGGCGGGTCATGACCGTGAGCTCGGCCGCCTTGACCCGCTTGGGCATGAGCGAGATGTTCATGCTCATGCCGCTCTTCTTCTCGTCGAGCCGCATGACCTGGAGGCCGCGGTTGCGCAGCTCCTCCATCACCGCCTTGTGGCTGATCCCGCTGAGCTCGCCGTTCTGCGGAAGGCCGGCGCCGTCGACGGCCTTGTAGGTGAATGTGGGTGCCGCGGCGGCCATCAGGCTGCCACCGGCTGAGGCCCGGTCTCGCGGTTCTCGACCAGGCGCCGGAGCTCGGCGGGCTGCGAGGAGCAGCTCTCCGCGACGGCCATGGTGATCTGGCCGGACTTCACGAGGCCCGCGAGAGACGCGTCCATGGTCTGCATGCCGTTTGCGCCTCCGGTCTGGATGAGCGAGTAGATCTGGTGGGTCTTGCCCTCGCGGATCAGGTTGCGCACGCCGGGGGTGGGGACGAGGATCTCGGCTGCGACGCAGCGGCCGTTTCCGTCGGCGGTGGGGATGAGCGTCTGGGTGACGATCCCCTGTAGGCCGATAGCGAGCTGGGCGCGGACCTGGCCCTGCTGCGTGGGCGGGAAGACGTCGATGATGCGGTCCACCGTCTGGGGCGCATCCTGGGTGTGCAGCGTCGCGAAGACGAGGTGGCCGGTCTCCGCCGCGGTCAGCGCCGTGCCGATCGTCTCCATGTCGCGCATCTCGCCGACGAGGATCACGTCGGGGTCCTGGCGCAGGGCCGACTTCAGGCCCATCGCGAACGACTTCGCGTCGGTGCCGATCTCACGCTGGTTGACGATGCACTTCTTGTGCGTGTGCAGGAACTCGATCGGGTCCTCGATGGTGAGGATGTGGTCGTCGCGCGTCTCGTTGATCTCGTTGATGATCGAGGCCAGCGTCGTGGACTTGCCCGAGCCCGTCGGGCCCGTGACCAGCACGATGCCGCGCGGCTTGCGGGCGAATCCGCGCACGACGGGCGGAAGGCCGAGCTTCTCGATCGGGACCGTCTCGTTCGGGATCAGGCGGAAGGCGGCGCCGATGGAGCCGCGCTGGAAGTAGGCGTTGACGCGGAAGCGGCCCTGGCCCGGCACCGAGTAGGCGAAGTCGAGCTGCCAGTCCGTCTCCAGGCGCTGGCGCTGCGTGGAGTTGAGGATCGTGTAGACGATCTCGCGCACGTCCGTGGGGGTCATGTTCTGCAGACCCTCCATCGGCACGAGCCCGCCCCGCTTGCGCAGCATGGGCGGCGAGCCGGCGGTGAGGTGGAGGTCGGAGGCCTTCTGCCTGACGACCTCGATGAGGATCTCTGAGAAGTCGAAGTTCATGAGCGAGGGATCTATCGGCAATTGCCTGCGCGACCTGAAGCCCGGCGAGGCCCTAGCGGGTGCCGGCCACGCGGGCGATCTCGGCGATCGAGGTGAGGCCCCGGCGGACCTTCTCCAAGCCGTCCTCACGCAGGCGCATCATGCCCTCGTGGACCGCCGCGTGGGCGATCGTCTCCGAGGGCTCACGGGCCACGGCCATCGCGCGGATCGACTCCGACACCCACATGACCTCGTAGAGGCCGACGCGGCCCCGGTAGCCCGACCCGCCGCAGCGCGCGCACCCGACCGGCTCGTAGGCCTCGAGGTCGAGGCCGACGTTGAAGCCGTTGGCGCGCATGACGTCGGAGGTGAGCGTGGTGCGGCGCTTGCACTCCTCGCAGAGCAGGCGCGCAAGCCGCTGGGCGACCACGCAGTCGACGGCCGAGCCGACCAGAAACGGTTCGATGCCCATCTCGATCAGGCGCGAGATTGCGCCCGGTGCGTCGTTGGTGTGCAGGGTGGAGAGCACGAGGTGGCCCGTGAGCGCCGCCTCGATGGCGATCTGGGCGGTCTCGCGGTCGCGGATCTCGCCGACCATGATGATGTCGGGGTCGGCTCGCATCATCGAGCGCAGGCCCGACGCGAAGGTCAGGCCGGCTCGCGGGTTGGTCTGGACCTGGGTGATGCCTTCGAGCTGATACTCGACCGGGTCCTCGATCGTGATGATGTTCTTCTCGACCGTGTTGAGGCCGTTGAGAGCGGCGTAGAGCGACGTCGACTTGCCCGAGCCGGTCGGGCCGGTGACGAGCACGGCGCCGTGGGCCTGGCCGATCGCCTTGGAGAAGCGCTCGAGCGCCTGCGGCAGCATGCCGAGCGACTCCAGCGCGACGAGCGCCTTGCTCGAGTCCAGGATGCGCATGACGACGTTCTCGCCGTGGGCGGCCGGAAGCGTGGCGACGCGTAGGTCGATGTGCTTGCCCTCGAGCTCGAGCGAGATGCGGCCGTCCTGGGGGACGCGGCGCTCGGCGATGTCGAGGTCGGACAGGATCTTGACGCGCGAGGTGACGGCGGGGACGACGCTCTCGGGCACGAAGGCGGCGTCCTGGAGCACTCCGTCGATGCGGTAGCGGACGCGCATGTCGCCGTCGCCGGGCTCGAAGTGGATGTCCGAGCAGCCGCGCTCGACCGCCTCGGTGATGATCCGGTGGACGAGGCCGATGACCGAGGCGTCCTCGCCGCTCGCGCCGAAGTTGATGGGCGTGTTCTGCGGGTCGTAGGTCGGGCCCTGCGAGGCGCCCTGAGCCGTGCCGTTCGGGCTCTCCTCGTCCTCGGGCTCGTCGAGGTCGAGCAGTGCCGGGGCGTACTCGGGATCCTCCAGGCGCTCGAGCAGCCATTCGATGTCGTCGCTCGAGGCGACCGCAGGGCGCACCTCGTAGCCCGTCATCACGGCGATGTCGTCCACCGCGAGGACGTTCGCGGGGTCGGCCATCGCCACGAGCAGCGTCCGGTCGCTGGCGAAGGCCACCGGGACCGCCTGGTAGCGCCTGACGGCGGCGGGCGTCACCAGCCTCGCGGCGTCGGAGTCGACCCGGTAGCTGTGCAGGTCCACGTGGTCGAGACCGAAGCGCTCGGCCACCGCGCGGGCCAGTTGGTCCTCGGTGATCGAGCCCTGGCCGAGCAGCACGCGCTCGGCTGCCGAGCCCGCCGAGTGGGCGGCCTGCACCGCCTCGTTCATGACCTCGCGGTCGACGAACCCGAGGTCGACGATGACGTCGGGGAGGACGCGACCTGAGCCGCCGCGCCGTGACGGCGTGGTGATGCCCTTTCCGCGCTTGGCGGACTTGGCTGGTGCTGCCCCGGTCTGTGCTGGAGGATTCATTGAATTGGCGAGGTGGTGACGGCCTCCCGCATTGCGTGGCGTGGAGCCGTCCTGCCGGTCCAGCGTTCAAATGACGCAGCGCCTTGTGCGATGAGGACCTCCAGCCCGTCGACCCCGCGTGCCCCTCTCGACAAAGCTGCCTCGAGGAGCCGCGTGCCGCCGTGCCGGTAGACCATGTCGATCACGCAGCTTCCGACTTCGAAAGTATCGGCCTTGAGCGGAAGCGCCTTGAACGGATCAATGTTCTGCTCCAAGCCCACCGACGTGCAGTTCACGATGATCTCCGCGGGCTCGGGGACGCTCACCGCCCGCACACCGAGCTCGGACGCCAGGGCCAGGGCCCGCTCGGGGGTCCGGTTCCAGACCGTCACGTCGGCTCCCGCGCGGCGCAGGGCCCATACGGCGGCGCGCCCCGCGCCGCCCGCCCCGAGCACCAGCGCCCGGCGGCCCGCGGGATCCACGCCCTCCGGCAGGGCCTCGATGAGCCCCGGCGCGTCCGTGTTGTCGGCGAAGATGGCGCCGTCGGGCTCGAAACTGAGCGTGTTCGCGGCCCCGATCTCGCGCGCGGCCGGACTGGCGCCGTCGGCCAGTGCGAGGGCGACCTCCTTGTGGGGGATCGTGACGTTGATCCCGCGGAAGCCCGCGGCGGGCAGCGCGCGGACGGTCTCCGCGAACAGCTCGGGCGCCAGCGGCAGCCGCAGGTACTCCCAGCCGTGCAGCCCGGACGCGCGCAGCGCCGCCGTCTGCATGGCAGGCGAGCGGGAGTGGGCCACGGGCCACCCGCAGACGCCGAGGTAGGTCAACCGCCGCGTGAGGCCTGGTAGCGGGCGACGTCGCGCTCGAACTGGCGCTCCGAGCTCGAGAACGCGTGCTCACCGGTCTTGCCGGGCTTGCGGACGAAGAACAGGTACTTCACGCGCGCGGGCCTGGCGGCGGCCCGGATGGACGACAGCCCGGGGTTGCCGATCGGCGTGGGCGGCATCCCGCGCCGGGTGCGCGTGTTGTACGGGGTGTCGCGTGCGAGCTCGGACTGGCGCAGGGGCCGCGACCAGTTGTTGATCTGATAGCGGATCGTCGCGTCGATACCCAGCGGGATGCCCTTCCTGAGGCGGTTGTAGATCACCGCGGCGATCAGAGGGCGCTCGCGCGCGAGCTGGGCCTCGCGCTCCACCATCGAGGCGATGATCAACACGTCATAGCGGGTCAGGTTCTTGCGCTTCGCGGTGCCGAGCTCGACCTTGCGGAAGTTCTCGGCGAAGGCGCCGAGCTGGCGGGCGACGAGATCCGACGCGGTCGCCTCGTCGATGAGCTCGTAGGTCGCCGGGAAGAGGAAGCCTTCCAACGAGCGCGTGCCGCGCGGGGCCCCGAGGCGGTGCGCCCGGCGCAGGAAGCGCCGGCCCGAGGTGGCGCGCAGGTAATCCCCGCGCACCCCGCTCTTCTCGATCACGGGAACCACCTCGCGTCGCGAGCGGCCCTCCGGGATCGTGAGGCTGAAGGTGGGCACCACCTTCGCCTCCGGACCCTGCATCAGCGCCTCGACGGCCGCGCCGTTGCTCATGCCGCGAGGGAGGCGGTAGCGGCCCGGGCGCAGCTTGCCGCGCCGGCGGGTGAGGGTGGCGTTGGCCTCGAACAGCCGGGCGGACTCGATGACCCCGGCGCGCTCGAGCCGCTGGCCGATCTCCGCCACGTCCACACCGGGCGGGATGCGCACCGCGACGGCCCCGCGCGGGTCGCCGTGGAAGGGCTGGAAGGTCGAGTTGATGAAGTACAGCGCCGCGGCGATGACCAACAGCGCGACCACCGCGAGCACCCGGCGCCCGCCGCGGCCGCGCGGCTGGTGCGGCTGGCGGCGCGCCGGCGGGCGCCTGGCGAGGGGCGGCAGCCCGGCCGGGGCGGGTGCCCGGCTGGGCGCGGCGGGGGTGGCGACGGCCGTGGCCGTCTCGGGTTCGCGAGGAGCCGGCTCGAGCTCGGCGGGCTCGGGCGTGGGCTGCGGCGCCACGGGAGGCTCCACCGTGGGCGGCGGCGCCACGGGAGGCTGCCGGGTGCGCGCCGATGCCGCGAAGGTCTCGGGCGGGGGGGCGCTCACGCCGCGGCGGGCTGCGCGCTCCGCGGCGGCTCGGGCGCGCTCCTCGGGGGTGCGCTCGGGGTTCGATGGCTGACGGCGGGGCACGATCTGCTCGCCCATTCTGGCGGGCGACCCCGGCGGACGCCGTCAGACCCCCGGGCCGGGCTAGCGCTCCTGTGCCGTCAGCAGCAGGTAGGCGGGTTCGCCGTCGTCGCCGCGGACGACGCTGAGCTCGCCGTCGACCGGGACCATCAGGCCCTGGCTGTGCATGTAGGAGCTCTGGAACGCGACGGAGTCCAGCTCGCCCGCGACCATGCGCTGGAGGTGCTCCTGCTGCTGGGCGAAGACGGTGCGGTCGTGCACCGAGGGCCACACGGCCTTCGTGAACTCGTGCTCCTGGTAGCCGACCAGCTTGGTGAAGGCGGGGTTGAGCTCCTTGAACTTGCCGTCGAGGGCCACCACGGCCATGGGATGCGGAGCGTCGTCGAAGCCGTGGCGCGCGTCGCGCTTGGGGATCGCCGCGATCTCGCTCTCGCGCTTGGCGCGCAACTGACCGAGCTCGGAACGGCGCTGCACGCCTCCGACGCCGGCCGAGCCGGGGCCGCGCGTCGCGAGCCCGAGGATCTCGCGGAAGACCTCGGTGACACGCTCGTTGTTGCGCTCGCTCTCGGCGGTGACCGTGCGCTTGGCCGACTCGGCCTCGCGGCGGGCGATGATCGCGGCCTGGCCGGCCGAGGTGAGCCCGGCCTTTAGCTCGTCGAGCGTCGCGATCGCGAAGTTCAGCTCGGAGCGCAGCTCCTCCATGCGGGCGTCGCCCTCCTGGGCGCGTTGCATGGCGGCCTGAGACTGCTGGCGCG
>DASQFQ010000219.1:0-6217 GCA_035633075.1 Solirubrobacteraceae bacterium | reverse complement strand
AGCACCGCGTTGGCGGCGCCGTGACTGGCGCCGGCCACCCGCACGAGCGTCTGGGCGAGGACGTGGTGCAGGCCGTAGCCCGTCGAGTCGATGGTGTAGCCGGCCAGCAGCGCGCCCAGCGCCAGCGCGTCGCGATCGGTCTCCTTCGCGGCAGGAAAGGCGCCCACCAGCAGGCCCGCGGCCTCGTGCGCGGCGAGGGTGGCCACCGGGTTGGTCAGCGGCGTGCACGGCCCCTCGACGGCGTGCCCCAGCGCGTTGAGCGCGCTGGCCGCCAGCTGGTCGAGCGGCTGGGAGGCCGACAGCGCCGGGTCGTTGACCACGACGTGGCAGCGCACCGTGGGAGCACGCTGGTCCGCGCCGCGGGCGCGCCGGTGGATCCGCGTCATCTCGGCGCCCGACAGGGTCGTCGGGATCGCCATGGCTACCTGCGTCCCGCCCGACGCCGCGGCGAGCGCCTTGGCCGTGTCGACCACACGGCCGCCGCCCAGGGCGACGATCCGCTCGCGCGCGACCGAGCCGCGCAGCTCGCCGGCCAGCTCGTCGACCACGCCCGGGCCCACCAGGTGCAGGGCGCCCGCGGCCTCCACGACCGCAGGTGCGACCGTGCGGGCACGCTCCGTGGTCAGCAGCGCGTAGCCGGGCCCGCCCAGCGCGTCGAGTGCCTCGCCCGCGACCCCGCGGCCAAAGCGGATCGTCCGCTCGCCGTCACGCCAGGTGAAGGCGGGGGGGCTCAGGTGATCGTGGTGGTGGCCATGTCCGAGCTCTCCTCATACCAGGAGTACGCGTAGCTCGGGTCGTCGAGGTCGCGGGAGAGCGGGGTCAGCTTGAGCGGACGGAAGGTGTCGCACATCACCGCCAGCTCCTCGGTGCGCTTGGTCCCGAGCGCCTTCTCGACCAGCCCGGGCTGCGGGCCGTGGGGCAGGCCGGACGGGTGCAACGTGATCGCGCCGATGTCGACGCCCTTGCGGGAGCCGAACTGCCCGTCGACGTAATAGATCATCTCCTCCGACTGCAGGTTGGAGTGGTGGTAGGGGAGCGGGACGGCGTTGTCGTCCCAGTCGAGCATCCGCGGGCAGAACGAGCAGATCACGAAGTTCGGGCCCTGGAAGGTCTGGTGCGCCGGCGGCGGCTGGTGCAGGCGGCCCGCCTTGGGCTCGAAGTCGTCGATGTTGAACGTGTAGGGGTAGACGTAGCCGTCCCAGCCGACGACGTCGAAGGGGTGGTAGTCCAGGACGTAGTCCTGATAGCCGCCGCGCACGCGGACCTTGAGGTCGAACTCGCCGCGCTCCCGCTGCGTGTCGAGCGTCGCCGGCGGGCGGAAGTCGCGATGGGAGAAGGGCGCGTGCTCGAGCAACTGGCCGTAGCGGTTGCGGTAGCGGTTGGGCGTCTCGATCTCGCCCGGCGTGTAGAAGGTCAGCCACCGCTGGGGGCCGTCGAAGCGGAAGCGGTAGGTGGTGCCGCGCGGGATGACGACGTAGTCGTGCTTGCGGAATTGCAGCGAGCCGAACACCGTCTCCAGGACGCCCCCGCCCTCGTGCACGAAGACGACCTCGTCGCCCTCGCCGTCGCGGAAGAAGTAGTCGGCCTCGGCCTCCGGGATGCAGAGGCCGATCTCGACGTCGTTGTTGAACTGCAGGACACGGCGCCCGAGCACCGGGTCGCCGAGCGGCTCGAGCCCCATGGTGTTCGAGAGCCGGTGGACGTGGGTGTCGGGCACCCACTCCTCGATCACGATCGGCTCGAAGTCGCCGACGTCCTTGACCCGGCACGGCGACCACAGGTGGTAGAGGATCGACTCGTTGCCCGAGAAGCCCTCGAAGCCGAGGACCTCCTCGACCAGCAGCTCGCCGTTCTCGCGGAACTGCACATGGCGCTTCTGCGGGATGTCGCCCATCTTGTGGTAGCGCATCAGAGGTTCCCCCTGGAGTCCTGCTCGCGCTCGATCGCCTCGAAGAGCGCTTTGAAGTTGCCCTCGCCGAAGCCGCGAGCCCCGTGGCGCTCGATGACCTCGAAGAAGATCGTCGGGCGGTCGCCGACGGGCTTGGTGAAGATCTGGAGCATGTAGCCCTCGTCGTCGCGGTCGACGAGGATGCCCAGGCGGCGCAGGTCGTCGAGGGACTCCTCGATCTCGCCGATGCGCTCGGGCACGTCCTCGTAGTAGGTCTCCGGAATGGCCAGGAACTCGACCCCGCGGTCGCGCAACTCCGTCACCGTGCGCACGATGTCGCGCGTGGCGACGGCGATGTGCTGGGCGCCGGGACCGCCGTAGAACTCTAGGTACTCGTCGATCTGGGACTTGCGCTTGCCCTCCGCCGGCTCGTTGATCGGGAACTTGACGCGTCCGTTGCCGTCCGTGACGACCTTGGACATCAGCGCGGAGTACTCCGTGGAGATCGCCTCGTCGGAGAAGTGCAGCATCTCGGTCATGCCGAAGACGTCCTCGTAGAACTTCACCCAGATGTCCATGTGGCCGAGCTCGACGTTGCCGACGATGTGGTCGATGGCCAGCAGGGCGGCGTCCTCGGAGGGCTCCTCGCGCGCCGCGTAGCCGGGGAGGAACGGCCCCGCGTAGTCGCCGCGCTCGACGAAGGTGTGCAGGGTCTCCCCGTAGGTTGCGATCGTGGCCCGCTTGACACGCCCGTGCTCGTCGGACTCGACCCAGGGCTCGCGGACGGGGTCGGCTCCGCGCTCGACGGCGGTGCGGAAGGCGTGCTCGGCGTCGGGCACCGAGAGGGCGATGACCTTCACGCCGTCGCCGTGGCGGGCGTGGTGGGCGCCGATCTCGTGGTCGGCGGTCAGTGCGCCCGTGAGTACCAGGAGGATGCGCCCCTGCTGGAGCACGTGGGAGGTCCGGTCGCGGAGACCGGTCTCCAGGCCGGCGTAGGCGACCTCGCGGAAGCCGAACGCGCAGGTGTAGTAGTAGGCGGCCTGCTTGGCGTTGCCGACAAAGAGCTCCACGTGGTCGATGCCGTGGAGCGGCATGAAGTCCTCGGTCGACTGGGGAACGACAACGGGTTGCGTGCTCATGGGACGTTTTCCTCACCTCGACGACGGCTACGTAATGATTGCGCTGTTGGGCGCGGCGCTCAAGCGCGATCCGTTGCGCCGAACCCTATAATGACGGGCACATGGACAACATCGACCGGCAGATCGTTGCGCTGCTCCGTCAGGACGCCCGGCGCTCCTTTCAGAGCATCGGCTTGCGCGTCTCGCTCAGCGCGCCCGCGGTCAAGCGTCGCGTCGACCGTCTCGAGGCCGAGGGGGTGATCCGGGGCTATTCGGCCCAGGTCGACCCCGGTTCCTATGGCTGGGGCACGCACGCGTTCGTGGCCCTCTTCTGCGAGGGGCGGATGGCGGCCGCCGAGGTGCGGGAGTCGGTCGAGCACCACCCGGAGGTGGAGGCCGCCTACACGGTCGCAGGCGAGGCGAGCGCGATCGTGCACCTGCGGGCGCGCGACACCGCCCATCTCGAGGAGACGCTCGAGCGCCTGCGCGACCATCCGGGCGTCACCCGCACGCAGACCCAGATCGTGCTGTCGACGCTGTTCGAGCGGCCGTTCAGGGGTTGACGGCGGGGCGGCGCCCGCGACGCGCGCCGCCTCGGCGGTCAGTTCTCTAGCTGCACATGCCTGGCTTCGTGGCGCCCGGCGCCCACACGTGACCTGTCCGGTGCCTCGCCTGGGCTCACGCCGCGCGGCTGTACGGGGCGGCTCGCAGGGCGAGGCGCTGCGTCAGGTGCCGGCGCCCGCGCGGCGGCTCGGAGTCGCGGGCGGCGCGCAGCTCGAGCAGGGCCAGCAGGTCGGCCGAGGGGCGGAAGGGGCTGGCGATCCCGACGTGGCCGTCGAGCTGCAGGGCTGCGGCGATGACTCCGTCGACCTCGGCGACGAGGATGTCGCCGCGGGGCGCGCGCTTCGAGTCGAGCTCGGCGAGACGCGCAAGCGCGGGGGCGTCCGAGCCGCGGGCGGGCCGCATGACGATGGTCGAGCGGTGATCGGGATGCGTGTGGGACATGATCATGACCTTCCAACGCCGAGGAGGAACGATTCGTGAGAGAGAATGTGACGGACCGCGTTCATCAGTTCAAGTGAACGTTTGACAGGACCGGTATAAGTTCAACTGATGCTCGACGTCCGCCGCATGCGGGTTCTCCGCGAGGTTGCCCAGCGCGGATCCTTCTCCGCGGCTGCCGAGTCCCTGTCGTTCACGCAGTCCGCGATCTCCCAGCAGATCGCGGCGCTCGAGCGCGAGGCGGGCACCACCCTGGTTGAGCGCAGCGCGCGCGGGATTCGCCTCACCGACGCCGGCCGCGCGCTCGTCCAGCACACCGAGGCGATCCTCGGGCGACTCGCCGAGGCCGAGGCCGAGCTCGAGGCGATCGCCGGGTTGAGGGGCGGGCGCGTGCGGATGGCCGCCTTCGAGTCGGCGGGGGCGACGCTGATGCCCCTGGCCATCGCGACCTTCCGCAAGCGCCATCCGGCGGTCGAGCTCAGCCTCTCTCTGGCTGAGCCCGAAGACTCCGCACCCAAGCTCAAGAGCGGCGAGCTCGAGCTCGCGCTCTCCTTCGACGCGCAGGGCATCGCAAAGCCGGGCGACGTCGCCATCGACCGCGTCCACCTGCTCGACGATCCCCTCTACCTCGCGCTGTCCGTGAACCACCCGCTGGCGGGCAAGCGCCATCTGCGCCTCGCCGACCTCGCCGGCGAGGCGTGGATCGAGGGCACGCCCGGCTGCGCCTGCAACGCGATGCTGCGCCGCGCGAGCCATGCCGCCGGGTACGAGCCTCGCATCGCCTTCGAGTCCGACGACTACGCGGCGATCCAGGGTTTCGTGGCGGCCGGGGTCGGCGTCGCGCTGATCGCCGAGCTCGCTCTCACCACGGTCCGCGACGACATCGTCATCCGCTCGCTCGGCCGGGAAACGCCCATTCGCCGCATCCACGCCGCAACGCTCGGTGGTGGCTACCGCTCGCCGGCCACCGCGGCGATGCTCGATGTCCTCACCGAGACCGCGGCGGGCTATGAGAAACGCCGGCCCGAGCTGGCGCTCGCCGGCTGACGCGGGAGCGATGGCCCACCAGGCCGCCCGCCTCGCCGGCTTCGGCACGACGATCTTCACGGAGATGTCGGCGCTGGCCGAGCGGACCGGGGCGATCAACCTCGGCCAGGGCTTCCCCGACGAGGACGGGCCCGAGGTCGTGCTCGAGGCGGCGGTCGCCGCCCTGCGCAGCGGCGCCAACCAGTACCCGCCGCTTCCGGGCGTGCCGGCGCTCCGCGGCGCGATCGTCGAGCACCAGCGGCGCTTCTACGGCCTCGAGCTCGACCCCGACGCCGAGCTGCTCGTCACCTTCGGGGCCACGGAGGCGATCGCCTCGGCCCTCCTCGGCCTCTGCGACCCCGGCGACGAGGTTGTCACCTTCGAGCCCTGGTACGACTCCTACGCGGCCGGCATCGCGCTGGCGGGCGCGGAGCGTCGCGCGGTCACGCTGCGCGCGCCCGGCTGGAGGTTCGCCGCCGACGAGCTCGAGGCCGCAATGACGGACCGCACGCGGCTGATCCTCCTCAACAGCCCGCACAACCCGACCGGCAAGGTCTTCTCGCGCTCGGAGCTCGAGCTGGTGGCGGCCGCCTGCCGCGAGCGCGACGTCCTCGCGGTGACCGACGAGGTCTACGAGCACCTGGTCTTCGACGGCGAGCACGTCCCGCTCGCGACGCTGCCCGGCATGGCGGAGCGGACGCTGACGATCTCCTCCGTCGGCAAGACGTTCTCGGTCACCGGCTGGAAGATCGGCTGGGCCACCGGCCCCGCCGACCTCGTGGCGGCGGTGCGAGGCGCCAAGCAGTTCCTCACCTTCGCCGGCGGCACGCCGCTGCAGCACGCGGCCGCGGTGGCGCTCGCGCTGGGCGACGCCCACTACCGGGCGCTGGCCGACGGGCTGCGGGCCAAGCGCGACCGCCTGTGCGCGGGCCTCGAGCGCGCCGGGCTGGAGGTGCACCGACCCGCCGGGACCTACTTCGTCAATGCCGACGTGACGCCGCTGGGATACGAGGACGCGGCGGCGTTCTGCCGCGACTTGCCCGGGCGCGCCGGCGTCGTCGCCATCCCGACCGCCGTGTTCTACGGCGACCCGCGTCCCGCGGGGTCACTCGTCCGGTTCGCCTTCTGCAAGCGCGACGAGGTTATCGACGAGGCGGCCACGCGCCTCGCGAGGCTCTAGCCA
>DASQFQ010000218.1:0-3680 GCA_035633075.1 Solirubrobacteraceae bacterium | reverse complement strand
GTTGAACGTGGCCTCGGCGTCCATGCGCCGCACCGTACCGTTCTACGCGTGAGCCTGGGAATGGTCCGGATCGGCGACGTGGTCCGGGCGGGCATGGCTGGCGCCATGCTCAGCGGCGTCCCCTCGACGGTGCACGCGTTGGCCACGCGCCGCGATCCGCTCGAGGGCGCGCGGGCGGCGGGCACGCTGCTGCTGCCGCGCGAGACGCGGACGCTGCCCCTGCTCGCCGCCGCGACGGTCGCGCACCTCGGGATCTCGCTCGGATGGGCCGCGGTGCTGCGGACCGTGGTGCCCGAGCGAAACGGCGCCGCCTGGGGCGCGCTCGGCGGCATGGCTATCGCGGCGCTCGACCTCGGCGTCATCGGCCGGCGCTTCCCGCGCATCCACGCCCTGCCCGTACTCCCGCAGGTCGCCGACCACCTCGCCTACGGGGCCGTCGTCGGCGCGTTCCCGCGATCACGCCCGTCAGCTGGAACGTCAACTCGCTGAAGGGTGGGACTACCGCCAGGCCACTTCCACCGCAAGATGGGGCTGCGCATCGACGCGTTCCTGCTCTCGGCGCCGCTCGCGAGCCGTTCGTGGAGTGCGGCATCGACCGCTCCTACCGCAAGGGGCCCCAAGCCCTCCGATCACGCCCGCTGCTGCTCGAGCCGGCGGACTGATCGTTCCATCCCCACAGCACCCGCCGCTCGCGCTCGAACCCCAGGACGCAGAGCGCCGCGGTCGACAGCGCGAGCCGGCCGCCGGCCTCCGCGGGCAGGCCGATCCAGCGGGCGCCGAGGATGCGCAGCAGGTGGCCGTGGGCGAACAGCGCGACGTCGCCCTCGGCGGCGAGCGCGCGCTCGATGACCCGGTCGGCCCGCTCGCCGCCCTGCGCGACCGTCTCGCCGTTGGGCGAGCCCTCCGACCACACCTCCCAGCCCGGGCGCGTGCGGCGAATCTCAGGGGTGGTCAAACCCTCGTAGTCGCCGTAGTCGAGCTCGCGGAGGTCGTCGTCGACGACCGCCCGGTCGCCGAGCCCCGCGAGCGCGCAGGTGTCGCGGGCGCGCTTGAGCGGGCTGGTGAGGACGAGCGCGAACTCACGGCCCGCGAGCCGCTCGCCCAGGCGCGCCGCCGCCGCGCGGCCGGCCTCGGTCAGCTCGACGTCGGTGGTGCCCGTGTGCCGGCCCGACCGGCTCCACTCGGTCTCGCCGTGGCGGACCAGCAGGATCTGCCGGCTCGCGGTCACAGCCGGCGACGGTAGCGCCGCATGGCGGCGGGGGCGAAGTCACCGTGGGTGCGGCTGCGCAGGCGCGCGACGCGCTCGTGGTGATACGGGCTCGACAGGCTCTCGGCGTGGCCGATGACGTCGCGGCGGCGGACGCCGTGGCGGTCGCGCAGCCAGCGCGTGAGCCGCAGCGAGGCGGCGAGCTGGCGCGGGCGCCCGAGGACCTCCGCGTCGCTGCGGCCCACGTGCTCGATGCCGATCGCCACCTGGTTGAGCCCGATCGTGTGGCGGCACATGAGCCCGAGCGAGACGAGCTGGTAGATCGTGCCGTCGCGGTCGACGACGAAGTGCGCGCATACCCCGGGGAGCTCGTGCAGCTCCGGGTCGGGAGCGTTGGAGGCGAAGGTGCTGTAGGCAGAGGCGAAGGTGTCTGAGGCCGTGAAGTGCTCGACGATGACCTTGGGGTCGGTCAGGCGCTCCGTGTCGAGGCCGTAGTGGCGACGCGCGTAGGCGCGCATCTGGCGCCGGCGGTCGGCGCCGAAGGGAATCGGCCGCGACACGATGCGCGGGCGGCGCGCCACCGCCGTCCGCGCCGCCGCGGCTCCGGCCGCGAGGACGGCCGCCGCGTGCCGCGCTGCGGTGGGCGCCTTCAGCCGGCCAGCGGGCAGCTCGACGACGAACGCGCTCGTGTGCGGGAAGGCGTGGTTCTGCCAGCTCGTCGCCGTGCCCCGGTAGCTCGGCAGCGTGCGCGCGGGCAGGCCGACGCGGCGGGCATAGGCGCGGACGAGCGCGGGGTCCGACCCCGGCGAGAGGTTCACGAGGCGCAGGTGCTGGTGGTACCAGACGGTCACGTCGGGCCGCAGCCGGCGTACGAGGCGCCGCACGGACTGCGACTCCGCCTCGGAGAACGCGCGCGGCCCGGGGTGGTAGGTGTCGAACGGCCGCCCTCCGCCGCGCCAGCGCCGGGCGAAGTTGCGGTTGAGATCCACGCCGCGGGCGTTCTGGCGCGTGGCTCGCCGGACGCCGTCCGGGTTGACCGTACGCACGAGCCACAGCTCGACGCCGGCCGGCGGGCCGGTGCGGCGCAGGGCGGCGACGACCGCGTGGCCGGCGGTCTCGTCGCCGTGGATCGAGCCCACGACCAGCACGCGCGCCGGGCCCTCGCCGACGCGCTCGGCCACGAGCGGACGGCCCTCGGCTGAGTGGCCGAAGGTGAGCGTCGAGGCCAGGGCTGCGGCGAGCGCGAGCACGGTGGGCCGGACGGTAGCGTCCCGGCCGATGGACTCCGCGATCGTCGTCGGCGCCGGCAGCTTCGGCGCCTCGCTGGCGTGGTGGCTCGCGCGCACCGGCACCGCCGTCACGCTGATCGACCAGTTCGAGCCGGGCGACCGCCGCGCGAGCTCGGGCGGAGAGTCGCGGCTGATCCGCTGCTCGCACGCCGACGACGGCGACTACACGGCATCGGCCCGCCGCGCCCGCGCGCTGTGGCGTGAACTCGAAGAGGAGTCGGGGACCGAGCTGCTCGTGGAGTGCGGCGTGGCCTGGTTCGCGCGCAGCTCCGACGGCTGGGAGGCGGCCTCGGAGCGCACGCTGCGCGAGCAGGGCATTCCCGTCGCGCGACTCAGCTCCGAGGAGGGCGCGAGGCTGTTCCCGGACTTCCGCGGCGAGGACCTCGAGTTCGTGCTCTTCGAGCCCGAGGCCGGCGCGCTGCGCGCCCAGCGCGCGACGCGCGCGCTCGCCGCACGTGCGGTGGCGCTCGGCGCGCGTCTCGAGCGGTCGGCGGCCCGCCCCGAGGGCGCGCGGGTCGTACTCCACGACGGCCGGCGGCTGGAGGCCGACGCCGTCGTGTGGGCCTGCGGCGGGTGGCTCGCGGGCCTGTTCCCGGGCGTCGTGTCGCTGAGGACCACCCGGCAGGACCTGTTCTTCCTCGACGGCGGGGAGGCGTGGACGCGCGCCCCGGGCTGGGTGGACTACGACGGCGCCGTCTACGGCACCGGCGACCTCGACGGCCTCGGCGTCAAGGTGGCGCCGGATGCCGAGGGCCCGGCGCTCGCTCCCGAGGCTCCGCTCCCGCCGGCCGACCCCGCCAACGAGCGCTGGGCGCGCAACTACGCGGCGGCGCGCTTCCCCTCGCTCGCGCGGGCCCCGCTGCGCGAGTCGCGGACGTGCCGCTACGAGCTCTCTCCCGACTCGCACTTCATCGCGGCCCCGCACCCCGAGCACGGGTCGGTGTGGCTGCTCGGCGGCGGATCGGGGCACGGCTTCAAGCACGGCCCCTCGCTGGCCGAGCGCATGGCAGGCGCGATGGCGGGCGGCGCGGCCCTGCCCGAGCGCTTCGGCCTCGGCGAGCGTGCGCCGGGCCGCTCGCTGAGGACCGCTGGTTCCGGGCGCTGAAATTGCGTACCTGGTGGTCCTTCTCGTGACGCCTGGCCCTTGACGGGCGAAACGTGGCGGGAACGGCCACGAGTCTAGG
>DASQFQ010000217.1:0-6488 GCA_035633075.1 Solirubrobacteraceae bacterium | reverse complement strand
CGTCGTGTCGGCGCCGAACAGCACGGCGCTCTCGAGCCGGCTGTCGGCTAGGTCGATCGCCACGATCCGCCCAGGCGTGTAGAGCCTCCGAGACGGGCTCGTCGAACGCGAGCGCCTCCGCCTCGGTCTTGAAGCGACGCGCGCGCTGCGCGCCGTTGTCGCGCCAGCGGACCCACCCATGCGCCGCGGTCTAGGTGGACGCTCACCGCTCTGCCCCCGGGTTGAAATGTTCCCACCCGTGTTCCCATGTTGTCAGCAACGTGTTCCCATGTTCTCACCGGCTAGGACGGCACGGATGCCCAGACCGCAAAAACCTCCGCATTTGCGGGGATTTTATGCGCCCAGGGAGATTCGAACTCCCACGGTCCAAACGGACCACAAGGCCCTCAACCTTGCGCGCGACCTGCCCGATCCGTCCGAATGCCGCAGATACGCACATCCGGTCCGCGCGGCTGGACGATCTGGACCCGGTGGACGTCGCGTTTGTTGTCACTCCGTTGTCACCGCTGAGTTCGCCGGCGCGCGATCCCTGTCGTACGAGAATCCTCGGCGCCGAGGGGTCGTTACTGGTATAGACCACTTGTGGTAGCGTACCCGCACCCTGGCAAGTGCGTGGAGGAGGACCGATGCAAGATCGGAGCAGCCGTCTCACAGCGTTGGCCGCGTTCGTCGCCGTCCTGCTCGCCGTCGTCTTCGCGGCATGCGGCGACGACGACGAAGGCGGAGACTCGGGCGGCGGAGGCGGCGGGACGATCGCCCTTCTGCTGCCGGAGACCAAGACGACGCGCTACGAGGAGCAGGACCGCCCGAACTTCGAGCGCCGCGTGAAGGAGCTGTGCGCGGACTGCGAGGTGGTCTACTCGAACGCCGACCAGGATCCGGCGAAGCAGCAGCAGCAGGCCGAGGCGGCGATCACGCAGGGAGCGAAGGTGATCGTGATCAGCGCGGTCGACGTGGCCTCGGCGGGCGCGATCGTCCAGCGCGCCAAGCAGGCGGACGTGAAGGTGATCTCCTACGGCCGGCTGATCCCCGACGCGGACATCGACTACTACGTGTCCATCGATCCGTTCAAGGTCGGGCAGCAGCAGGCCGAGGTGCAGATGGATTCGCTCGAGAAGGCCGGCACGAAGGACCCGCGCGTCGTGATGATCAACGGCGCGCCGACCGACAGCAACTCGAAGCCCTATAAGGACGGGGCGACCCAGGTGCTGAAGAACCGCGGCGCGCAGATCGTGAAGTCGTACGACACTCCCGATTGGAGTCCCGACAAGGCCCAGCAGGAGATGGAGGCGTCGATCACCTCGCTGGGCAAGGACGGCTTCGACGCCGTCTACTCCGCGAACGACGGCATGGCGGGTGGCGCGATCGCCGCGCTGAAGGGCGCGAGCATCGACCCGGCGAGCCGCTTCGTGACCGGTCAGGACGCGGAGCTGGCGGGAATACAGCGGATCCTCACCGGCGAGCAGCTGATGACCGTCTACCAGCCGATCATCGACATCGCGGAGACCTCCGCTGAGCTCGCCGTCCCGCTGGCTCAGGGCAAGGAGCCGCCCGCGGACCTCGCGAGCGACGAGGTGGACAACGGGATGAAGAAGGTCCCCTCGTCCCTGCTCGACACGTTCGCGGTGGTGCCGGACAACATCGACAGCACGGTGGTCAAGGAGGGCTTCCTCGACGTGGGCGACATCTGCACCCCCCCGGTCGCGGACGCCTGCAAGGAGGTCGGCCTCGAGTGACCCCGGCGGCGCTTGCCGTCGATGCGGGACAGACGAGAATCCGGGCCGCGCTCGGCGACGGGCGCGGCTCGCGCTCGGCCACGGCCCCGGGAGTCGTCCGCGTAGGTTCGAGTGCCGGTCCGGAGGTGATTGCCGAGCGGCTCCTGGCCGCAGTGGCGGAGCTCGGGCCGCTGCCCGAGCCCGCCCCGCCGGCGGCGATCGGCCTGTCGGGCTTCGAGGCGATGGGGCCGGAGGATCTGGGCCTCGTCGCCGATGCCTTTCGCGGCGGCCTCGGGCTCGAGCGTCTCGCCATCGCCACTGACGGGCTCACGGCGCTGCTTGGTGCGATTGGCCCGTGCGACGGGGTGGTGGTGGCCGCCGGCACAGGCACTGCGTGCCTCGGCCGCCGTGGCGACCGCTTCGCGAAGGTCGACGGCTGGGGATCGCTGCTGAGTGACGCCGGAAGCGGCTTCGCGATCGGGCGCGCGGGCCTCGATGCCGCGCTCCGGGCGTACGACGGCCGCGGCGGCTCGCCGCGGTTGATGGATGCCGCGAGCAGGCGCTACGGCACCATCGAGCGGGTGGCGGAGCGGATCTACTCCGACCCGGTGCCCACGCGCGCCGTGGCGGCCTTCGCGGCCGATGTCGCCGCCGAGGCGCAGGTGGGAGACGAGGCCGCGCGGGCGATCCTGCACGATGCGGCCCGCGAGCTGGCGATCAGCGCGTGTGCGGCCTCCGGGCGCCTCTTCGAGCCGGAGGAGCCGGTGCTCGTCTCGTACACCGGGAACGTGTTCCAGGCCGCCGCGTTGATCGTGGAGCCGTTCACGCGCGAGGTCGAGGCGCTCCGGCCGGGAGCGTCGGTCGTGCCTCCGTCGGGCGATCCGCTCGCGGGCGCGTTCGTGCTCGCCGAGCTGGCCTCCGACCTACGGCCCGAGCGGGGGATCCTGCAGACATGGACGTGAGCGATGCCCTCGAGCGGATGCGAGGCGGCCTCGTGGTCTCGGTCCAGGCCGCGCCCGGCTCTCCGCTCGCGGCGCCCAAGCAGCTCGCCGCTATCGCGCGCGCAGTGGACGCGGGCGGCGCCGCCGCGATTAGAACCGAGGGCCTGGCGGCGGTGGCCGCGATCAGGGAGGCGGTGGACGTGCCCGTGATCGGCCTGGTCAAGCGGCGCGTGCCGGAGAGCGACGTGTACATCACGCCCAATCTGGAGGACGCCCTAGCGGTGACGGAGGCGGGCGCCGACCTCGTGGCCGTGGATGCGACCGAGCGCCTGCGAGCGGAAGGGACGAGCGGCCCCGAGTTCGTGGCGGCACTCGCCGGGAAGCTTCCCGGCATGGTCGTGGCCGACGTAGACTGCGCAAGCGCCGGTCGCGCCGCCGCGGGGGCCGGCGCCGTGGCCGTGGCGACCACGCTGTCCGGCTCCGCCGGGCCACCCGACGTCGGGCTCGTGGCGGAGCTCGCAGCCGAGCTCGACGCTCCCGTCCTTGCGGAGGGCCGCTACGCGACCGCCGCCCAAGTCCGCGCTGCTTTCGAGGCGGGCGCCTTTGCCGTTGTCGTCGGCACTGCGATAACGGATCCGACCGCGCTCACGAGAGCCCTCGCCGCCGCTACCCCCGGAGGAGCGGATGACCGAGCGGGCTGACGAGGAGCGGGCGGGGCTGCCGCGCCGGCTGCCGCGGGGGAGGCCGAAGGGCCAGGCGCTCCGCGCCATCCTCGAGGAGCTGCTGGCGGCGCTGCCCCCGGGAGCGCCGCTGCCCTCCGAACGCGAGCTCGCCGAGCGCTACGGGCTGGCGCGGATGACCGTGCGGAACGAGGTCGAGCGGCTGACCGCCGAGGGATCGGTCTACCGGCTGCACGGACGCGGCACGTTCGTGGCCGAGCCGCGGATCGCCCAGGCTGGCACGCTCAGCTCCTTCACCGAGGACATGGTGGCGCGCGGCCTCGCCCCGGGGTCGATCGTCACCTCGAGCGAGGTGATCGTGGCGGACGGCTTCCTCGCGGCCGCCCTCGAGGTCAAGCCGGGCGACGACTGCTTCCGGCTCGACCGCGTGCGCACCGCCGACGGCCATCCGATGGCGATCGAGCAGGCCTACCTTCCGCTCCAGCTGTTCGAGGGCATCGAGCGGGTGGACTTCGCGGACGCCTCGCTGTTCGAGGTGCTCGGCGGGCGCTTCGACGTCGTTCTCGGCGAGGCTCAGCAGCGGGTCGTCGCCGTGAGTATCGAGGCGGACGAGGCGCCGCTGCTCGGCGTGCCGAAGGGCGCGCCGGGGCTGCGGTTCCACACGGTGGCTCGCAACGGCGCCGGCACACCCGTCTACTACGCGATCTCGCTCTACCGCGGCGACCGCTATGAGATCGCGCTGCGCCAGACACGGGAATGAAGGGGCTCGGCGCGCAGATGGAGGCCGACATGCGGGCGCAGCCCGAGGTCCTGCGCGCGCTGGCCTCCGCCGAGCGCCCGGACCTCGGCCCGCCGCCCGAGGCGATCGTGATCGTCGCGCGCGGCTCGTCGGACTACGCGGCAATCTTCGGCCGCTACCTGCTCGAGGCGGCCACGGGCAGGCCGGTTGCCCTCGCGGCGCCGAGCCTGCAGACGCTCTACGGCGTGGAGTCGCGGCTCACGGGCTGGCTCGCGCTCGGCATCAGCCAGTCCGGGCGCACTCCCGAGATCGCCACGGTGCTGGACCGCTACAGGCGCGCGGGCGCCCGCACACTCGCTATCACGAACGATCCCGACAGCCCGCTCGCACGCTCCGCCGACGCCGCGATCGCGCTCGCGGCCGGCGATGAGGGCGCCGTGCCGGCCACGAAGACGTTCACCGCGCAGCTCGCCGCGCTGGCGCTGGTGGCCGAGGCGCTCGGCTCGGTTCCATGGACCCCCGCCGATTGGTCGCGCGTGCCTGGGGCCGTCTCCGAGGTTCTCGACGATTTCGCAGCGGCCGAGCGGGCGGCGGCGCGCCTGGACGGCGCGGACGAGCTCGTCGCCCTTGGGCGCGGCTACCTCATGCCGGTGGCGCTCGAGGCGGCCCTGAAGCTGCGCGAGGCGGCCCGGCTGCGGGCCGAGGGCTGGTCGGCCGCGGACTTCCGCCACGGGCCGGTGACGGTCGCCGGTGCGCGGCTTCCGGTGCTCGCGGTGAGCGCGTCGGGTCCCGCCGCGGCCGACGTCGCGGAGCTTGCGGGCGAGCTCGAGTCGGGCGGGGCCACAGTCCTGCGGCTCGCCGACGACCCGCGGGTGGATCTGCCCTACCCCGGCGAGCTGGCCGAGCCGCTCTCGGCGCTGCCCGCCGCCGTTCGCGCCCAGCAGCTCGCGCTTGCGCTGGCCCGGCGCCGCGGGCTCGATCCCGACTCGCCCCCTGGGCTGCGGAAGGTCACGCCGACGCGCTGAGCGCCTCGCGGCCGCTCACGAACGTGCGCAGCACGCGAAGCTCGTCGTCCAACACGGTGACGTGCGCCGGCATGCCGGGGCCGAGCCGTCCCAGGTCGTCGCGCCCGAGGAGCCGCGCCGGCGCTGTGGACGCGGCATAGACGGCGCCCGTCCAGTCCGCCCCGCTCGCCACGAGGTTGCGGACCGCCTCATCCATGGTCAGCACGCTGCCCGCGAGAGTGCCGTCGGGTAGCCGCACGGCGCCGTCGCGGAGGCGCACGGCCCGGCCGCCAAGCTCGTAGTCGCCGGCGTCGAGCATGGCCGCCTCGATCGCGTCGGTCACGAGGCAGAAGCGCCGGCCGGCCGCAAGGAACGCGCCGAAGGCGGATTCTGGCGCGAGGTGGACGCCGTCGACGATTGCTTGGACCGTGACCTCCGGGCGCACCAGCGCCGCGCCGCCTATGCCCGGGTCGCGTGGCCGCCAGCGCCGGTGCGCGTTGTGCACGTGCGTGATGGCCCGAGCCCCTCGGTCGTAGGCGGCGTGGGCGTGCTCGGCTTCGGCGTCTGAGTGACCGCACGAGACGACGACGTCGCGAGCGACGAGCCGGTCGATCAGCTCGAGCGCGCCCGGCAGCTCGGGCGCAAGCGTCATCATCGTGACCCGCCCGCCCTCCAGGAGGCTCTGGGCGAGCACGAGGTCCGGGAGACGCAGATGCTCGGGATCGTGTGCGCCGGGCCACTCCGGGGAGAGGAAGGGACCCTCAAGGTGAACCCCCAGGACCAGCGGCAGGCCGCTCGATTCGCTGTCCGCAACGGCCTCGCGCGCGGCCCGCAGCGGCTCGGCATAGGCGCCGGGGTCCGACGACACGAACGACGGCTGGTAGGCGACGACGCCCGTCCGGGCGAGCACCTCGCCGGCTCGCCGGTAGCCCTCGGGGTCGGCAGCGAGAAAATCCACCCCGGCGACGCCGTTGATGTGGAGGTCGATGAAGCCCGGAACCGCGACGCCGTCAGCTCCGCTGGGCGCGACACCCAGCCGGGTGATGACACCGTCTTGGATGTCGACGTCCCCGTCGACCAGCTCGCCGCCGACGAGCGCAGCCTTGACGCCCAGCCGCACGCACGCACCTCCGGTCTATACCAGTCACTCTACACGCAGCCTTTGAGCCGCGAGCTATAGCTGAGGCTTTTTTGCCGTTCTCGACGGGCGTCTCCTCTCGACGCGGCCTCCCTGATCGAGAGAGTGTCACGCCGTTGTCAGCGCACGATGGGAACACTCTCAGTGTTCCCAAGAGGGTTGCAGCGCCTTCACCTGGACCCGCCCGGGAACGGCGAAAGCCCGAAAGCCCGAAAGCCCGAAAGCCGCACATTTGCAGGGCTTTCGATGCGCCCAGGGAGATTCGAACTCC
>DASQFQ010000216.1:0-9805 GCA_035633075.1 Solirubrobacteraceae bacterium | reverse complement strand
TCGACGGCCTCCGGCGCCGGGGCGCGGGGGCGCGGGCGCGGCGCCTCGTTGCGCAGCGGGCGCGGGCGCGGGGCCTTCGCGGCAACGGCGGGCTCCTCGGGCGCGTCGGCGGCGCGGGGGGCATTCGCGGCAGCAGCGGGCTCGTTGGGCACGTCGGCGCGCTCGGCCTTGGCGGCGGGGAGGGAGGGGAGACGGTCGCCTGCCACGCCCCCGAGCTCGGCGGCCACCGTCGCCGCCCACTCGCGCGCGCCCTCCGAGCTACGGAGCAGGCGCCGGGTGGCCTGGCGCGGCTTGCCGTTCTGCTGGCCGAGCAGGAAGTCGGCGACCTGGGCGACCTTGTCGGCGGGCAGCTCGACGCCAGGGGCGAGCGCCGCAAGCCCGGCGTGGGCGCGCGCCCGCACGGCGCCCTCGGAGATGCCGAGCAGCTCGGCGATCTGCTCGTAGGAGCGCTCGCGCTGGAGCACGAGCTGGAGCACGGCGCGCTGGTCGGGGGCGAGGGCGTCGAGGGGCACAGGAGCGCCTTGAGGGTAGTCTGCCGCCGGTGATCGACGCGCAGTTCCCGCTGCAGCTGACCGGCTTCGACGTCTTCTACGGCCTCGAGATCCTGAGCGCGAACGAGGAGGAGGTCCGCGCCCGGGCCACCGTCCGCGACGAGCTCAAGCAGCCCGCAGGACTCGTGCACGGCGGCGTGTTCGCCTCGATCGCCGAGAGCATCGCCTCTCTCGCGACGTGGGCGGCGGTCAGGGCCGACGGGCTGTCGGCGCAGGGGCTCTCCAACCAGACCTCGTTCCTGCGCCCCATCACCGACGGCACCATCCACGCCCACGCCCGCCGGCGCCACAGGGGGCGCACCACGTGGGTGTGGGAGGTCGACATCACCGACGACGACGGGCGCCTGTGCGCCCTCGTGAGGATGACCGTCGCGGTGCGTCGGCTCCGTTCCGGTCGCCCCTGACGGCGTCCTCGGGGGTGGGCCCTCGCACGTCCCGCCTCCTGCGTCCCTGTCAGGAACGCGCGGCGACGCGGCTAGCCGCGGTAACCGTTGGTGATCGGCATGCGCCGGTCGCGGCCGAACGCGCGCGGGGTGATCTTGATGCCGGGCGGGGCCTGGCGGCGCTTGTACTCGGCGCGGTCGACCAGCGCGATGACGCGCTCGATCGCCTCCGTCGGAAGCCCCTCGAGCTCGAGCTGCGTTCGGTCGGCGTCCTCCTCGACGTAGGCCTCGAGGATCGCGTCGAGCGTCTCGTAGGCGGGCAGCGAGTCGGTGTCCTTCTGGTCGGGGCGTAGTTCGGCGCTGGGGGGCCGGATCGCGATCGACTCGGGGACGGGGCCGGGCTCGCCGTCGCGCGCGTTGCGGTACGCCACGAGCCGGTAGACGAGCGTCTTGGGCACGTCCTTGATGACGGCGAAGCCTCCCGCCGAGTCGCCGTAGAGCGTCGAGTAGCCGACGGAGTTCTCGGATTTGTTGCTCGTGGTCAGCACCAGCCAGCCGAAACGGTTGGACAGTGCCATCAGGAGGTTCCCGCGTATGCGCGCCTGCAGGTTCTCCTCGGTGATCCCGGGCGCCCCCCCGTCGAACACCCCCTCGAGCATCCCGTCGTAGGCGTGCATCGCCGGCTCGATCGGCAGCTCGAGCAGCTGGACACCCAGGTTCGCGGCCAGCGTCCGTGCGTCGGCCTGCGTCGCCTCGGAGGAGAACGGCGAGGGCATGACCACGCAGGTGACGCGATCCGCCCCGAGCGCGTCGACCGCGATCAGCGCGACGAGCGTGGAGTCGATCCCGCCCGAGAGCCCCAGCACGACGCGCTCGAAGCCGTTCTTGTGCACGTAGTCGCGCACTCCCAAAGTCAGCGCCGCGTAGACCTCGGCGACCGGCGAGAGCAGCGGGGCCACCTCGCCGCCGACCCGTTGTACCGGCGGGCGCTCGGGGCGCTCGAGCGCCCCGAGGTAGCGCACCTCGGGCAGCGACCGGCGCACGGGTGGGCGCAGCCGAGCGTCGCGCAGGCGCGCGGTCACGGCCGCCTGCAGGTCCACCGAGGCCAGCACGAGCCGCTCGGCGAACTGCGGCCCCCGCGCGAGCACCGCGCCCTCATGGTCGACGACGAGCGAGTGGCCGTCGAACACGAGCTCGTCCTGGCCGCCCACCAGGTTGCAGAAGGCGACCGCGCAGAGGTTGTCGCGCGCGCGCTGCACGATCATGCGCTCCCGCTCGAGGCCCTTGCCGGCGTGGTAGGGCGACGCCGAGAGGTTGACGATCAGCGACGCGCCGGCCAGCGCCTCATCCGACTCGGGGGGGCCAGGTGACCAGATGTCCTCGCAGATGGTCAGGCCGATGCGCGCATCGCCGAAGTCGAGCACCGCGCCCCCCTCGCCCGCCTGGAAGTAACGCTGCTCGTCGAAGACGCCGTAGTTGGGCAGCAGCGTCTTGCGGTAGATCGCCGCGACACGGCCCCCGGCCAGCACGCCGAGAGCGTTGTAGACGTCGTCCGCGCGCTCGGGGAAGCCCACCAGGGCGACGATCCCCTCGGCGTCGCGCGCCAGGTCCTCCAGCGCCTCGTTGGCCGCGCGCAGGAAGTGCTCCTTGAGCAGCAGGTCCTCGGGCGGGTACCCCGTCAGCGCGAGCTCGGGGAACAGGACCAGCTCGGCGCCCTCGTCGCGCGCCTCGGCGAGGCGCTCTTGGATCATGCGCACGTTTCCCTCGATGTCCCCCACCCGGGTATCGATCTGCGCGAGCGCGAGGCGCACGGGTGCCAGCCGGCCGGACATGCCGTGGATTCTCTCAGGCGCTCTCGCGGCACGGGCGTGGGGCGCCGTCGCCCAGCCACGCCTCGGCGAACTCCCGCAGGCGCGTGTCCCCGGGCGTCGGGACGCGCAGGCGGTGGCGCCACGCGACGGCCACGACGCCGTCCGTACCCTGCTGCCGGGCGAGGATCACGGCGAGCCCGGCTGCGGCCACCTCGGCGTCGTAGCGGCCGCTAAGCTCGTCCTGAAGCTCGCGGAGCGCAGCAGGAGGCCTTTCGCCCCCGTAGGCGAGGACGACGTTGCCGAGCGCGACCGCGTGCAGCAGCTGGTCGCGGCTGAGAGGCCGCGCGTCCCGGGGCACCAGAGCGGGGTGCGCGGGGCAGCGGCCCGGGACGGCCTCGCCGGGCCCGGAGGGCGCCGCGACTTCGGCGTTGTCGCGCGACTGCAGCAGCAGGATCGCCCCACCGAGGACGGCGAGCACCAGCAGGGTGCCCAGCAGCCCGGCGAGCACGCGGCCCATGGACGGCTAGCGGCGCACGGGGAAACGCCGCTCGCCGGCGTCGCCGGGAACCCGGCCGTTGCTCGCGGCGACCCCCGCGACCGCGGCCAGCTCGGCGATCGCGTCGCGCAGCGCGGCCGCGAGGTCATCGAGGTCGGGCAGGGCGTCGAAGTCGGCCAGGAGACCGAAGTTGATCGTCCCGTCATAGGACATGATCGCGATCCCCAGCGCGGTGTTGCGCGTCAGCGGCACCTGCGGGTAGATGCGTAGCAGCCGCCGTCCGAGGATGAAGAGCGGGAACTGTGGCCCGGGCACGTTGGTCACGGTGAGGTTGAACAAACGCTGGCGCGACTGCAGGCGGGCGGCCTGCGCCAGGAGCGTGGGCGGGGCGAAGCCGGCGAGCTGCGTGAGCGTCTCCGCGCCCACCGCCTGCCCGGACTCCTTGAGGCCCGCCATCGCCTCATGGACGATCCGGAAGCGCTCGAGCGGGTCGCCCGCGTGGACCGGCAGCGGCGCGTACATCGTGGTTACGCGATTGCCGAGCGCACCGCGCTGGGCCTCCAGCCGTACGGACATCGGCACCATCGCCTTGAGCTCCACGTCGGCGACGTCGTGGCCGTTGGCTTGCATGTGGGCGCGCAGGGCGCCCGCCACGACGGTCAGCACGACGTCGTTGACGGTGCCGCCCAGCGCGGTCTTGATGGCCCTGAAGTGGGCGAGGTCGGCGTCCACCCACGCGAAGCGCCGGTGGGGGCCGATCGGCGTGTTGTACGGGCTCGTGGGCGCGCCCCGCAGCCCGGCGATGACCACGGCGCCGAGCCCGGCGACCGCCTTGCCCAGATGCCCTGCCGCGCGCTCGGGGTTCGTGACGACCTCGCCGGCGACGCGCGCCGCGTCGAGCGGAGCCGTCACACGCTCGGCGACCGCGTCGGCCACGAGCGCGGCGGCGGTCGGCTCGGGCCTCGGGAACCATGCGGGAGGCGGCTCCGGCGGCGCTGGCGGATCGGGCTCGAGGTCGAAGAGCACCGTGGCGATGTCGACTCCCGAGATCCCGTCGACGAGGCAGTGGTGGGTCTTGGAGATCACCGCGAAGCGCTCGCCGTGCACGTGGTCGACCAGCCAGAGCTCCCACAGCGGCTTGGTGCGGTCCAGCCGCTGGGCGAGCACCCGGCCCGTCAGGTTGCGGAGCTGCTCGAGGCTCGCGGGCTCGGGCAACGCCGTGTGGCGCACGTGGTAGCCGGGGTTGAAGTGCGGATCGTCGACCCAGACCGGGCGGGCCTGGGCGAGCGGGGGGAACGCGAGCTTCTGGCGGTAGCGGGGGACGAGGTGCAGGCGGCTCTCGAGCTGCGCCACGAAGTCATCGTAGGCGGGCGCCCGACCGTCGAAGAGCATGCAGGAGCCCACGTGCATGTGTCCGCCCGTGTCCTCCAGGGCCAGGAAGGAGGCGTCGAGGCCGGTGAGGCGGTCGGGATTCGGCATGACTCGATTGTCCACCATCCGACGTTTTGGCAGAGACTTCGCTAGAATCGAACGCTCGTTCGATCGCCGAACCGGCTGGAGCACGACGCTCTGCCGGGCGGGGGAACCGTTGCCGCGGAGCGCAGTCGGCGCCGCGGCCGGGGCGAGTCCGCGGCTGCGCCGCGGTAGCAGAGCGCCGTACGGCGCCTGCGAGCCCGACAGCTGACCCCGCAGGCGCCTGGTCGGATGTGTTCACAGAAGGAGGACCTCGGTTTGAGGCCCAAGTTCACTCCGTACGCCCTCACCGGCGTGCTGTTCATCGCATACGCATGCGCGGCGGTGGTGCCCCCGCCTGCGCGTTCCGCCGATCCCCAGGGCACCGATCCGACGGCGAGCGCCGCCCGCGTGGGTGTCTCAGAGCGCCGTCTCAACGTGCGCTCGGGCTCGCGGGTGCTGGTCACCGGCGCGGTACGGCCGGGCGGCGTGCGGGTCGCGCTGCAGATCCGCCGCCGCGGCCGCTGGCTCACGCTCGACCGCGCCCGCGCCTCGTCGCTGGGGCGCTACGTGCTGCGGGCCCGCCTGCGGCGGCCGATGAGCGCGCCCGTGCGGGTGCGCGTCAGCGGCGTCGCCTCCGGCGGTCGCGCGCTCGGGCGGCTCAACGTCTACCGCTACGCCAACGCCTCCTGGTACGGCCCCGGCTTCTTCGGCCGGCGGACGGGCTGTGGCGGGCGGCTGGGCATCGGCCAGCTCGGCGTGGCGCACAAGACGCTGCCGTGCGGCACGAGGATCACGCTGCGTCACGGCGGGCACTCCGTGCGCGTGCCGGTCATCGACCGCGGGCCCTACTCGGGCATGCGCGAGTACGACCTCACCGCGGCCACCGCCCGCCGGCTGCACTTCCGCGGCCACGGGTCGATCCTGACCACCCGCTAACGGGTCCGCCGGCGGGCGTAGCCTGCCTCGCATGGACCGGTGCGTGGCGCATCTCGACATGGACGCGTTCTACGTCAGCGTCGAGCTGATGCGCCGCCCCGGCCTGCGGGGCAGGCCCGTGGTGGTGGCGGGCACGGGCCCGCGGGCCGTCGTGACGACCGCGTCCTACGAGGCGCGGAAGTTCGGGGTGGGCTCCGCCATCCCGGCCGCCCGGGCGCGCCGGCTGTGCCCTGACGCGATCTTCATCGCGCCGGACTTCGACGCCTACCGCGCGATGTCGCGCCGGGTGATGGAGCGCGTCCGCGGCCAGGTCGAGGGCGTGGAGGTGGTGGGGCTCGACGAGGCATACCTCGACCTCAGCGGCCTCGTCGCGCCGCGCGCGGCGATGCGGCGACTCGTCACCGAGATCCGCGCCGATACCGGCCTGGAGGCCTCGGTCGGCATCGGCCCGAACAAGCTGGTGGCCAAGGTGGCCTCCGACGTCGAGAAGCCCGCCGGGTTCGTCGTCCTCACGCGCGAGCAGGCCTGCGAGCGCTTCGCCGCGGCCTCGCCCCGGCTGCTGCCGGGCATCGGGGCCAAGACGGCGGAGCGGCTCGAGCAGCTCGGGATCGGCACGCTCGCCCAGCTCTCCGCCACGCCCGAGGAGGCGCTCGCTGGGCACTTCGGCGCGCGGCTCGGCCCCTACCTGCGCCGCCGCGCGCGGTTCGAGGACGACGGGACGGTGAGCTCGGAGCGCATCGCGGTGTCGGAGTCGCGCGAGACGACCTTCCCCGCCGACATCGCCGACCGCACCGAGCAGGCCGCCGTGCTGCGGCGCCTCGCGGGCGAGCTGTGCGCCGGCCTGGTCCGTCACGAGCGCCGGGGCCGCACGATCGCCATCAAGGTGCGCCTCGACGACTTCACCACCGTGACCCGTGCGCGGACGCTCGCCGCGCCCACGAACGACCCCGTGCTCGTGGCCGAGCTCGCCTGCACGTTGCTCGAGGAGTACGCCCCCCGGCGCCCGGTGCGCCTGCTCGGCGTGCGTGTCGCAGCCTTCGCCGACGGCGAGCCCAGAGACGGGCGCGACGGCGCCCCTCAGCTCGCGCTTCCCTTCTAGTACAGCGCGCTGGCGAGCTTGCGGCGCGACTCGCGCGCAAGCGGATGCTCGACGCCGAGCTCGTCGAGCACACCGACCACGGCCCGGCGCAGCTCCTCGCGGTGCGCGGCGTCGTCGGAGCCGGCGATGGCCGAGATCAGGGCGTCGAGGCCGCGCCGGAGCTCGCCGCCGTCAAGCGCCGCGAACGCGTCGCGCAGGTGCTCGTCCTCCTCGAGCCGGATGTGCGAGGCGAGCCCGTCGGCGGCGTAGGACCCCGTGACTTTCCCGAGGACGTTGAGGGCCGCCTCCCGCTCCCCGCGGTCGCGCAGCAGGCGCGCGAGGGCCAGACCGGCGTCGGCGCGGCCCGGCTCGAGCTCCAGCGCGCGGCGCAGCGCGTCCTCGCCTCCCTCGGCCACCAGCGCGTCGGCCTCGGAGGGCAGTAGGTCGTCGATGAAGCGCGCGACCACTGCGGGCGGCTGGGCGCCGGTGAACTCGGCGGCGACCTTCCCGTCCCTGAAGGCCTTCACGGCCGGGATGCCCTGGATCTTGAACGCCTCGGCCAGCCGGGGGTTGGCGTCGGTGTCGAGCTTGGCCAGTTCGACATTGCCGGCGCGCTCGCGGACCGCCTGCTCGAGCACGGGGGTGAGGGACCGGCAGGGCCCGCACCACTCGGCCCAGAAGTCGACGACGACCGGCAGGTCGTGGGAGCGCTGGACGACCTCGCGCTCGAAGTCGGCCTCGGAGACGTCGCGGATCACCGCTCCAGGGTAGAACTCCCGGCCATGGGCGAGCTGACGGTGGAGTCCGCGGGTGTGACCGTGGCGGGGGAGGAGCGGGGCGACGGGACGCCCGTCGTTCTGCTGCACGGCCTCACCGCCACGCGCCGCTACGTCGTCATGGGCTCGCGGGCGCTCGAGCGCGGTGGGCACCGCGTCGTCGCCTACGACGCCCGCGGCCACGGGGCGTCGACCCCCGCGCCCGACCCCGACGCCTACGACTACGACGACCTCGTCTGCGACCTCCATGCCGTGCTCGACGACCGCGGGATCGAGCGGGCGGTGTTTGCCGGCGCGTCGATGGGCGCCCACACCATCCTGCGCCTCGCCCTCGACGCGCCACGGCGTGTCGCGGGCCTCGTTTTGATCACGCCGGCCTTCGACCCGAAGGCCGACGGGCGGGAGCTCGAGCGCTGGGACGCCCTCTCCGAAGGCCTGCGGCACGGTGGGGTCGAGGGGTTCGTCGAGGCGTACGGGGAGCCCGCGGTGCCCGCGCGGTGGCGCGAGACCGTTGACAGGGTGCTGCGGCAGCGACTCTCGGCCCATGAGCATCCAGAGGCAGTCGCCGATGCCCTGCGTGCAGTGCCGCGCTCGCGTCCGTTCCAGGCGTGGGAGGACCTCGCGCGCGTCCAAGCGCCCACGGTGGTCGTGGCCAGCCGCGACGAGGCCGATCCGGGCCACCCGTTCGCGATCGGCGAGCGCTACGCCGAGCTGATGCCCGGCGCCCGCCTGGTGTCGGAGGAGCCCGGCGCCTCGCCGCTGGCATGGCAGGGCGGGCAGCTCTCGAAGGTCATAGCGGAGCTGGCGAACCGTTCGGCGGGAGCGGAGCGACGGTCATAGCGGAGCCGGCGAGCCGTTCAGCGGAGCGACACGGGCCATGATCAGCATCGCGGACTCGACGACCAGGTCGCGGTCGTAGGAGGTCGCGAAGTCGTAGGTGCCGTCCTCGCGCTCGGCGGCGACGAAGCACGCGTTGCAGTTCGGACCCACCGCGGCCACCGTCCATGTGCCGCGTAGCGGGTCCTCGGGAGCGAGCGGGCCGCTGCGGACCCCCGCCGCCTCGAGCTCGGGCGACGCGCACAGCGCGCCCACGAATGTGACCGACGCCGCGAGCTCGCGCAGCATCCGCGCCTCGTCGTCGCTCATGTGCTCCTCGTGCGGGAAGGCGGCGAGCACGATCGCGGTCTCGCCGAGCTCGAGTGCCTGCCGGGCCACGACCGCAGCGGTTCGCTCGGCGAGCTCCCGCGGGCCCCGGGCCGGCCGGCGCCAGTTGGTCACCCGGCTGAACGGACTGGCGCCGGTGGGGTCGCCGCCCGAGCTCGTGAGCCGGAGCTTGCGGCCGGGCTCCGGGAGCGTGCCTGGCAGCGACGCCGGCTCGCCGAGCAGGTAGCCCTGTCCGAGCACCGCGCCGAACGCCTGCGCCGTCGCGAGCTGCTCCTTGGAGTCGATGCCCTCGGCCAGCACGAGCGCCTGGCGGCGCTCGCTCTCGGCGCCGACCGCGGTCACGATCCGCGCGACGTCGCCGGCCGAACGCTCCCGGAGCAGGCGCAGGTCGAGCTTGATGACGTCGGGATAGAGCAGCGACATCAGGGCGAGCGAGCGTGAGTCGGCGCCGACGTCGTCGATCGCCACGCCCCACCCCTTCGTGCGAAAGCGCGTCAGCGCGCGCAGCAGCGTGTCCGGCCGCGACACGAGCGCCTGCTCGTTGACCTCGATGACCAGAGTGTGGCGCGAGTGCGGAAGGTCGGGCACGCCCTTGTCGAGCGCGTCCGCGTCGGCGTTGAGGAAGAGCGCGAACGCCGAGTCCCTGTCGTTGACCGCGAAGCCGCGCAAGGCCGCCTCCCGGCACGCCGCGTCGAACTCCGTGACGACGTCCTCGGCGCGGGCGGCCGCGAACAGCTGTGCCGGCGACTCGAGCTTCAGGTCGGCGCGCCCGCGGGCCAGGGCCTCGTAGCCGACGACATGGCCGTCGCGCAGGTCCACCACCGGCTGGTAGACGGGCCGGAGGTCGAGCAGGCCGAGCCGCTCGAGGGTCGCGTCGGCGGCGGCATTGAGAACGGGCTCATCGGATGTCATGTCGTTGACCTCGTGACAAAGGTTACGCACGGGGCCCACGACGCGCGCCGGTACGGCAGGGGCACCCTATGCCATGCCGACATGGCATAGGGTGCCGTGCCATGTCGGCTGGTCGCGCGGCTCGGCGCGCTAGCCGGCGTCGGGGGTGGCGCGCATCGGGGCGGGCACGAGCGCTGCGCCGGCGATGACGAGGCAGAACGCGAGGAAGCGGGCGGTGATCTCGGGTGCGCCGGAGCCGATCGG
>DASQFQ010000215.1:0-8653 GCA_035633075.1 Solirubrobacteraceae bacterium | reverse complement strand
CTGCCGGCGATGGAGGCGGTGCGCGAGATCGCCGACCAGCTCGAGCGCATCGTGCCCGACTCCCTGTGGCCGCTGCCGAAGTACTCGGAGATCCTCTTCATCAAATAGACCGAACAGTCCTGCAAACCGGCGGTTTCCGAGGCCGCCGGGGAACATCAGGATGAATACGCCCGCCACGTCGGCGCCTCGAGTTCGGTGCGCGCGACGGCGATCAGCGCGTCGAGGTGGGCGTGGCGCGGCTTCCCTTCCAGCGCGTCAATGACATGCGCGTAGGTATTTAGGTGCAGGGCGCCGCCGTGGCCGAGACGGCGCGCCGCCGCCGGGAGTTGCACGGTTGCGCGGTTGTTGGAGGGGGTGACACCCCCCTCTCCCCTAGCGGCCGCTCCGGCAGCCGGCCGCTCCGGTAGCGGCGACATTTTCGGGGGCTGCTGATGACCCTCAAGGCGGCGCAGCGACGCGCCCTCGAGACGCAACTCGCCGGTGAGGCCGACGCGAAGAACCTCAGGCTCGTGCACCGCGAACGGACGGCCGGCCACTACGTGTGGGACGCGGTCGACATCAGGACCGGCGTGGTCGCCGTGCGAGGCGTCAGCCTCACCGAGCTGGAGAAGTACCTGCGCCCCTCGGTGACGCCATGACGCGCATGCTGACCCGCCTGACCGCGGTCACCGTCGGGGAGGAAACCGAGGACCGCCTGCGCGTCGTCGTTGCTGGCGTCGGCCTCGCGCGCACACGCGTGTTTGTCGCGGCTCTCCCAGGCTATTTGCTGCTATTGGCCGTTTGTTGGGGCACTGAACAAAGTATTGCCGTAACGAAGACGTGACATTTGCCCCCGGGGGTCGCCCGAAGCTTTGTCGGGTACGGACATAGCTCCCAGATGGCATCGCGAAGCGTCGCTCGCGGACAACCTCGACCTACTGGAGACCGAATGAATCAGCCTCAGCCTCTCACCCTCAAGGTGGACAAGGCTCAGCTCGCCTGTGTCAAGGCCAGCCTTCTCGCCAACACGAGCAGACGAGCGGGGCGACCCCGGAGGACCTGACGGCTAACACGACGCGGCGCCGGCCAGGCGCGTTCAACCAGTGCGCTGTCGCTGCCGATGACTACTTTATGAGAGTCGCCGCTCAAAGAAATGGCGATTGATGTGCGCGGGCGCTGGATCTGTCGGATAGCAATCACTCTCCGGGTGATTGCCGCGAACGTCCACGACGACAGACTGGCCGGTCTCTCAAGCTTGATCTTCGTGCTCGGAACAGTTGGCTGTTACGTCGGCCTGTTGGGCTTACCGTTCTAAACGGCGAGCGGTACGGCTCGCGCTCGGCCGAGCGCGCAGGACAGCTTGGCAAGGATGGCCAGGTCGACGGCAATCGCCCCTGAGTGCCCCAACAAAAAAAGGGCTCGTGCCAGTAGTGGCCCCGTGGGCCCAGGCTTGGCGACGCCGCGATGACCCGGGTCGGGCGCGGTTTCCAGCGGTCCAGGCCCGCGAGGCGTTCACGATCCACGACTCCGCCTCGTCGGCATCCGCTCCGAGCACTTCGCTAGCGATGAGGCGAGCAGCGGTCGCGCTCGCGACCGGGAGAATCAAGATGGTGGACAAGCGCATATCGTCGCCTCCCTCTCGCCAGACCCGGACGCCCTCCCCGGCGTTCACGGGCCTGAGGATGGGCGAGCTTCGCGCGCTCCGTTGGCGCGACGTCAGCTTCGTCAATCGCATCGTTCACGTCCGCCGCTCGGTGTGGCGTGGGGAGGAGGGCACCCCGAAGTCCGGGAAGGCGCGGAGCGTTCCCCTAATCGACCAGGCCGCTCGTCCGCTCGACGCGCTCTCGCGCCGTGAGCACTTCACGGGGCCGGACGACCACGTCTTCTGCGCCGCGCACGGCACGGTGCTCGACGACAACGGTATGCGGGACGTCCTGTACGCGGCGATGAAGCGCGCGGGCGTCGACCGCGATCGAGGCAACGGCAAGCCGTTCGTGTTCCATGACCTGCGCCACACGTTCGGTACGCTCGCGGTGCAGGCGTTCCCGCTCTCGGATGTGCGAGCGTTCATGGGTCACGCCGACGTGCAGACCACGATGATCTACGTTCACCATGTCCCTCAGCACGACGCCGCAGATCGCCTCGGCAACCTCGTCCAGCAGGCGAGTGGGTACCAGCCGGGTACCGAACTGAGCGAATCTCACGTGCCTGAGCGCACCTGAGCGCACCTGAGATGCGCGTTCCTGCGTGAGCGGTGCTCGCTAACCCGCACTCAGGATCCGGCGGTCGCCGCCGTGTATTGGTGATCGACAACTACGACTCCTTCACCTACAACCTCGTCCAGTACCTCGGGGAGCTCGGTGCGGAGTTAGGGGTGGTGCGCAACGACGCGGCGACGGTGCAGGAGCTGATGGCGCCGGGCTGGGACCGCGTCGTGGTCTCGCCCGGGCCGTGCACGCCCAACGAGGCGGGGATCTCCGTCGAGGCGATGCGGCGCTTCCCCGAGGCGGGGGTCCCGGCGCTCGGGGTCTGCCTGGGCCACCAGTCGCTGGCCCAGGCCTTCGGCGGGCGGGTCGTGCGCCACGTGCCCGTGCACGGCAAGACGACGGAGATCGAGCACGACGGCGACGGCCTGTTCGCCGGCCTGCCGAGCCCCCTGACCGTCGGGCGCTACCACTCGCTGGTGGTCGACCCCGACCTGCCCCCGGAGCTCGAGGCGACCGCCCGCGGGGGCGGCGTGCTGATGGGCATGCGCCATCGCGAGCTGCCCGCCCACGGCGTGCAGTTCCACCCCGAGTCGGTGTTGACGCCCGACGGCAGGCGGCTGCTGGAGAACTTCCTCGGTGCCTAACGCCGTCCTCACCGCGGCCATCGACCTGCTGGCCTCGCGGCGCGACCTCTCCTCCGACCAGGCGGCCGCCGTGCTGGCCGAGATCATGAGCGGCAACGCGACCGAGACACAGACCGCCGCCGTGCTGATCGCGCTGCGGACCAAGGGCGAGACGGTCGACGAGCTCGTCGGCCTGGCCACCACCATGCGGGCGCTCGCCGTCCCGGTCGCGACCGATCGGCGGGATCTCGTCGACACCGCGGGCACGGGCGGCGGGCGGCCGACCTTCAACGTCTCCACCACGGCGGCCCTGATCGCCGCCGGGGCCGGCTGCGCCGTCGCCAAGCACGGCAACCGCTCGGCCACCGGGCTGTCGGGCTCCGCGGACCTGCTCGAGGCGCTCGGGGTGCGCATCGACCTCGCTCCCGCGCATGTCGCCCATTGCATCGAACAGGTCGGCTTCGGGTTCATGTTCGCTCCCGCCCACCACGGCGCGACGCGGTTCGTCGTGCCCGTCCGCAAGGAGCTGGCGGTGCGGACGATCTTCAACTTCCTCGGCCCGCTCACCAACCCGGCCGGGGCCCGCCGCCAGCTGATCGGCGTTTCCGATCCGGCGTTCCTGGACACCATCGCCGGAGCGCTCGCGCGCCTGGGAGCGACGAAGGCGCTGGTAGTGTCCAGCGCCGACGGACTGGACGAGATGAGCACGTCGGGCACCACGCGGGTCGTCGAGGTCGACGGCCGACACATCCGCAGCTACGAGCTCGCTCCAGAGGACGTGGGCCTGCCCCGCGCTGCCTTCGAGGACGTCGCCGGCGGCACGCCGGAGCGCAACGCCGAGACGGCGCGGCGGATCTTCGCCGGGGAGCCCGGCGCGCCCCGCGACCTGGCCGTCCTCAACGCCGGCGCGGCGATCTACGCGGCCGGGCGGGCCGGCACCGTCGAGGAGGGCGTGCGCGCCGCCGAGGCGGCGGTCGACTCCGGCTCCGCCGACGCCGCCCTGGACCGTCTCGTCGCGATGACGCGGGAGCTCTCCCCGTCTTGAACGTGCTGGACCGCATCGTCTCCGCGACGCGAGACGAGGTGCAGCGCCGGCGCGAGTCCGTCCCGCTCGCGCGGCTCGAGGCCGCCCTTGCGGAGCGCCCGGAGGGCCGTCCGTTCCAGGAGGCCCTCGCGCGGCCGGGTATCTCGGTGATCGCCGAGCACAAGCGGCGCTCCCCGTCGGCCGGGGCGCTGCGCGACGGGGCCTCGGTGACCGAGATCGTCCAGGCCTACGAACGCGGCGGCGCCGCGGCGCTGTCGATCCTCACCGAGCGGTCGCACTTCGGCGGGTCGCTCGACGACCTGCGCGAGGCTCGGGAGGCGACGGACCTGCCCGTCCTGCGCAAGGACTTCATCGTCGACCCCTACCAGCTCTACGAGTCCGCCGCGATCGGGGCCGACGCCATCCTGCTCATCGTCGCCGCCCTGGACCTCGACGACCTCTACGAGCTGCACCGCCAGGCGCGCGGGCTCGATCTCGACGTCGTGGTGGAGGTCCACGACGAGGAGGAGCTCGAGCGCGCGCTCGACATCGACGCGGACGTCCTCGGCCTGAACAATCGCGACCTGGCCGACTTCTCCGTCGATATCGAGCGGACCTACGAGCTGCTCTCCGACGTCCCCGCAGGCAAGACCGTCGTCTCGGAGTCCGGCTTCTCCTCGCGCGACCAGCTCGACGACCTCGACCGGGTCGGCGTCGATGCCGTGCTCGTGGGGGAGACGCTGATGCGCGCCGATGACGTCGAGGCAGCCTGCCGGGCGCTCGCCGGTGGCCACGAGCCGCCGCCTACGATGTCCGCGTGACCCGGGCCAAGATCTGCGGCATCACGCGCCACGAGGACGCCGCGCTCGCCGCGGAGCTCGGCGCGTGGGCGATCGGCCTGATCCGGTGGCCGGGATCGGCCCGGGCCTGCGACCCGGCGGTCGCGGCCGGGATCGTGCGCGCGCTTCGGCGCCGTGTGGCCTGTGTCGGCGTGTTCGTGAACCCGACGCTCGACGAGCTCGGCCAGGCCGCCGAGCAGATCGGCTTCACCCACCTCCAGCTGCACGGGGACGAGGGGCCCGCCTTCTGTGGTGAGGCCGCGCGGCGCACCGGCTGCCGGATCGTCAAGGCGGTGCGCGTCGCCTCGGGCGCCGACATCCAGGCGGTCGAGCGCTTCCACACCGACCTGCACTTGCTCGACTCCTCGGCGCCGGGGCAGCGCGGGGGCAGCGGGCAGGCCTGGGAGTGGAGCCTGCTGCGTGCCCGCCACTCCACGGTGCCGGTCGTCCTCTCGGGCGGCCTGACGCCCGAGAACGTTGCCGACGCCATCGCCGCGACGCGGCCGTGGGCGGTCGACTCCGCCTCGGGCACCGAGAGCGCCCCGGGGATCAAGGATCCCGAGCGCGTCCGCGCGCTCCTCGCCGCCGTGACCGCGGCCGACGCCCAGGTGGCGGCCGCTTGAGCGCGCCGGCCGTCGAGCACCGCTTCGGCGCCTATGGGGGCCAGTACGTCCCCGAGACGCTGATGCCCGCCCTCGCCGAGCTCGAGGCCGCGTGGAGGCAGGCCCGGGTCGACGAGGCGTTCCTCGCGGACCTCGGCCGGCTGCTGCGCGACTTCGCGGGCCGGCCTACGCCGCTCTACGAGGCGCGCAGGCTCTCGGAAGCCGTCGGCCACACGATCCTGCTCAAGCGCGAGGACCTTCTGCACACGGGCGCGCACAAGATCAACAACGCCCTCGGCCAGGCGCTGCTCGCGCAGCGGATGGGCAAGACGCGCATCATCGCCGAGACCGGCGCGGGCCAGCACGGCGTGGCCACCGCGACGGCCTGCGCCCTGCTCGGCCTGGAGTGCCTGGTCTACATGGGCACGGAGGACATGCGCCGCCAGCGGCCCAATGTCGAGCGGATGGGGCTGCTCGGCGCGACCGTCGTCCCCGTGAAGGCCGGGGCGCGAACCCTCAAGGAAGCCGTCTCGGCGGCGATCCGCGACTGGGTGGCCAACGTGGCGGACACGCACTACATCATCGGCTCGAGCGTCGGCCCCGCGCCGTTTCCCGCGCTCGTGCGCGACCTGCAGCGCGTCATCGGCGACGAGGCCCGGGCCCAGGTGCTCGAGGCGGCCGGGCGGCTTCCGAGCCGCGTCGTGGCCTGCGTCGGCGGAGGCTCGAACGCGATCGGCATCTTCGTGCCCTTCGTGGAGGACGCCGAGGTGGCGCTGGTCGGCGTGGAGGCGGCCGGGGAGGGGATCGACACCGGCCGCCACGGCGCGCCGCTCACGCTGGGGGGCCGCGGCGGCGTCCTGCACGGCGCCTTCTCGGCGATCATGCAGGACGAGGACGGCCAGATCCTCGAGGCGCACTCGATCTCGGCGGGCCTGGACTACCCCGGCACGGGCCCGCAGCACGCGCACCTGCGCGACAGCGGCCGCGCGCGCTACGTGGCGATCAGCGACACCGAGGCGCTGGCGGCCTTCCGCCGGCTGGCCGAGCTCGAGGGGATCATCCCGGCGCTGGAGTCCGCCCACGCCGTCGCCTGGGTGATGGGCCCCGGCGTCGCCGGGCGGGGCGAGGACCCGCTGGACCTCATCTGCCTCTCGGGTCGCGGCGACAAGGACCTCGCCGAGGCGCTCGAAGCACTCGCTTGAGCCCGCCCTCCGGCATCGAGCGGATCGCGGCGGCCTTCGCCGGCGCCGGCAAGCGCGCCGCGCTGATGCCCTACCTGATGGGCGGCTTTCCCGGCGTCGACGCCTCGCTGGCGATCGGGGAGGCCTACGCCGACGGCGGGGCCGACCTCGTCGAGGTGGGCGTCCCGTTCTCGGACCCGCTCGCCGACGGCCCCGTGATCCACGCCGCCGCCACCGAGGCGCTGGGCGCGGGCGCCACCGTGCACGCCGTCCTCGACATGGCGGCCGCGCTCGCCGAGCGCGTGCCGGTGGTGGTCATGTGCTACGCCAACCCCATCTACGCCCGCGGGGTCGAGCGCTTCGCCGACGAGCTGGCCGCGCGCGGGATCAGCGGGCTGATCGTCCCGGACCTGCCGCTCGAGGAGGCGCCCGCCGCCCTGGCCGCCTGCGACGCGGCCGGCGTCGCGCTCGTGCCGCTCGTGGCCCCCACGACCCCCGAGGAGCGCCTCGCACTGATCGGGGAGCGCGCCCGCGGGTTCCTCTACGCGGTGTCGGTCACCGGGACCACGGGCGAGCGCTCCGGCCTCGACGGCGCCGGGGAGCTGATCGGGCGCGTGCGCCGCCACGCGCGGGTCCCGGTCGCGCTGGGGTTCGGGATCGCCACGCCGGAGCAGGCCGCCGCCGCCGCGGACGCGGGCGCCGAGGGCGTGATCGTGGGCTCGCGCCTGGTGCGCGCCGCCGCCGACGGCGAGGACGTCCGCGCCCTCGTCGGGCGCCTCGCCGCCGCCCTGGCCCGCTAGAGTCGCCGCCGACATGGGGCTGCTGCTCACCCTGACCGCAGGCCTGATCGTCTGGATCGTCCTGTGGGCTGTCGACCTCAAGGCGTTCGACGCCTTCCTCGTCACGCTGCTGATGGTCGTGGTCGCGGCCACGGCGCGCATCGTCGCGCCGCTTTTGCCCGGCAACCGGCCGGGCCCGGATTGACCACCGAACCGGCGAGTAGGGCTCCCGATTGTCCTGCGGCCGCGGTACCCCATAGAATCGCCGCTCCGCTTCGAAACCCTGAGGAGGGTCCTGTTGAAAGTACGTGGGTTTTCCCTTTCCAGTTTCCTGCTGGCGCTGGCGCTCGGCGTCGCCGCGTGCGGCGGCGGTGACGAGAAGAGCGGTGGAGGCGCGGGCGGCGGCGGCACGACGCTGACCATCTACTCCAGCCTGCCGTTGCAGGGCGCGTCGCGACCGCAGTCCGAGGACGTCATCCGCGGTGAGAAGCTGGCCCTCAAGCAGGCCGCCAACAAGGCCGGCGACTTCACCATCAAGTATGTCTCGCTCGACGACGCGACGGCCGCGGCGGGCAAGTGGGAGGCCGGCCAGGTGTCGGCCAACGCCCGCAAGGTGGCCCAGGACGACACCGCGATCGCCTACCTCGGCGAATTCAACTCGGGCGCCTCGGCGATCTCGATCCCGATCACGAACGAGGCCGGGATCCTCCAGGTAAGCCCGTCCAACACGCAGCTGGGCCTGACCAAGAGCGGAGCCGGGGCCGCGAAGGGCGAGCCCGACAAGTACTACCCCGGTGGGGAGCGCACCTACGGGCGCGTGGTGCCCGTGGACACCGTCCAGGGCGCCGCCCAGGCGCAGTACATGAAGGGCGAGGGCGTCAAGAGCGTCTACATCCTGGATGACAAGGAGGTCTACGGACAGGGAGTCGCGGCGAACACGAAGGACTCCGCGACGAAGGCGGGCCTCAAGATCGCCGGCTCGGACTCGTGGGACGGCAAGGCCGCGAACTACCGCGCGCTGGCGAGCAAGATCAAGTCGTCGGGGGCCGACGCCGTGTTCATCGGCGGCATCGTGGACAACAACGGGCCGCAGCTGGCCAAGGACCTCTACGCGGCCATGCCGGACGCTCTGCAGTTCTGTCCCGACGGCGTGGCCGTCGCGGAGTTCACCGGGGAGGTCGACGCGAAGGTCCAGAAGCAGCTCCGCTGCACCGCGCCGACGGTCGCGCCCGACGAGCTGCCGCCCACCGGGCAGAAGTTCTACTCCGACTTCGAGAAGGAGTACAAGAAGCCTCAGGACGAGATCGCCCCGTACGCCGTGTACGGATACGAGGCGATGTCGGTGGTCCTGGACGCGATCAAGAAGGGCGGCGACGACCGGCAGGCCGTGATCAAGGCCTTCTTCGACACGAAGAAGAC
>DASQFQ010000214.1:0-3184 GCA_035633075.1 Solirubrobacteraceae bacterium | reverse complement strand
CGCAAGGCGATCGAGGAGATCTTCGGCGTGCGCGTCGACGGCGTGCGCACGGCCTGGGTGAAGCCCAAGCCGAAGCGCCGCGGCGTCTCGAGCGGGAACCGGCGCAGGTGGAAGAAGGCGATCGTGACCCTCCATCCGGAGGACTCGATCGAGCTGTTCGAGGGTCAGGGGATCGAGTAACCGATGGCAATCAAGAAGTACAAGCCCACGTCGCCCGGACGGCGCTTCGCGACCTATCTCCGGCACGAGGCGGTCACCAAGACCGAGCCCGAGAAGGCGCTCACCGAGGGCCTGAAGAAGTCGGGCGGGCGCAACGTTCACGGCCGTGTGACCTCGCGCCACCGCGGCGGCGGGGCCAAGCGCAGGTACCGCAAGATCGACTTCAAGCGGCGCAAGGACGGCATCCCTGCGAAGGTCGCCGCGATCGAGTACGACCCGAACCGCTCGGCGCACATCGCCCTGCTCCACTACGCGGACGGCGAGAAGCGCTACATCCTCGCGCCGGGCCGGATCAAGGTCGGCGACACGGTCTCGTCGGGCCCCGGTGCGGACATCGCGCCCGGCAACTGCCTGCCGCTCGCCAACATCCCGACCGGCACCATCGTGCACAACGTGGAGCTCACGCCTGGCCGCGGCGGCCAGCTCGGCCGCTCCGCCGGCACGGCGATCCAGCTGGTCGCGAAGGAGGGCACCTACGCGACTCTGCGGCTGCCCTCGAGCGAGATGCGCCTCGTGCTCACCGAGTGCCGCGCGACGATCGGGGTGCTCGGCAACGCCGAGCACGAGCTGGTCGAGCTCGGCAAGGCCGGCCGCTCGCGCCACCTGGGCAAGCGCCCGCAGACGCGCGGCGTGGCCATGAACCCGGTGGACCACCCGCACGGCGGCGGCGAGGCGCACCACACGCCGGGCGGCCACCCGCGCACCCCGTGGGGTGTGCCGACGCTCGGCTACCGCACGCGCAAGAAGAGGAAGACGTCCGACCGCTACATCGTCCGTGGCCGGCGGCGCGGCAAGAAGGGGAGGCGGTAGGTGTCGCGCTCGTCGAAGAAGGGCCCGTGGGTGCAGGACCGCCTCATGACGCGGATCGAGGCGATGAACGAGTCGGGCAACAAGCAGATGGTCAAGACCTGGTCGCGGACCTCCACGATCTTCCCCGAGATGGTGGGCCACACGATCGCCGTGCACGACGGGCGCAAGCACGTGCCCGTGTTCGTCTCCGAGTCGATGGTCGGGCACAAGCTGGGCGAGTTCGCGCCCACGCGCATGTTCCGCGGCCACGCCGGCAGCGACAAGGTGCGGATCCGGTGAGCGCGGAGCGGCGACAGGCGCCCGAGGGCGGCTGGGGCGAGCTGACCGTCGACGAGCTGAAGTCCGAGCTCGAGGCGCGCGGCCTCACCAAGTCGGGCAAGAAGGACGAGCTGATCGCCCGTCTCGGCGAAGACGATGTGCCCGAGGCCGCCCCGGAGGAGGAGGCGCCTGCCGAGGAGGCGCCTGCCGAGGAGCAGGAGGAGCCGCGCCGCCGTCGCGGCTCGGCCGAGACCGGCACCCGCACGCGCAAGGCGCCCGCGCGCCGTCCCGACGGCGCCGTGCTCGTGAGCGCGCGCGCCAGGTACGTGCGCAGCGCGCCGCGCAAGGCCCGGCTCGTGATGGACCACATCCGCGGCAAGCGCGTCGAGCAGGCGCAGGCGATCCTGGTGCACGCGCCGCGCGCCGTCTCCGGCGACATCCTCAAGCTCTTGAACTCCGCCGTGGCCAACGCCGAGTCCGCCTACGAGCTGGGCCCGGACGAGCTGACGATCCGTCGGGCCTTCGTGGACGAGGGCCCGACGATCAAGCGCTTCCGGCCGCGGGCGCTCGGTCGCGCGACGAAGATCAACAAGCGCACGAGCCACATGACCATCGAATTGACCACCGAAGGGAACGGGAGGTAGCCCATGGGCCAGAAGGTCCATCCCGAGTCGCTGCGGGTCGGCTACATCCACGACTGGAAGGCGACCTGGTTCAACGAGCGCGAGTTCTCCGATTACCTCATGGAGGACCTCGCGATTCGCGACCACATCGAGAACAAGCTCGCGCACGCGGGCCTGTCCACGATCACGATCAAGAAGAACAAGAACGAGGTCGAGGTCAACATCCACACGGCCCGCCCGGGCATCGTGATCGGCAAGTCCGGCAGCGAGGTGGACGCTCTGCGCAAGGAGCTCCACAAGATGACCGGCAAGGCCGTGAAGGTGAACATCCTCGAGATCAAGCGCCCGGAGCTGGACTCCCGGCTCGTGGCGCAGTCGATCGCCGAGCAGCTCCAGAACCGCGTGGCGTTCCGCCGCGCGATGAAGCGCGCGCTCACGAGCGCCATGCGCTCGGGGGCCAAGGGCGTGAAGATCCAGGTCTCCGGCCGGCTCGGCGGCGCTGAGATGGCCCGCACCGAGGGCTATTCGGACGGCCGCGTGCCGCTCCACACCCTGCGCGCGGACATCGACTACGGCTTCTACGAGGCCCGCACCACCTTCGGCCGCATCGGCGTGAAGGTGTGGATCAACAAGGGCGAGATCATGCCCAAGGGCTTCGCGCAGGACCTCACCGAGCTCGAGGCGCCGCAGACGGTCGGCCCCGGCGGTGGCGGTCGTGGCCGTGGACCGGGCGGTCCAGGTGGCCGTGGCGGCCCCGGTGGCGGACGTGGCCCCAGTGGTCCAGGCGGCCGCGGCGGTTCAGGCGGCGGACGCGGGCCGGGCGGCCCCGGACGCGGTGGCGGTGGCGGTGGCCGTGGCGGCCGCAGCGACGGCCCGCCGCTTTCCAAGGAGCGGCTCTGATGCTGCAGCCGAAGCGAGTGAAGTGGCGCAAGGAGCACCGCGGCCGCAGGCGCGGCTTCGCCAAGGGCGGCACGAGCGTGGCGTTCGGCGAGTACGGGCTGAAGGCCCTCGACCGCGGCTGGGTCACCAACCGCCAGCTCGAGGCCGCCCGTATCGCGATGACCCGCAAGATCAAGCGTGGCGGCAAGGTCTGGATCAACATCTTCCCGGACAAGCCGTACACGAAGAAGCCGGCCGAGACCCGCATGGGCTCGGGCAAGGGCAATCCGGAGGGGTGGGTCGCGGTGATCAAGCCGGGGCGCGTGATGTTCGAGCTCGCCGGGGTGCCCGAGGACCTGGCGCACGAGGCGATGCGCCTAGCCGGCACCAAGCTG
>DASQFQ010000213.1:0-9177 GCA_035633075.1 Solirubrobacteraceae bacterium | reverse complement strand
ACCTCGACGAGCTCCAGCACCTCTCGCTCCTTGTCCCCGGCACCGGGGGCGGCACGGATGTTGCCCACCCCTGGCGCGTAGTACTTGAGCTGATGGCCGTCGGCCGGCTCCTCCGGATTCGTCTCGTCCGTCACCAGGACGTTGCCGTAGCAGCCGGTCGGGCCGCAGCTCCTCTGGCCGGTCTTGAGCACCCTCGCGCGGTCGCCAAAGCCGATCGCGGGCGCCCATCCCTGCAGGTAGCCGGGCGTGTCCGGGCGCGGCCGCGCGCGCATGTGGAGCCCCGCCCTGGCACCCGCGCGACCGACGATCCAGGTGTCCGGAGCGCCACCGAAGGAACCGTCCGCCTCGTACTCCTCGGGGTACTCGCCGAAAGCCCAGACGTGCCCGTCGTCGTCCTGTGCGAAGAAGGCCAGCTCCCCCTCGAGCAGCTTGCCCGCGTTGACATCGCGGTCCCACATCACCCGGTTGCGCACGCCGTCGATCACCTTGGTCAAGTCGGTGACGGTGAAGATCACGCGATGAGGAAGTCGTCCCTGCCCGCGGTTCGAACGCCCCTGGAAGACGAACTGAGTCCCCACCGGCAGCGAAAACCACGGGTTGTCGATCTTCGTCGGGTCCGAGAACCTGGTGCGGTCAAAGCCCCTGTCGGTGATCCGGGAGAGGCCCGATTCCTGCTTGGCGGCCGGCTTGGCAGCCGGGCTGCTTTCCTCTCTCCCGCACGCAGCGAGCGAAAGCGCGACGGTCGATGCAGCCGCAACGAAGCCCACGCGAACGCGCCATGAGTGACTTCCGCTGAAGTGAAATCCGTCGCGTTCGAGTCTCATCGTCTCCATCCGTGGATCGCCGCAAGGGGTTGGCCAGCAAGCGGCCACGATTTGTGCCCTCCTGCGGGACTCGTACTTCGAAGATAACAAGAGCCGGCAGCCGCTTACGGGCGGCTGGGTGGGAACCTGACCGTTGGTGTAGTCAAGTCTTTCCCGGCCATCCGCAGCCCCGCCCGATCCGGCTCAGCTCTCGTGCATCAGCTGCCCGGCGCTTCCCGCCGGATGGCGAACAGCGGGGAGCCGCATTCGGGGCAATGGCCCTGCCAGCCCGGCCGACCGTTGGGCAGCGTCACCTCGCGGGGGTCGGCGATGATGACCTTCTGGCCGCATACGCACCAGCCCTGCGGGCCGGGGTTCTGTGCCAGCGTGTCCCGCTCGACCATATGCGACAAGAAAGCAGGTCGACGTCCTCGACGCGATCGGCATCGATCTTGCTCAGGGCTACCACTTCGCTCGGCCGATGACGCCCGGCAGCGCTCGAGCGCCAACACTTATCTCGCCAACGAGACGCCGCCACGAAACGTCGCCGGCGATCGAGGACAACGAGCGGTCAAGCGCCCATCACTGGCCGGGGTGGGCCGGCAGCGCCAGCTTCGCTGACCGCCCGCGCGTGCCCGGCCGAGCCGCTGGGCCGCCCAGTAGGCTGGGCTCCCCTGCGGATCTGGATCGACATGACGGCGCCCGCCCACCCGGTCGTCTTCCGGCCGATCATCCGCCTACTTCGCGACGCGGGGCATGAGGTGGAGGTCACCGCGCGCGACTACGCGCAGACCATTCCCCTGCTCCAGCGCCTCGACATCCCGCACCGCGCCGTGGGCCGCCACGGCGGAGCGTCGCGCGTCCGCAAGCTCACGGCGCTGACCGGGCGCACCTGGCGGATGCGCCGCCTCGCCCGCGGGCGCTTCGACCTGGCCGTCGCCCACGGCTCCAATGACCTCGCGCTGGCCGCGGCCTCGCTGCGGATCCCGGCGGTCAACACCTTCGACTACGAGTTCGCGGTCCAGCAGCACCACATCGGCTGTCGGCTCGCGCGGCGCGTCATGACACCCGATGCGATCCCGCCCGCGCGCTTGGAGCGCTACGGCGTCGGCCCGGGAAAGCTCGTCCAGTACCCCGGGCTGAAGGAGGAGTACTACCTCGCCGACTTCCAGCCCGACCCGGCCGAGCGCGACGCGCTGGGGGTCGACCGCGACCGCGTGCTGGTGATCGTGCGCCCGCCACCCGACGTGTCGCTGTACCACCGCAAGTCCAACCGCCTCTTCCCGCGCGTGCTCGAGCACCTCGGGCGCCGCGATGACGTCTGCGCCGTGGTGGTGCCGCGCACCGCGGCCCAGCGCGAGCACGTGCTGGCACTCGCCCTGCCGTCGGTGATCGTGCCCGCAGGGGCCGTCGACGCCCAGAGCCTGATCGCCGTCGCCGACCTCGTCGTCTCCGCGGGCGGGACCATGAACCGCGAGGCGGTCGCCCTCGGCACCCCGGTCTACACCACTTACGGGGGACGCCTGGGCGGCGTCGACGAGCAGCTTATCCGCTCGGGCCGGCTGCGGCCGCTCACCGACGCGCGGGCGATCGAGGTCGTCAAGCGCGGCGAGCGCCGCGAGGTCGCGCGGCGCGACCCGCAGGTGCTGGTGGACATGATCCTGGGAGCGGCGCCATGACCCGGGCGGCAGCGCGAGCGCCGGAGGCGGCCACCCACGAGTCGCTCGTCGAGCGCTATTCGCGCACGGCGCACACCTTCGAGCCCCGGCCGGTGGACGGCGCCCTGCGAGTGCTCGACATCGCCCTCGCCACTGGGCTGCTCGTCCTCACTGCGCCCGTGCTGGCGCTGTGCGCGCTCGCCGTGCGCCTCAGCGGCAGCCGCTCCGTGCTCTACCGCGGCCTGCGCGTGGGCCAGGGAGGTCGCGTGTTCACGATGGTGAAGTTCCGCACGCTGCGCCCGGACGCCGAGGCGCGGCTCGGCCCCTACCTCGGCCACGAGCTGACCCAGCTCACCGCGGGAGAGGAGACGCGGGTGGGCCGGTTCCTGAGGGCCACCAAGCTCGACGAGCTGCCCCAGCTGCTCAACGTGCTGCGCGGGGAGATGAGCATCGTCGGGCCGCGGCCCATCCGCCCGTTGTTCTTCGAGGAGCTCGCGCAGGAGATCCCCGCTTACTGGCAGCGCCTGGTCGTCCCGCCCGGGCTGACCGGCTTCGCCCAGCTTCGGCTCACGCGCGAGATTACGTGGGCCGAGAAGCTCGCGCACGACTTCGAGTACATCGCCGACCGTTCCGTCCGGCTCTACATCGCCGTCGTGGCGGAGACCGCCTGGCTGGTGTTCAGGCGGGCGCCCCGGTCCGGGCGCTGACGTGTGCGGGATCTGTGGGCTCGTCCGGGCGGACGGCGCGGAGGCCGACCGCGGCGTGCTGGCGCGCATGAGCGCCGCGCTGGTGCACCGCGGGCCCGACAGCGAGGGCCTCGAGATCGACGGCGAGGCGGGGCTCGCCGCCCGCCGGCTCGCGATCATCGACCTCGAAGGCGGCGACCAGCCGATCTCGGGGGAGGACGGCCGCGTCACCGTGGTCCAGAACGGCGAGGTCTACAACCACGCCGACTTGCGCAGCGAGCTCGAGCGGGCGGGGCACCGCTTCGCCACCCGCAGCGACACCGAGGCGCTCGTCCACCTCTACGAGCAGCACGGCCTCGGGTTCGCCGAGCGACTGCGCGGGATGTTCGCGGTGGCGCTATGGGACCGCGGCCCGCGGCGGCTCGTGCTCGCCCGTGACCGCTTCGGGATCAAGCCGCTCTACTATCGCCTGGGGCCCGAGGGGATCGCCTTCGCCTCAGAGCTCAAGGCTCTGCTGGAGCTGTCCGAGCTCTCGCGCGCGGTCGACCTCGACGCGCTGGATGCCTACCTGGCGTTCAACGCGATCCACGGGCCGGCGACGATCTACCGCCAGGTCCGCAAGCTCGGCCCCGGCGACGTGCTCGTCTACGAGGGCGGCGCGGCGCGGATCGAGCGCTACGCGGCGCCCGCGCCGGTCGCCGAGGGCGAACAGCGCCAGGAGCCCTGGGACGTGCTGGCCGCCGAGCTGCGCGACCGGCTGCGCGACTCGGTGCGCGCCCACCTGGTCGCCGACGTGCCGGTGGGCGTGCTGATCTCGGGCGGCATCGACTCCTCCGCGCTCACGGCACTGGCGGCCCAGGAGAGCACGGGCCGCGTGGCGACGTTCTCGATCGGCTTCGCCGAGCGGTCCTTCAGCGAGCTCGAGCAGGCCCGCACCATCGCGCGGCGCTACCGCACCGACCACCACGAGCTCGTGCTGCGACCCGACGCCGCGGAGCTGCTGCCACGGATCGCGGCGGCCTTCGATGAGCCCTTCGCGGACTCCTCGGCGCTGCCGACCTACCTCGTGAGCCGGCTGGCGAGCGAGCACGTCAAGGTCGCGCTCTCCGGCGAGGGCGGCGACGAGCTGTTCGGCGGCTATGAGACCTACGCCGCGGACGTGCTGGCGATGCGGGTGGGGCCTGCCGCGCGGCTGGTCGCGCCGCTGGTGGAGCGCCTGCCGACCGGGTCCGGGCGCGTGCCGCTCGACTACCGGCTCAAGCGCTTCGTACGCGCCGCCCACCTGCCGCCGCTCGAGCGCCATCACGGCTGGAAGGAGATCTTCTCGGCGGACGCGCGGGCGGAGCTGCTGCGGTCCGACCGCCGCGGAACGGCGGACCCGCTTGAGCCCTACCGCGCGCGCTGGGCCGAGACGGAGGGCGCCGACACGCTCGCGCGGCTACAGGACGTCGATCGCGCGATCTACCTCGTCGACGACCTGCTCGTGAAGACAGACCGGATGAGCATGGCCCACTCGCTCGAGCTGCGCGTGCCCTTCCTCGACCCGGTGGTCGCCGAGCTCGCGCTGGCGCTGCCGCGCGCCGCCCGGGTCCGGGGCCTCGCCAAGAAACGCCTGCTGCGGGCAGCGGTCGAGCCGCTGGTGGGGAGCGAGATCGCGCGCGGGCGCAAGAAGGGCTTCTCGATCCCGGCGGCCGCCTGGCTGCGCGGTGAGCTCGCGCCGTTCGCGCGCGAGGTGCTCTCCGCCGAGCGGCTGCGCCGCCAGGGCTACTTCGATCCCGCGGCGGTGGACCGTGTGCTCCGCGAGCACGTCGCGCGGCGCGCCGACCATTCGCGCCAGCTGTGGGGGCTGATGTGCTTCTCCCTGTGGTGCGACGGCGCGGCCTAACCTGAGCGGCCTCATGCCGATCGCCGTCGTCAAGTTGGGCTCGTCCGTGGTCGCCGATGCGTCGGGCGAGCTGCGTCCCGGCCTGCTCGAGCGCGTCTGCGCGGAGGCCGCCGCCCTGCACGCCGCGGGCGTCGACGTCGTCATCGTCACCTCGGGGGCGATCGCGCGCGGCATGCGCCTGCTCGAGCTGCCGCTGCGCCCGCGGGCGATCGAGGAGCTCCAGGCCGCCAGCGCCGTCGGCCAGGGCAAGCTCTACCGTGTCTACGACGAGCTGCTGCGCGGCCACGGGCTGACCTCGGCGCAGGTGCTGCTCACGTTCTTCGACATGAGCGCGCGGACGCATTACCTCAACGCGCGCCGGACGCTGCAGAAGCTGCTGGAGTGGCGGATCGTCCCGGTCATCAACGAGAACGACACGACGACCACGGACGAGATCTCCTTCGGCGACAACGACTTCCTCGCCGCGCAGGTGGCGGTGCTGGTGGGGGCGGACCTGCTCGTGCTGCTCACCGACACCGGGGGCCTCTACACCGCCGACCCGCGGATCGATCCCGGCGCGCAGCTCGTGGAGGAGGTCACCGACTACGAGGCGCTCGGGCAGCTGCAGATCGGCCACGCCACCTCGCCGCTGGGCTCGGGCGGCATGCGCTCGAAGGTCGTCGCCGCCGAAATGGCCACGGCAGCCGGGATCGCCGCCGTGATCGCGAGCGGGCTGGAGCCGGGCGCACTCGGCCGGGCCTGGGCGGGGGAGCCGGTAGGCACGCGGTTCCCGCGCCAGGCCGCCCGCCACTCGAGCTTCAAGCTGTGGCTCAAGTACGCCAAGCCCACGCATGGGACGGTCACCGTGGACGCCGGCGCGGCGCGCGCGCTGCGCGAGGGCGGAACCTCGCTCCTCCCGGTGGGGATCGTCGACGTGCACGGCGCCTTCGACGCGGGCGATGCCGTGGAGATCCGCGAGGCGGAGGAGGCGCCGATAGGCAAGGGGATCTGCAACTACTCGGCGGCCGAGCTGCGCCGGGTGATGGGCCGCAAGTCGGCGCAGGTCCGCGAGGTGCTGCCGCGCGCGACCGAGGAAGCGGTCCACCGGGACTACTTCGTGCTCGCCTAGACTGGGCGCATCGCCGTAGCGACCCCCTCAGTCACGGACATCTGCCTCGCCGCGCGGACCGCCTCGGGCGCCCTCGCCCAGGCCGGCTCGGGCCTCAAGGACGCTGCGCTGCTGGCCGTCGCCGACGCGCTACTGGACCGGACGCCGGAAATCCTGGAGGCCAACGCGCGCGATCTCGAGGCCGGCCGCGAATCGGGCCTGTCCCCGGCGCTGATGGATCGCCTCGCCCTCGACGGCACGCGGGTGGCCGCGATGGCCGACGGGGTGCGGGCCATCGCCGCGCTGCCCGACCCCGTCGGCGAGGTGATCGACGGCTTGCGGCTGCCCAACGGGCTCGACGTCCGCAAGGTCCGGGTCCCCCTCGGGGTGGTGGCGGTGGTCTACGAGGCGCGGCCGAACGTGACGATCGACGCCGCGGCGTTGTGCCTGAAGTCGGGCAACGCCGTGGTCCTGCGGGGCTCCTCCTCGGCGGCCCACTCCAACGCCGTGCTCGCCGAGGTGGCGCGCGAGGCGGCCGAGGCGGCCGGGCTGCCCGCGGGCGCGCTCGCGATCGTGGCGGGCGGGGGCCACGAGGCGCTCGCCGAGCTGGCGGGGAAGGTGGGCATGGTCGACCTGATCATCCCCCGCGGCGGCGAGAGGCTCAAGAAGGCACTGAGCGCGGTCGCCAAGGTGCCGGTGATCTACGCGGCGTCGGGGAACTGCCACGTCTATGTCGACGCCTCGGCCGACCTCGGGGCCGCCGAACGGATCGTCGTCAACGCCAAGACCCAGCGCCCTGGTGTCTGCAACGCGGCCGAGACATTGCTCGTGCACTCGGCGGCGGCCGACGAGTTCCTGCCGCGCGTGGGTCGCGCGCTGCGCGACGCCGGAGTCGAGCTGCGTGCCGAGGATCGGGCCCGTGCGGCGCTCGGCGACGCCCGCGAAGCCACGGAGGAGGACTTCGCCGAGGAGTTTCTCGCGCTGATCCTGGCGGTCAAGGTCGTCGACTCCGTGGAGGAGGCGATCGACCACGTCAACCGCTACGGCTCTGGGCACTCCGAGGCGATCGTCACCTCGGACACGCGGGCCGCGCGCGCCTTCCAGCTCGGCGTCGACGCGGCGTGCGTCTACGTCAACGCCTCCACGCGCTTCACCGACGGCGGTGAGTTCGGCATGGGCGCCGAGATCGGCAACTCGACCCAGAAGCTGCACGCCCGCGGGCCGATCGGTGTGCGCGAGCTGTGCACGTTCAAGTACCTGGTCGAGGGCAGCGGCCACATCCGGCCGTGACGGCGGCGTGGCGCGAGTCGGCATCCTGGGAGGCACCTTCAACCCGCCGCACGTCGGCCACATGCTGTGTGCCCAGGAGGCGCTGTCAGAGCTGCGGCTCGATCGCGTGCTGCTCATGCCCGTCCACACCCCGCCCCACAAGGCGGCGCCGGTGGACGCGGGGGTACAGCACCGCCTGGAGCTGTGCCGGCGCGCCGCCGCTGGGGAGCCGTGGCTCGAAGTGTCGCCGGTCGAGGCCGACCGCCCGGGCGCCTCGTACACGGTCGATACCCTGCGGGAGCTGCATGACCGCGCGCCGACAGGGGACGAGCTGACCTTCATCGTGGGAGGGGACCAGGCCCACGGGCTGCCGGACTGGCGAGAGCCGGAGACGGTGCTGGAGCTGGCCGAGCTGGCCGTGGCCGAGCGCGAGGGCGTGCCCCGGGCCGACATCATGCAGCGGCTGTCGGGCCTGCGGGGGGCCTCGGAGCGTGTGCGCTTCTTCGCGATGCCGCGCGTCGACGTTTCCTCCTCGCAGATCCGCCGCCGCGTGGCGGCCGGACAGCCGATCCGTTGGCTCGTGCCCGACGCGGTCGCCGCCTACATCGAGCAGGCCGGCCTGTATCGCGGCACCCGGCAGGAGGCGCTCGCGTGAGCGGGCAGAGTCGACTCGCCGGCGCTTCCGGCGCGGTCGAGGCCGACAGCGGGCAGCTCGCCGACTGGATCGCCGGCTACGCGGCGGACAAGAAGGCCATCGACGTCGTCGTCCTCGACCTCCGCGACGTCATCGGCTACACGGACTACTTCGTCGTCTGTTCGGGCAACACCGAGCGCCAGGCCAAGGCCATCCACGACGGCATCCACCTGGGGATGAAGAACGACCACGCCCTGCTCCCCCGCCGGGTGGAGGGCGTGTCGGAGTCGCGCTGGATCCTCATGGACTACCTCGACGTGGTCGTCCACGTCTTCACCCCCGAAGTCCGCGACTTCTACCGGCTCGAGCAGCTGTGGGGCGAGGCGCCCAAGCGGGCCGTGGAGGCCTAGGACGCCGCGGGGCTGCTACTCCAGCGGCCCCGAAGTTGCAGTGGAGCTAGGGGGGCTCGAACCCCCGACCTCCGCCATGCCATGGCGGCGCTCTCCCAGCTGAGCTATAGCCCCGACGAACTCGTAGTCGGCCGCGTACTTTATCGCGACCCTGCCACTGTTGGTCCGCGCAGCGAGCCGACTCGGACAGTGGCAGCGTCGGACAGTGGCAGCGCGGCGAGCGCCAGGATGCGCGCCGCCATCAGAGAGGCGGAGGCCGGCTGCGCGAGCAGCCGGCCGGCGACGAGGATGAACTCTTCGCTTCCGGCGCCTTCAGTTGCAGCGAGCGCGTGGCCGTGGTGCTTGCGAGCCGTTCTGCATCAAGGTCTCAGGCAAGCGGCGTTGCACGGCAGGAAACAAGGGTTGGGAAGGGTCAGTGGGTCGGGCGAAGCACGGTGGACCGGGTCTTCGTTGCTCGAAGAATCACCATTCCCAACGGAACGTTCATCTCCGTAGTCTCAGCGTTTCACGCGCCGTGGTGATGCGACCCGAGGCGTCGCGGAACTTGATGGTCACGGTTATCTTCGCCGTCTGCTTGCTGCGGAGTAGGCGCATGCCCTGGCGTGTCAGCTTCAGCTTGAGGGAATAGCGGCCGGCACGGGATACCGAGCGTGCCCCCGTTGCGAGCACGATCTTTCGGGCCGGGCCCGCCCCGCGCGACGCGCCGGTCAGTGTCGCGGAGAACTGGCCTGCCACGAGCGCGTCG
>DASQFQ010000212.1:0-6978 GCA_035633075.1 Solirubrobacteraceae bacterium | reverse complement strand
GGTGACGCCCGCAACGGGGCGCCGAAGCGCTCGAGCACGCCCACCACGGCGTCGTGCTGAGCCGGGTCGGCAGGGATGACCTCGAGGCTCGGGCGCCCGATCTCGGCCTTCAGCGCGTCCGGCGTCCCCTCGGCGACGATGTGACCGTGATCGATGATCCCTATGCGGTCGGCCAGCTCGTCGGCCTCCTCCAGGTACTGCGTGGTCAGCAGGACGGTCACGCCCTCCGAGCGCGCGAGCCGGGAGACCTCGTCCCACAGGTCCGCGCGGCTCTGGGGGTCCAGGCCGGTGGTGGGCTCGTCCAGGAACAGGACGCGCGGCGAGTGCACGAGCGCGAGGGCGAGGTCGAGCCGTCGCTTCATCCCGCCCGAGTAGCCCCGCACCTTGCGATCGGCGGCATCGGCGATCCCGACGCGCTCGAGCAGCTCGTTGCCGCGACGGGCGCGCTCGCCCTTGGGGAGCCCTTGCAGGGAGGTCTGGAGCCTGAGGTGCTCGCGCCCGGTGAGCAGGGGGTCGAGCGCCGCCTCCTGCAGGGCCGCGCCGATGGTGGCGCGCACCTGCGGCCCCTGGCGCACGATGTCAAAGCCGGCGACGCGCGCCGTGCCGGCCGTGGGCGGGAGCAGCGTCGTGAGCATGAGCACGGTGGTGGACTTGCCGGCCCCGTTGGGACCGAGGAACCCGTAGATCTCGCCGGGCTCGACGCGCAGCTCGATGCCGTCGACCGCACGGATGCCGCCCTTGAACTCGCGGACCAGGCCGTCGATCTCGATGCCGTTGCTGGAAGTCATCGCCGCACCCTAGCGGAAACAAGTTGAGGGTGTCAAATGTTTTGGTGTGCTACATTCGGGTCATGCCATCGTCGACGGCGGCGAACACCGCTGCACGGGAGGCCTGGGGCCTCTTCTGGCGGCTCTTCGTGGGCGACAAGCAGCGCCGGATGGCCACGCTCAACGAGCTGGGGCTCGCGCCGATGCAGGCGATGGCGCTCCAGCACCTGGAGCCCGGGACCCCGCTGCCGATGAGCGCCCTGGCGGGCGCCTTGCAGTGCGACAACTCCAACGTCACCGGCATCGTCGACCGCCTCGAGACCGCGGGGCTCGTCGAGCGCCGCCCCGCCGAGCACGACCGCCGCGTCAAGACGCTGGTCGTCACCGAGCACGGCGAGCGGGTGCGCGCGCAGCTCGAGCAGCGCATGAGCGTCCCGCCGCCCGCCCTGGCGACGCTCTCCGAGGAGGACGCGGCCGCGCTGCGCGACATCCTGCGGCGCGCGCTAGACCCCTGAGAGCGGGCGCTCGCCCGGCCCCACATACTTTGCGGTCGGGCGGATCAGCCTGCCCTCGCGCTTCTGCTCGAGGATGTGCGCCGACCAGCCGGCCGTACGGGCGCAGGTGAACATGCTCGTGAACAGCTCCGGTGGGACGGCGGCGCTGTCGAGCACGACGGCCGACCAGAACTCGACGTTGGTGGCCAGCACGCGATCGGGCTTGCGCGCCTTCAGCTCCGCCAGCGCCGCCTGCTCGAGCGCCTCGGCCACGTCGAGGCGCGCCGAGCCGAGCTGCTGCGCGGTCCGGCGCAGGACGCGTGCGCGCGGATCCTCAGCGCGGTAGACGCGGTGACCGAAGCCCATGAGGCGGTCTCCGCGGTCCAGCGCCGCCGAGACCCACCGCGCGGCGTCACCCGAGGCCTCGACCTCGTCGAGCATCCGGAGCACGCGCGTGGGCGCACCGCCGTGCAGCGGACCCGAGAGGGCGCCGACGGCGGCGCTGAGCGCGGCCGCGACGTCGGCGCCGGTGGAGGCCACCACACGCGCGGTGAAGGTCGAGGCGTTCATGCCGTGCTCGGCGGCCGAGATCCAGTAGGCGTCGATGGCCTTGACGTGATCGGGATCCGCCTCGCCACGCCAGCGGATGAGGAACCGCTCGGGGATCGAGCTCGCCGTGTCGATCACGCGCTGGGGCACCGGAGGCCGGCCCGCGCCGCGCGCCGACTGCGCGACGAAGGACAGCGCCATGACCGAGGCGCGCGCGAGGTCGTCTCGCGCCCGCTTGTCGGAGAGGTCGATCAGGGCCTGGAAACCCCATTCGGGACCGAGCATGGCCAGGGCCGCCTGCACGTCCACCCGCGGGTCACCCGAGCGCACGGCCAGCGGGTGCGGCTCCGCGGGCGGCAGCCCGGGCTCGAGCTCGCCGTCGACCAGCAGCCCCCACACCTTCTCGAAGGGAACCTGGCCCACGATCTCCTCGATGTCGACGCCGCGATAGCGCAGCGCGCTTCCCGCCCTGTCCGGCTCGGCGATCTCGGTTGCGAAGGCGACGACCCCCTCGAGGCCGGACCGGACGTCGTCGCTCATCGCGCCGTTCACGCCCGCGCCCTGAAACGTCTCGCCTTCTCCACGTTGCCGCACAGCCTCATCGAGCACCAGCGGCGCCGGCCGGAGGGTGAGCGGTCGTAGAAACGCGCCGAGCAGGTCGCCGAGTCGCAGATGCGCACGCGCACGCGCACGGCGGGCGTGCCCAGCATCCGGGCCGCGTCGAGCGCCACCATGGCAAGCGCACGGCGCAGTGAGTCGGCGGGCCGACGCTCGGAGATCACGGGCGCGCCGTCGCCGCCCGCCAGCAGGGCGGGGCGCGACCCGGCATGGACCAGCCAGTCGTCGATCAGCCCCACGGCGGCCAGGTCGGCCGGCTCGCCCGCGACGGCGGCGCGTACCCCGGCGTCGATCGCCTCGCGCAGCGCGCGCCCCTCAGCCAGCACCGCACTCGGTGCGCGAATGGGCGCGGGAAGCAGCCTTGCGGCCACGAGCCAGGCGACGACGTCCTCGGCGCTCGCGAGGCACTCGACATCGCGGCGCCAGCGCTCGCGGCGAGTGTTGACGAAATCGAGCGCCGGCCGGCCCCCGAGCCAGTACCAGTAGGGCGCGCCGGTCAGGAGCGGGCCGTCGGGCACCTCGATCGTCATAACCCCATCCTAGCGCCATGGAGGGTTACGCACCCGGAACCGTGTTGCGCCACACCGCTTTTCCCCACTTTCACACGGACCGTTCGGTGCCATAGGCTGGGCCCGGCCCATGGACGACGACCTACTCTTCAAGCCGATCGGCGACCTCGCGGCCCTCGTCCACGGAGGCGAACTGAGCGCACGCGAGCTGGTCACGCAGGCGCTGGAGCGCATCGACGCGCTCGACCCGACCCTCAACGCCTTCGTCGAGGTCGACGGCGAGCGGGCGCTGGCCGCCGCGGACGAGATCGCGCCCGGCGACGAGCGACCCTTCGCCGGGGTCCCAATCGCCGTCAAGGCCAACGTCCCCGTCGCGGGGATGTGCATGAACTTCGGCTCGAAGTTCCTGTCCGGCCACCGGCCGGGCCACAACGCCTACCTCGTGCGCCGCCTGCAGGACGCGGGCTTCGTGGTGGTGGGCGTCACCAACCTGCCGGAGTTCGGGATCCTCCCGACCACCGAGCCTCGTCACACCGGCCCCACGCGCAACCCGTGGGACACCGACCGGACTCCCGGCGGCTCCTCGGGCGGATCGGCGGCCGCGGTGGCCGCCGGAATGGTCCCGGTCGCCCATGGCAACGACGGCGGCGGCTCGATCCGCATCCCCGCCGCGTGCTGCGGGCTCGTGGGCCTCAAGCCGAGCCGGGGCCGCGTCTCGCGCGGCCCGGACCTGGGGGACTCCTACCTCGCCAGCGAGGGCGTGCTCACGCGGACCGTGGCTGAGACCGCCCAGCTCCTCGACGTGTTGGCCGGCTACGAGGTCGGCGACGCGACGTGGGCGCCGCGGCCCCCGGAGCCCTTCAGCGTCGGTGCCCGCCGCGCTCCGGGGCGCATGCGGATCGCCATGTCCGCGGAGAACCCGCTCGGTATCGAGGCCGATCCCGAATGCCTGCGGGGCATGCGCGAGACCGCCGAGATGCTCGCCTCGCTGGGTCATGACGTCGAGGAGGCCGCCCCGGCGCTGCCGGGCGTGGAGGTCCTCGCGGTGTTCACGCAGGTCTTCGGGCCGGCGATCGCCCTGGGGATCACCTATGGCGAGCTGCTCGCCGGGCGCTCGCCCGAGGAGGACGAGATCGAGCCGCTCTCGCGCGCCATCGCCGAGCTCAGCCGCGGGATGACCTCGGTGGAGTACCTCGTCGCCGTCGCCCAGCTCCAGGCCCTCGCGCGCGGGGTCGTGGCGTTCTTCGCGGAGTACGACCTGCTGCTCACGCCCGCCCTGGCCGAGCGCCCCCTCCCGATCGGCGAGCTCGACGGCTGCGGCGAAGACCCGATGGCCGACTTCGCCCGCTCGGGCCGCTTCACCCCCTACACCGCGCTCATCAACGTGACGGGACAGCCGGCCATCTCTGTCCCCGCGGGCTTCGGCGACGACGGCCTGCCGACCAATGCCCATTTGGTGGCCAAGCCGCTCGGGGACGACACGCTGCTCCAGGTGGCCGGACAGCTCGAGGCCATGCGCCCGCTACAGGCCCGCCGGCCCGAGCTCGCCTCGCGTTAGACGCCGAGCACCGCGGCCAGCGCCCGCGGGCGGACCCCGAGCGCCTCCGCGTCCGCCGTGCCCCGCTGTGCCAGCATCGAGACCGCGAGCAGCTCGGCCTCGTCCCAGGTCGCGAGCGCAGCGGGGCCGGTCATGGTCTCGTAGCCGCGTAGCAGCGGGCGCAGGAGCGCCTGGGGGATGGGCACCAGGCGGCGCGGCCGACGCGCGCCGCGGAGCGCCAACTCGACGATCTCCCTGTGGGTCAGGGTCTCCGGACCGGCGAGCTCGAAGCGTTCGTGGCGCTCGGTCCCGGTACGCGCGTCGAGCGCGGCCATCACGCAGTCGGCCACGTCGTCGGCCCAGATCGGCTGCGTGCGCGCGCGCCCGAGCCCCGTCAGCGGGACGGCGGGAAGCAGGGCGAGGCGCTCGAGGCGCACGAGCCGGCGGTCACCGGGCGCGTAGACCAGCGAGGGGGCGAACGTGGTCGTCCGCAGCCCTGCGTCCCCGACCGCCCGTTCGGCCAGCGCCTTGGCGCGGTGGACCCGCGTGCGGTGGTGAGGTGTCGCGCCCAGTGCCGAGAAGAACACCAGGTGCTCGACACCCGCCTGCTCGGCGGCGCGCACGAGCCGCCAGGTGGCCAGCCCGTCGAGCTCCTCGATCGTCGCATGCGGCTGGTCGCGCTCGGACCCGGCCAGGTGGACCACCGTGCGCACGCCGCGCAGCGCGTGCCGGAACGCGCGCGGGTCGGCGAGGTCGCCGATCGTGATCTGCACCCGCACGCGCTCGGGCCCCAGGCGGCGGGGGTCGCGGACCAGGCAGCGCACCGTCTCCCCGCGCGTTGTCAGGCGGCGCAGCAGGGCGGAGCCGATGAGGCCGGTGGCGCCGGTGAGCAGGATCACAGGCCTGAGCCTAGAATGGCCGCTCCTCCCCGCCTCCTGAACCCGGAGACTCCATGCCATGGCGTACGTGATCGCCGAGCCCTGCATCGGGACAAAGGACAACTCCTGCGTCGAGGTCTGCCCCGTCGACTGCATCCATCCCACCCCCGACGAGCCCGACTACGACAAGGTCGAGATGCTCTTCATCGACCCCGAGGAGTGCATCGACTGCGACGCCTGCGTCGAGGCCTGCCCAGTCGACGCCTGCTTCGCCGAGGACCAGCTCCCCGAGGAGTGGGCGAGCTTCACGCAGCGCAACGCGGAGTACTACGCCGGGAAGTGATCAGCCGGCCCTGCGCCGCAGGGCCTCCATGTTCAAGACGGTGATCGAGCGTCGCTCGGTCTCCACCCAGCCCAGCCCGCGCAGCGTGTGCAGAGCCTTGTTGACCCCCTCGCGGGAGGACCCCACCCAGCTCGCCAATTCCTCCTGGGTGATCGGCAGGTTGATGCGCACGCCGCCCTCGGTGGGACTGCCGTAACGCTCGGCCAGCTCGATCAGCCGCGCCGCGACCCGCCCGATCGTGTCCGACGCGCCGAACTCGGCCCGCTTGCGGTCGGCCTCGCGAAGCCTGGCGATCACGCGGGTCAGCAGCCACAGCGTCGCGCGGGGCGTGCGCTCCAGGAAGGCGCGGAACTCGGGCGCCGGCACGACGATCGCCTCGACGGGCTCGACGGCGAGGACGGACGCCGAGCGCGGCTGCCCGTCGATTGCCGACAGCTCCCCGAGCACCTCGCCCGGCCCCCTGAAGGCGAGCACTGACTCGCGACCGTCCTCGGAGACGCTGGCGATCTTCACACGTCCGGCCATCAGCAGCATCACCCGGTCAGAGGCCTGATGCTCCTGGAAGAGGGCGGTGCCGCCCGCGAACCGGCGCCGGACCCCGGCCCGCTGGAGCCAATCCACCTCCTCGGGAGTGAGGGCGTCCACGAAGCTGGCGTCCCCTACGCTCATGGGGGCCGCGAGCGCCTAGGCCATCGGGAGGGACATCCCGACCGGCTGCGGCGCGGCGGCGGGAGCGGGCTCCTGCATGACGGGGAGCTTGATCGGCGAGAGCGCGACGAGGCCGCGCGCCGCCGCGCGGACCCCCTGGGCGGCGGGGTCGTCGGGATCCGTGAAGACAAGCGGCGTGCCGGCATCGGCCTGCTCGCGCAGCGCCATCGTCAGGGGGACGCTGGCCAGGAGCGGCACTTCGAGCTCGTCGGCGAGCAGCTGCCCGCCTCCCTTGCCGAAGATCGCGAAGCGCTCACCGGAGGGGCTCGTGAAGCCCGCCATGTTCTCGATCACGCCGGCGATCTCCAACGAGACCTTGTCGGCCATCTCGGCCGAGCGGCGCGCCACGGTCTGCGCGGCGGCCTGCGGCGTCGTGACGATCAGGAACTTGGCCTGCGGCAGCAGCTGGGCGAGCGTCATCGAGACGTCGCCGGTGCCCGGCGGCAGGTCGATGAGCAGGTAGTCGAGCTCTCCCCATGCGACGTCCTCGAGGAACTGCTGGAGCGCCTTGTGGAGCATCGGGCCGCGCCACACCACGGCCTCGTTCTCCTTGACGAAGAAGCCGATGGACATGA
>DASQFQ010000211.1:0-2392 GCA_035633075.1 Solirubrobacteraceae bacterium | reverse complement strand
ATCGTCGGGACGAGGCGTGGCTCAGCCGAGGCCCCAGCCGAGGATGCCGGCGATGTCGAGCGTCGAGAGCACTCCCACGGGCCGCCCCGTGCGGGACTCGACGACCACCGCGTGGCTCGTGTCGTGCTCGAGCATGCGCTGCGCGACGTCGGACAGGCGGTCTTCCGGTCGGGCGAGGAGGACCTCGCCCGTCGCGACGTCGCCAGCAGTCCGGTCGGCGATGAAGGCCGCGCTGCGCAGGACGTCGTGGTCGGTGACCACCGCCCACGGACGGCGGCTGATCTCGCCATCGGGGTCGACCGTCTCGAGCAGCACGACGATCGCGTGCACGTGCTCGCTTGCCATCCGCTGCGCGACGTTCACCAGCGGGGTCGCGGGATCGCAGGTGAGCACGCGCGGGCGCATCGCGTCGGCGACGCGTGCGTGATCGAAGCTCGGCGTGAGGTAGCTGCCGGAGGGATCCGTGACGTCCATGGGCGCGACGCTACGGGCTCGGCGCGCGTCCGGCATTCGGGCCGGCGCGTCGCCCGGCTGCGGGTTTTCCGAGCCGCGCGAGGAACTCCCGGGAAACCTCGTCGACCGCGTCCTGCACGTCGGTCCAGCCGGCCGGCAGCTCGGCAGTGGAGTCGATCTCCTCGAGCACGATCGCCCGGTCGCGGACGGTGGGCCCGCCGAGCGTGTAGCCGCGCCGCTCGAGCGCGCCAAAACGGCAACCCCCAGCACGATCAATCGGCAGTGGAGCGTCGCCGCTCGTCACAGAGCGATCATACGGGCCCGTGCGCCGCGCGACAAGCGCGCCGCCCTGGGGCTGGGGCGAGCGAAGGCGTCTCGACGTTCACGTCGGGCGCCGAAAGTCGACGGGATGACCCGAACGCGCTGTCCGCGGGACGCGTGGCGCCGGCGACGCGGCGATCTGTCTCCAAGCGCATTTGGCTCCCCCTGCGTCCACGCCAAGAGAACCTCGCCGGACGTCGCCACGGCGGCAGGGGTCTGTCCGAGGCCTCCGGCGGGTGAGAAACGACACACGAACCACGGCACCACCGACTTTGAACGCCTGCGCGGGCGGTAACCGATTGCAGCGGCCATGTGTGGCCAAAGCAGGGAAAACCGCCCCGTTGACGGCGCTGAGCCGTGCCCGACGACGCGCAACGCGGGCCGCCTCGAGCGTCCCGGATCAACCGGGACCCATCTTGGGGCTGCCAGGGTATACCGTTTCATGACGACCGCGATCCGTGTGTCCAGAATCGCGGAAGCTGATGACGGGCCCTCGGACGGCCAGCGCCCCACCCGTACGCGCCGCATGGCCCGTTTTTCGACGCTTCAGCGCTTGACATTCGATCGCGACCGGCCAACCACACGAGCCATGAGCAACTCAGCACCTCGACTTCACCCCGTCGCACCCGAGCGAGATCCCGTTCATTCGGCCGGGCCTCGGGGCCGGTGGTCGCGGACGCGCGATATGAGCTCTGCACGTCTGAGCTGGCGCCCGTGAACCCCGCGCTCACGGCGGACGAGGCGGGCTATCAGCAGTCGAACTCCGGCGGCGCCGTGGTCGTGGTGGACGATGCGAGCGCCCAGGTGCTGGCGGGTTCCGGCGCGCGGCATCCGCACGTCGACGACCTCGCGGTGATGGGCGAGGAGCCCGTCGCCTTGGCCGCGCTCAAGGAGGGAGCACCACGGACGAGCTGGAGCTGCTCGCCTTCGCCAAGGACCAACAAGCCCGCCACAAGCTTCCCAGGGAGGTCCGGCTCATCGAGCGCTTCCCCGCAACGCCGTGGGCAAGGTCGCGAAACCGGAGCTGCGTGAGCCCGTCAAGCAGTAGGCGCGGCGGCCCGGACTCCTCGCCCCCGCGGCGGGGTACGCCTCGATCCGGGATGCACGGAACCCGAGGCCGGGCGCGGGGCTCGGGACAGGCTGCGGGTGACCAGCGCATCCGCTTCGTCGATGTCGACGGGATACGCATCCGAGTCGCCATCCGCGGTGAGGGGCGGCCGCTTTTGCTCATCATGGGCATCGGCGGCAATATCGAGATGTGGCAGCCGTTCGAGCGGGCGCTCGACGGCTCCGGCATCCAGACGATCACCTTCGACGCCCCGGGTGTCGGGGCGTCAACGAACTGGCTTCGCCCGCGTCGCATGGGCGCCCTCGCGCGCACCGTCGACCGCCTCATCGGCGCGCTCGGCTACGAGGCGGTCGACGTGCTCGGCGTCTCGTTCGGCGGCGCGCTCGCGCAGCAGCTCGTGCGCCAGTTCCCGGATCGCGTCCGCAGACTCGTGCTCGCCGCCACGGCCCCCGGGATGCCCGGGATCGGAGGCGTCCCCGGCCGGCCGAGCGCGATGCTGACGCTGGCGACGCCGCTCCGCTACTACTCGCCCGCGTACTTCCGCAGGGT
>DASQFQ010000210.1:0-1752 GCA_035633075.1 Solirubrobacteraceae bacterium | reverse complement strand
AATTCCACGGCAAGAGCCGACAGCCGCTCGGGCTTGTCGTTCGCATAGCGGTACTCGATGATGAGATTCTTCCCTTCAACATATCCCAGTTCGCGGAGCCCCTCGCGGAACGCTTCGTCATAAGGGCCGGGGGCGAAGGTCAGGTAGCCGACCCGCCATACCTTGGGCGCCTGCTGCGCCCCAGCGACGAGCGGCGCGGCGAGGGCACCGGCCAGCGAGGTCAGCAGGAAGCGGCGGCGGTCCATGCCGGGATGGTGGGGTGGATGAGGGCGAAGGTCAACCAGCCGACCGAGCTACTGTAGGGATACGTGATGGGGCGGCCTTTGATGCCTAGGCCATGGGAGCGCTGTATGAGAGCCACCTTGATTGGCCTGGCGGTGCTGCTCATAGCCGCCCCCGTAGCGGCGCAACGCGACACCACTCCGCCGCCAGCACCCGGCCCTCTGACGGTAGGTGTCCCTGCGTTGGAGCCGACGGGGGCGCTGTTCAAAGTGACCTGGGAGGCCGTGCTCGACCCGCCCGCGAACTCGCCTGTCCCCCTCTACCGCTGGACCGCCGGATTCAGCGACGGCAGCGGCGCCATACAAGGCGCGGTAGCGGGTCCCCTTCTCACGCTGCGAATGCCCTACCACGCGAGCGGGGCGACGTCCGCCGGGTTCGTCTGTGTCAACGCGGAGGACGCCGCCGGCAATGTTGGCACCGGTGTGACGTGCGCACGCCTAGCCGTACCCGCAAAGCCCGCTCCGGCAACGACCACGCACGCGGTCGACTATCAGGAGCCGACCACGAAAGCAGACGGAACGCCGCTGCAGGATCTGGCCTCAATACGATTGTATTGGCGGGTGGATGGCGGCCCGGAAACCGTCGTCATGCTTCCGGTATCGTCGCCTAAGGGCGGCGTACTGCGCAGGTTCAGCCTCACCGTACCGGCCACCAGCGGCACGCTGTCCGTCACGGTGACGGCCGTCGATGCGTCCGGCAAGGAGAGCGCCCGGTCAACTCCCGTAACGAAGACGATTGGCCCTCCGACGACGAGTGAGGGCCGCGGGCGTTGATCCGATCACAGCACCAGCCACCAGAAGGCGGTGACGGCGCCGGCGGCGATCCCGAGCGCCTCGAAGAGCGTGCGCATGGACGCCTACGTCCAGCCTTTCCCGGCTGAATGCTCAGGACCTTGGCGACCGTCGTGACGTCTATGCCGGAGCCGAGCAGATCACCATCGCGCGGGCTCGCGGCGGCAACAGCTCGAGCGGGCTACCTGAACGCGCCCGCGACGTCACGCTCTCGGTCAGCAGGTCGAAGACGCTCATCTACACGGAGTACGCCAGCGCCCAGGGCGGCCGGACCGCCACACAGATGCGCCGGCCAGTCGCCGCGTCGATCCCGGAACGCCAGTAGGCGTCACGAGGGGCGCGCGGGGGCTTCCGCGCGCGAGTCCCGAGCTGCCGCTGGCCGAGCTGCCGTGCCTCAGCGTGGAACGCGCATCGGCAGGCAGCGGAGCAGAACTCCTGAACGCTGCCCCGCCGGCCCGCTGTGAAGGGCTGGCGGCAAACGCGCCGGCGACAGCGCTTGAGGACCGCGCCAGAAAGCGTGCACGCCTCAGTGCCCGGCTTGTTCACCGTCGCCCGGGTCATGGGCTGCCCCAGGGCGGCTGGGGGCGCTCCGGGGCGGACAGGACGGACCGCTGAGCAGCCGAGTCGATGACGTCTGGACGCCGGTCGTTATCGTCACCGGCTGCTCCGCGGTGTGAGG
>DASQFQ010000209.1:0-3797 GCA_035633075.1 Solirubrobacteraceae bacterium | reverse complement strand
GCCGCCGCCCCCGAGCCCGCAGAGCTTGGCGACGAGCGCGACCGGGCCCGCCACGCCGGGGGAGAGGGCGGCGAAGGAGCGGCGCATGCCGCGCAGTGCGGAGCGGTAGTCGCGGCAGCCCGAGCACTCGCGCATGTGCTTGCGCGCGCGGCCCGACGCCTTGACGCCGCGGTCGTAGGCGGCCATCAGGTCGGTGCGGATGGCCTGGCAGCCGGTGTTGCGCGCCTCGGCCGCCTCGACGAGCCCGACGCGCGCGCGCACCAGGAGCGACTTGACGGCCGGAACCGTGACGTCGAGCGCGGCGGCGAGGTCGGCGTAGGACATCCCGTCGATCTCGCGCATGAGCAGGGCAGAGCGCTGCTGCTCGGGCAGCCGGCCGACGTCCTGCACGAGCCGCCTGAGATCCTCGCGACGCTGCGCGTCCTCGAGCGGGTCGTGCAGGGGGGTGCGGGAGACGTCGTAGATGTCGGCGGGCGGCGGCGTCGGGCGGCGCAGGTGGTCGATGCAGCGGTTGTGGGCCACGCGGTAGAGCCAGGCGCGCAAGTTGACGTCCCGCTCGTCGGCGCCCAGGGCGCCGAAGGCGCGCATGAAGACGTCCTGAAGGACGTCCTCGGCGTCCTGGCGCGAATGGGCCGAAAGCATCTGGCGCACGTAGGCGAACAGGCGCTGGCGGTAGCGGTCGTGGATCACCCCGAACGCGTCGTCACTGCCTGCCCGGAAGAGCGCCACCAGCTGCTCGTCGGAGCGCAGGCGCAGCAGCGGAACGGGGATCGAGAGGCGACTGAGGCTCGCCGGGGCGCGAAGGGCAGAGGCTTCCACGTTGTATCCGCTCCAGGTCAGGCTGCGGTGACGCCGACTCTAACCTCTGAGGTGGCGGGAAGTTGTGCGCTTGTGATGTTTTTCACTCCCGTGAGCGCGCCCGAGTCACTGCCCATCCGCGACGGCCTGGCGCTCCCGCCCAGCGAGATCGAGCTGCGCACCAGCCGGTCCTCGGGACCCGGGGGCCAGCACGCCAACGTCACCGCGTCGCGGGTGGAGGCGGTCTTCGACGTGCACGCCTCGCGCACCCTGGACGAGGACCAGAAGGCCCGGATCGCCGCCCGCCTCGGTTCGCGGGTGAGCGCCGCCGCCCAGGACACGCGCTCCCAGCACCGCAACCGGGAGCTCGCGCTCGAGCGGCTCGCCCGCCGCCTTGGCGCCGCGCTGGAGGTGCGACGCCCGCGGGCCAAGACCCGCCCGACGCGCGCGTCCCAGCAGCGGCGGGTCGAGGCCAAGAAGCGCCGCGGCGACGTCAAGCGCGCGCGGCGGCGCCCGGATCTCGACTAGCCGGGCGTGCCGGTGACGTTGCCGGGCGGTTGCCCCCTAGCTCAGGCTCGCCATCACGTGCTTGATGTTGGTGTAGTCCTCGACGGCGTACATCGAGAGGTCCTTGCCGTAGCCCGATTGCTTGAAGCCGCCGTGCGGCATCTCCGACGCGAGCGGGATGTGGTCGTTGATCCACACGCAGCCGAAGCGCAGCGCCTTCGCGACGCGCAGGGCGCGGCCGACGTCGCGCGTCCAGACGGAGGAGGCGAGGCCGTAGGGCGTGCCGTTGGCCCACTTGATCGCCTCGGCCTCGTCCGTGAACGGCTGCACCGTGATGACCGGCCCGAAGATCTCGCGCTGGATCATCTCGTCGTCCTGGCGCAGGCCGCCGACGACGGTCGGCTCCAGGAAGAACCCCGGCAAATCGGGCTCGTGGCCGCCCGTGACGATCTCGGCGTTGTCGGGCCGGCGCTCGAGGAACCCCTCCACCCGCTCGCGCTGGCGCGCCGAGTTGAGCGGGCCGAGCGTCGTCTCGGGGTCGAGCGTGTCCCCGAGCTTGTAGCCCTTCGCCTCGCCGGCGAGCCCAGAGAGGACGTCGTCGTAGACGCCCTTGCCCGCGAGCACGCGGGTCGCCGCCGTGCAGTCCTGGCCGGCGTTGTAGTAGCCCGTGCCGGCGATGGTCTCCATCGCCGTCTCCATGTCAGCGTCGTCGAACACGATGACGGGCGCCTTGCCGCCGAGCTCGAGGTGGACCTTCTTGAGCGTGTCGGCCGCGGCGCGCGCGATCCACTTGCCCGTCTCGACCGAGCCCGTGAGGGACACCATGTCGACCTCGGGGTGGGTGACCAGCGCCTGCCCGGCGGGGTCGCCGTGGCCGGCGATCACGTTGAAGACGCCCTTCGGGAAGAACTCGGCGGCGATCTCGGCCAGCTTCATCGTGGTGACCGGGGTCGTCTCGGCCGGCTTGAGGACGAGCGTGCAGCCCGCTGCCAGCGCGGGGCCGACCTTCCAGATCGCCATCATCATCGGGTAGTTCCATGGCGCGATCTGGCTGACGACGCCGACCGGCTCGCGGCGGATCATCGACGTGTAGCCCTCGAGGTACTCGCCCGCGGCCCTGCCCTCGAGGTTGCGCGCGGCGCCGGCGAAGAAGCGGATGTTGTCCGCCATCACCGGGACCTCGTCCTCCTTGACGTTGTTGATCGGCTTGCCGGCGTTCGTCGCCTCGAGCATCGCGAGCTCGTCGGCGTGCTCCTCGATCGCGTCGGCGAACCGCAGCAGCGCGAGCGAGCGCTCGCCCGGCGTGGTGACCGACCACGTCTCGAACGCCGTGCGCGCCGCCCTGACCGCGCGGTCGACGTCCTCGGCCGTCGACAGCGGGGCCTGCGCGATGGTCTCGCCGGTGGCGGGGTTGATGACGGGCTCGGTGCGTCCCTCTGCCGGGGCGACCCACTCGCCGTCGATGAAGTTCTGCAGCGTCTGTACGTCGGTTGTAGTCGCCATGGGCGCAAGCTAGCACCCCTAGAGTTGTCCCATGCGGCGTGCTCTGGGGCTGGCTCTTGTCCTCGCCGCGACCTCCCTGCATCCGCCGGCGCCACGCTCGTCTACACCCGCCAGGGCACCTCCGTGCAGGCGACGCCGCGCGTCTTCGCGGCCGCCGACGACGGCTCGGCTCCGCGCCGGCTCGCAGCCGGGTACACCGCGCCCAGCGACCTCTACGCGGTTCCATCCCGCGGCGGCGAGGCGCGGCGGCTGACCACCGACCGGCGCTCGCTCGAGCCCGTCTGGGGGGCCGCGGGCATCGCCTACGTCAAGCAGCTCCGCCGGCGACTGGCCACGCTACGACATCTGGCTGCGCGACGCGATCGGCGGCATGGACCGCCGGCTCACCGCCGTCCCGGCGGGCCTCGTTCCCGGACTGGAACCGCTGAAGGCGGTAGCCCCGGCGCTCGCGTTCACGACCGGGATCCGCGACCCGCAACCGCGCGGGCGAGGGCATCGAGCGCGAGGAACATGACCAGGCCGAGCGCGGCGGCGACGAGGATGTACCACGGCCATGGGCCCATAACGTCGAGCAGCGAGCTGTGCGCCGGCTTGCGCCTCAGGAACATGTAGTTGCCGCCGGTGAGGACGGAGCCGACGGCGGCGAGAGCCGCGAAGGCGGCCGTAAGCGCGTAGACCCGCCACACGGCGCCGCGGCGCGGAAGTCGGCGGGAGCCCAATACGAGGAGGCACGCGGCCAGGAGGGCGCCCGAGTGGGTGACGAAGTAGGAGAAATAGAGCGCGTCCGGGAACCCCTGCCCGAGGTCTGGTGTGAGGACGGCCTGCAGCGAGGCGCTGAGCGCCCAGTAGTAGAGGAGCTCGACGAGCAGCGGGGCGCGCGGGCACCAGAGCGCGGCTACCGAGACGAGGGTCACCGCGTCGGTGAGCTGAAGTGGGAGATTGACGCGAGTCGTCCACTCGCCGCGGAAAACGTAGGTGAGGTGCTCGGT
>DASQFQ010000208.1:0-4807 GCA_035633075.1 Solirubrobacteraceae bacterium | reverse complement strand
GGTCATCCCCAACAACGAGCTCTCGATCCGCAAGTCCGTCGACCCCTCCGAGGAGGTCGAGCTCGGCGAGGAGGTCGATGCCCTCGTCCTCACCAAGGAGGACCAGGACGGTCGCCTGATCCTGTCCAAGAAGCGCGCCCGCTTCGAGCGCGCCTGGCGCAAGATCGAGGCCGCCGCCGCGTCGGGCGAGCCCGTCAACGGCTCGGTCATCGAGGTCGTCAAGGGTGGCCTGATCGTGGACCTCGGGGTGCGCGGCTTCCTGCCCGCCTCGCTGGTCGACATCCGCCGCGTGCCGAACCTCGACGAGTACCTCGGCCAGACCATCGAGACGAAGGTCATCGAGCTCAACCGCTCGCGCAACAACGTCGTCCTCAGTCGCCGGGCGGTGCTCGAGGAGGAGCGCAAGGAGCAGCGCCAGGCCATCCTGGAGCGCCTGCAGCCCGGGCTCGTCATCGAGGGCCAGATCTCCAACATCGTCGACTTCGGCGCCTTCGTCGACCTCGACGGCATCGACGGCCTGATCCACATCTCCGAGCTGTCGTGGTCGCACGTCAACCACCCGTCCGAGATCCTTTCGATCGGCGCAACCGTGCAGGTCAAGGTGCTCGACATCGACCGCGACCGCCAGCGCATCTCCCTGGGCCTCAAGCAGACCCAGGAGGACCCGTGGCAGCGCGTGGTCGACACCTACAACATCGGCGACGAGCTGGAGGGCAAGGTCACCAAGGTCGTCGCCTTCGGCGCGTTCGTCGAGATCCTCGAGGGCGTCGAGGGGCTCGTGCACATCTCCGAGCTCGCCCAGCACCACGTGGAGAACCCGCGCGAGATCATCCAGCCGGACGACGGCGTCAAGGTCAAGATCCTCGAGATCGACTCCGAGCGCCGCCGCCTGTCGCTCTCGATCAAGCGCGTCGAAGGCCAGGTGCTGCCCCAGCGCGACCGCACGGCGCCGGAGGAAACGCCGGCCAGCGGCGCCGGCGACCTCGACGACATGCCCGACCTCGGGCTCTCCGAGGACGTCTTCGCCAGCACGCCCGCCGAGGACCCGGCGGCCGAGGCGCCCGCCGCGCCCGACGCCGCGGCCGAGGCGCCCGCCGCCGAGGAGCCCGTGGCCGAGGCGCCGGTGGCCGAGGAGCCCGCCGCGCCCGACGCGGCCGTCGAAGAGGCTGACGAGCCCGCTGGGTGAGGGACCCGCGTTCGTCGGCCTGACCGGCGGGATCGGGGCCGGGAAGTCCGAGGCGCTCGGCGCGCTGGCGCGGCTGGGAGCGTCCGTCCTCTCGACGGACACCGTCGTGCACGAGCTCTACTCCGATCCCGAGGTCCGCGACGCGGTGATCGAGCGCTGGGGGCCTGACGTGGCGCCGTCCGGGCGGGTGGACCGCGCCGCGGTCGCCACGCGTGCCTTCGCGTCCGCGGAGGACCGCGAGTGGCTCGAGCGGCTGTTGTGGCCGCGGGTGGGCGCGCGTATGACGCAATGGCGCCGCACCGAGTCAGGCCGCGATCCGGCGCCGGCGGCGCTCGTGGTCGAGGTGCCGCTGTTGTTCGAGTCGGGCCTGGACGCGGCGTTCGACGCTACCTTGGTCGTGGTCGCCGACGAAGAGGTGCGTCGGCGGCGCGCGGATGTCCGGGGGCACGCCGCACTCGACGAGCGCAGCGCCCGGCAGCTCACCCAGGAGGAGAAGGCGGCCCGCGCGACGTACACGGTCGCAAACTCCGGGACGATCGAGGAGCTCGAGCAGGCGCTGTCCCATGTACTTGAGAAGCTGAGATAGATGAGCGCCAGACCGGCCACGGCCCGCAGCGCCGCCGCCCGCCCGCGACGGCGTGCCCGCACGCGCCGCCGGCAGCTGCTCCGGCGCGGCCTGATGCTGCTCGGCGCCGTGGTCTTCGCCGCGCTGGTCGTCTCGGTGGTGATCGCCCCGCACCTCGACAAGGCGGTCCAGGAGATCGCCCTGCCGCTGCGCCACGAGGACATCATCCGCCAGCAGGCGTCCGAGAAGGGGCTCGATCCGACGCTGATCGCGGGAGTGATCTACACGGAGTCGCGCTTCCGCGACCAGACATCGCCGGTCGGGGCGAAGGGCCTCATGCAGATCCTGCCTTCCACGGCCGACGACATCGCGCGCAAGTCGGGCGGGACTGGATTCGTGCAGGGCGACCTCGCCGATCCCCAGATCAACATCGCCTATGGCTCCTTCTACCTGCGCTACCTGCTGCGCCGCTACCCCGGGAACGAGGTGCTCGCGATCGCGGCCTACAACGCCGGCGAGGGAAAGGTGGACCAGTGGATCTTCGACGCCCGTCGCCGCGGCGAGGACTTTGACCACACGCGCCACATCCCGTTCCTCGAGACCCGGGACTACGTGCAGCGGGTGCTCGACGCCCGTGACCGCTATCGCGAGCAGTACCGGCGGGAGCTCGGCGTCTGAGCGTGGACGCGCGGGCCGCCCTGGTGACGGGCGTCAGCCGGCGCGCGGGAATCGGCTTCGCGATAGCCCGGCGGCTGGGGGCCGGGGGGCTGAGCGTGTTCGTGCAAGGATCCAGCGCACACGACGGGGACCAGCCCTGGGGCGCCGACGACGCCGGCGTCGGCGCGCTCGCCGCCGAGGCCGGCGCGGCCGGCCACGCCGAGCTCGACCTCGCCGATCCCGAGGCGCCCGCCCGCTGCGTGGAGGCCGCCAGAGCCGCCTGCGGGGACCTCGACGTGCTCGTGGCCAACCACGCCGCCTCCGTCAGCGGGACCCTGGAGGAGCTCACCGCCGAGGCCGTCGACCACTCGCTCGCCGTGAACGTCCGGGCGACGCTGCTGCTCGTACAGGCCTTCGCGGGCGCGCACGACGGCCGACCGGGCGGCCGGGTGATCCTGCTGACGTCGGGCCAGCACCGCGGGCCGATGCCCGGCGAGCTCCCCTACGTCGCGGGCAAGGGAGCCGTGCAGCAGCTCACGGCGAGCCTCGCCCACCACCTGGCGCCGCGGGGCATCACGGTCAACGCGGTCAACCCCGGCCCGACCGCGACCGGCTGGGCGACGCCCGAGGTGCAGGAGAACGTCCGTCGTGCGATGCCGATGGGCCGCTGGGGCGAGCCCGACGACGCCGCTCGCCTGATCGCGTGGCTGGCTTCCGAGGACGCCGGCTGGGTGACCGGTCAGGTCATCGACTCCGACGGCGGGTTCACCTACGACGGGAGCTGATCGTCGGCAACGGGTCGGATGGCGCCGCGGGGCGCCGCTCAACCGCCCCGTCCGCGCTCGCGGTCCTCGCTGCGCCCGACGGCCAGGAACGCCAGCGATACGGCGCCCACGGCGGCGACGCCGACCAGCCCGAGCCCCACGGCCTCGCCGAGGGTGCCGCCGGCGATCGCCACCGCGATGCCGACGACCGCGAGGCAGACGAGGGCGACGGCCCCGCGCTTCACGCCGCCGCCCGACGCACTAGCCCTTGACCGCTCCCGCGGTGAGGCCGGCCACGATCCGCTTCTGGAAGAACAGCACGAGCACGATCAGCGGGATCGAGATGATCACCGACGCGGCGCTGATCGTCCCCAGGGGCTTCTCGAACTCCGTCGAGCCGGTGAAGAACGCGATCGCCGCCGGCACCGTCCGCGCCTTGGGCGTTGACGTCAGCGTGACCGCGAACAGGAACTCGTTCCAGGCGGCGATGAAGGTGAGGATCGCGGCGGTGGCCATGCCCGGCGCCGCCAGCGGGATCACCACCTTCGTGAACGCCTCGAAGTTCGTGGCGCCGTCCACCAGCGCGGCCTCCTCGAGGTCCTTGGGGATCTCCTTGAAAAACGACACGAGGATGTAGATGGCCAGCGGGAGCGAGAAGCACAGGTAGGGGATGATCAGGCCTGGGATCGTGTTGAACAGCTTCACGTCGGTCCAGAGCTTGAAGATCGGCGCGGCGATCGCGATCGCCGGGAACGTGGAGATCGACAGCACGAGCGCCAGGATCCAGAACTTGCCCCTCAGGCGCAGGCGCGCCAGCGCGTAGGCGCAGAACGAGCCCACGACCAGCGACAGCGCCGTGGTGACGAGGGCCACGATCGCCGAGTTGAGCAGGGCGCGGGTGAAGTCGCCGTTCTGGAGCACCGACGAGTAGTTGGAGAGGGAGGGGTTGGGCGGCACGATCGAGGAGCTCGAGAGGTCGGGGCCCGTCCTCAGCGAGACGTTGATCAGCCAGTAGAAGGGGAACAGGCAGAAGAGGACGATCGCTGCGACGGCGACCCACTGCCACCACGGGGTGCCCTCCTTCGGGGGCTTCTTCTTCTTGACCGCGACCTGGGGCTCTGTGCGATCGATGGCATCGGCGCGGCCGACGCTTGCGGCTTCCATGGGTCTAGTCCTCCGCCATGCCTCGGATGTTGCCGCCCACGAACCGGATGTAGACGAACGAGACGATCATCACGATGAAGAAGGTCAGGATCGCGAGCGCCGATCCCAGCCCGAGGATCCGGTTCGTCTGGAACGTCTCATAGGAGATGAGCGACAGCGTGGTTGTGCCGTGCGCGCCCTTGGTGAGTACGAACGGCAGGTCGAAGATCCGCAGCGCGTCGAGCGTGCGGAAGATGAGCGCCACGAGCAGCGCGGGCTTCAGGAGCGGCAGCGTGATGCGCGTGAAGCGCTGCCACGCCGTCGCCCCGTCGACCTTGGCCGCCTCGTAGATCTCACTGGGGATCACCTGCAGGCCGGCGAGCAGCAGCAGGGCCATGAACGGCGCCGTCTTCCACGTGTCCGCGATGATCATCACGATCAGCGCCTCCGGGCTCTGGCCGAGCCAGACCGTGTCGTTGGGAAGGCCCACCG
>DASQFQ010000207.1:0-18757 GCA_035633075.1 Solirubrobacteraceae bacterium | reverse complement strand
GCGGCGGGCCGCGTCGGCGGCGGCGTCGGCCTCGCGACGTGCCTCAGCAAGGGCAGCCGCCGCCTCGGCCGCGCGCGCCGACTCGGCGGCGGCCGCGGTCCGGCGCTCCTGCAGCTCGACGAGCTCGGCGCCCAAGCGCTGGTGGCGATCCTCGGCGAGCTGCTCGAGCTCCGCCTCCAAGGCGGCGACGCGCGCGGGGTCGCCTTCGTCCTCGCCCGGGTCGGCTTCGAGCTCGGCCAGCAGGACGCGGCGACGATGCAGGCGTACTTCGAGCGTCGCCGCGGCGGCGCTCGCCGCCTCGAGCCGCATCCCGATCCGCTCGGCCGCCGAGCGCGCCCCGTAGACCCGCTGGGTGAGCGCCTCGCGCTCGCTCACGCGGGCGGTCAGCGCCCATTCGGCCTCCTCGCGGCGCTCGCGCAGGCCGGCGAGCTCACGTTCCACGGCCGCGTAGTCCGAACGCGCGGCCGTCGCCTCGGCCTCCGCCGAGGCCAGGGCATCGCGAGCGCCGCGCACGTCGTCGCGCGCCAGCGCCCAGCGCGCCTCGTCGGTCTGGCGCTCCAGCCGAGCGTGCAGCTCCGCCGCCTCGGCCTGGCGCTTGAGCGGGCGCAGGCGGGTGCGCGCCTCGCGCTCCACGTCGAGCGCGCGGTCGAGGTTGTCCTGCGTGCGGTCGAGCTTGAGCTGCGCACGACGCCGGCGCTTGCGGTGCTTGCCCAGGCCGGCGGCCTCCTCGATGAGCAGGCGCCGGTCGCGGGCCTTGGAGGTGACGATCTGCTCGATGCGGCCCTGGGAGACGACGGAGTGCATCTCCTTGCCGAGGCCCGTGTCCGAGAGCAGCTCGAGCACGTCGATGAGGCGGCAGCGGGCGCCGTTGATCCGGTACTCCCCCTCCCCCGTCCGGTCGAGCCGTCGCGCGATGGCGATCTCGCTCGCCGGGAGGTCCAGCGCGCCGTCGGCGTTGTCGAGCACCACCTCGACCTCCGCCTCCTCGCGCGCCTGCACGCCGTGGCCCCCGGCGAAGATCACGTCCTGCATGGACTGGCCGCGGACGGCCAGCGGCGACTGTTCTCCCATCGCCCACAGCACCGCGTCGGTGATGTTGGACTTGCCCGAGCCGTTGGGGCCGACGACGACCGACACGCCGGACGCGAAATCGAGCCGCGTGCGGTCCGGAAAGGACTTGAACCCGGTAAGGGTGAGCGACCTCAGGCGCACGGCGTCATCCGGGGGGGGCCACTAGTCCGGGAGCGCCTCGAGCGCGGCGGCCGCCGCGGCCTGCTCGGCGTCCTTCTTGGAGCGCCCCGACCCGCGCGCCACCTCGACGCCTGCCACGGACGCGCTCACCTCGAAGGTGCGGTTGTGCGGTGGACCCTGCTCCTCGACCACGTCGTAGTGAACCAGCGCGCCGCGGCGCGCCAGGCGCTCTTGCAGCGCGGACTTGAAGTCGGCAGGGCTCTCGAGGGCCTCCTGGATCTCGGGCGTGAAGGCCTCGACCACCGCCTCGGCCGTGCGCTCGTAACCGAAGGCCTGGTAGGAGGCCCCGATCACCGCCTCGATCACCGAGGCCAGGACGCGCTCCGTGCGGGCCAGCGAATCCGTCGCCGGGCCCGCGAACTCCGGCGGCGCTGCCGCCTTCAGGCGCTCGGGCAGCCCGAGCCGCTCGGCCACCGCCCGGCAGGAGCGCCCCGAGACGGCCTGAGCGCGGATCTTGGTCAGCCGGCCCGCCCCCTGGCCCTCGGCGTCCAGCCCGGGGAACAGGTGGGTGGTGATCGCGAGGCTGAGCACGGAGTCCCCGAGGAATGCCAGGCGTTCGTAGGACGCGGCCCGCGACTCCGTCCACGACGCGTGCGTCACCGCCTGCCGGGCCAGGTCGGCCGGCAGCGCCTCGAGCAGGTCGTGAAGCTTGCGCAGCGGTCAGGGCCTCGGCTCGCGGTCCGGAGCGTGCTCGATCACGAAGTCCACGGCCTGGCCCACGGTGTGGATCCGCGCCGCCTGCTCGTCGGACATCCTCACCCCGTAGGAGTCCTCGAGCTCCTGCACGAGGGTGTAGAGGTCCAGCGAGTCGGCCTCCAGGTCGCGCTTGAAATGGGTGGACTCGTCGATCCGGCCGGGGTCGAGCTCGAGCTCGTCGGCCAGATGGGCGCGGATCGCCTGGAGGATCTCCTCGTGGGTCATGACTGGCCGGGCACGCTAGCCCCGGCCGCGGACGGCTCGCGGGCCTTGCGCAGCGCCCCCGCCGCGGCCAGGCGCTCGAAGGTCTCAGCGACGACGTCGTCGCGCACGCCGCGAGCCGCGAGCTCGATCGCGCGCGCGACCCCCTTCGCCCCGAAGGAGCCGTGGGCCACCACGGCCAGCTTGCGCAGCCCGAGCAGGACGGCGCCGCCGTGCTCCTGGGGGTCGAGGTCGTCGCGCAGGCCGCGCAGCGCGGGCCGCAGCAGCATCCCCCCGGCCCTGGCGCGCGCGGAGGACGTGGTCGCGGCGCGCACCGCACCCAGCAGCACGGAGGAGGTGCCCTCCATGACCTTCAGCGCGACGTTGCCCGTGAAGCCGTCGGCGACGATCACGTCGGCGGCGCCTGCGCCGACGGCGAAGCCCTCCACGTTGCCGACGAAGTTCAGCGCGCCCTCGCCGCCCGCCAGCGCGGCGTGGGCGGCCACGACGTCCTCAGGTCCCTTCCCCGGCTCCTCGCCGTTGGAGATCAGCGCCACGCGGGGCCGCGCGACCCCCATCACGGCCTCCATGAAGGCGGCGCCCATGTGCGCGAACTGCACGAGGTGCTCGGGCCGCACCTCGACGTTGGCGCCCGCGTCGAGCAGCAGGAACGGCGCCCCCGGCACGGGGACGAGGACGGCCAGCGCCGGACGATGGATGCCGCGCCCGCGCTTGATCCGGAACAGCGCCGCCGCAAGGGCGGCGCCCGTGGAGCCGCCGGAGACGAGCGCGTCCGCGCGACCGTCGGCGACGGCCTCGACGGCCTGCACGATCGACGCCTGCGGGTGCGCGCGGACCGCGCGGGCGGGCTCGTCGGCCTTCGCGATCGACACCGGTGCGTCGACCACATGCACGTCGTCGGCGGGCGCCCCCATTCTCGCGGCGGGGCCGTGCAGCAGCACGCGCACGCCGGTCCCCGCGGCCAGCGCGGCTCCGCGCGCCACCTCCGCGGGGCCGAGATCGGCCCCGTTCGCGTCCACCGCGACCGTGACCTGACGGGTCATGCGCGCGCCCCGCGAGCTACTCGTCGTCGCGCGCCGCGGAGACGACCTCGCGGCCCCCGTAGAAGCCGCAGTGCGGGCATACGCGGTGCGGCCGGCGCGGCTCGCGGCACTGCGGGCACGCGTTCAGCGACGGCGCGGAGATCTTGTGCTGGGCGCGTCGCTTGTTCGTGCGGGCGTGCGACTGCTTCTGCTTGGGGACGGCCATGGGCGGTGAGGAAGGGTAGCGAACCGCCGATTCACGGCCCGGCTTGCCGGCGCTCGGGGACGATGGCCGTCCCGAGCAGCGGCTCGATCTCCCGCGCGGTGACCGGGGGGCCGAGGTGGAACCCCTGCCCGAGCAGGCAGCCCTCTGCGGCCAGGAACTCCATCTGGGCGGCCTCCTCGATGCCCTCGGCGACGACGTCGCAGCCGCACGCGTCGGCGAGGCGGAGCATCGCCGTGAAGATCGCCGTCGACTGGAGGTCCTCCGGAACGTTACGCAGGAACGAACGATCGATCTTGATGACCTGGACCGGCAGCTCGCGCAGCCGCCACAGCGAGGAGTAGCCCGCGCCGAAGTCGTCGATCGCGAGCGACATGCCGAAGGAGCGCAGCTCGTCCAGCACAGGCATCAGGCGCGACGCCTCGAGCGCCCACGCCGACTCGGTCAGCTCGAGCACGAAGCGCCCGGGGTGCAGCCCATGGCGCGCCACCTGCTCGGAGAAGCGCCACGCGAAGCCGCCGCGGCGAAGCTGGCGCGGAGAGATGTTGATCCCGAAGTTCGGCTCGAGCCCGCGCTTCTGCCATTCGCGCCCCTGCTCACAGAGCGCGCGCAGCACCCAGTCGCCCAGTGCGTCGATCACACCCGCGCGCTCGGCCACCGGGATGAACTCGTCGGGCGGGATGAGCCCCCGCTCGGGGTCCTGCCAGCGCACGAGGGCCTCCACACCCATCACGCGCCGGTCGGCGAGCCGGAAGATCGGCTGGTAGTGCAGCACGAGCTCGTCGCGCTCGACCGCCCGGCGCAGGCGGGCGGCGAGCGCGAGCCGCCCGATCGGATCGGCCGTCTGGCTGTCGTAGACCTCGACGCCTCCTCCGGCCGCCTTGGCCTCGTACATGGCCGCGTCGGCGTGCTTGACGAGCGACTCGGGCCCGTCGGCGTCGCTCGGGAACAGGCTCACGCCGACGCTCGCGTCGACGAGCAGCTCGGCGGCGCCCAGCTCGTACGGCGCGGCCAGCGCGTCGGCGATCCGCTGCCCGATGGCCTCCGCGCGCATGCGCACCGTCGCGGGCAGACCGGCGGCCAGCACCACGAACTCGTCGCCGCCCAGCCGCGCCGCCAGGTCGCCCGGGCGCACGGCCGTGCGCAACCGGTCGGCGACCTGCATCAACAGCTGGTCGCCGATGTCGTGGCCGAGGCCGTCGTTGACGCGCTTGAATTCGTTGAGGTCGACGTAGATGAGGGCCACCGCAGTGCTCTCGCGTCGAGCGCGGTCCACCGCGGCGGCCACCGCGGGCTCGAGGGCGGAGCGGTTGGCCAGCCCGGTGAGCGGATCGCGGTAGGCGAGGTCGCCCGCGGGCGCAGGCGGCGCGGGAAGCGCGAACGGCAGCGCGGCGGCAGGAGCACGTGAAAGCACTTCACTAGGCATCGGCCTGCATTAGCGCGACCTTGACTTCGCGTCGCCTCACTCGAACCGGATCTCCGAGAGCTTCGCCCAGCGGGGATCGGGCGCGGGCTCGTGCGCGTGCTCGGGATCGTCGTTGAGGTTCGCACCGCATTGCGGGCACAGGCCGAGGCACCCGGGCCGACAGGCGATCTGCGCCGGCAGCGCGAGCGCCAGGGCGTCGCGCGCCCAGCGGGCCACGTCGAGCTCGTCCTCGCTGTCCATGTACGGCGAGAGCAGGTCCTCCCCCAGGCCGGGCTGGTTGACCTCGCGGACGTCGACCTCGAAGGCCGGCGCCGCGGGTGCCAGGCAGCGCATGCACGGCCCCCGCACTCCGGCTGCGAAGCGCAGGCGCAGCGCGTAGCCGCTGCCCGTCGTGCGCGAGGCGTCGAGCCGCGCGGGCACGAGAGCCGGCGCGACCGTGTACCGCTCCCCGCCGAAGGCGAAGGGATCCAAGCCGACGTGGAGCTCGAGGCGGCGCCCCTCGCCCGAGGAGAGACCGAGGCGCCCGAGCTCGACGGAGTCCGTGCGCAAGGGCATGTCCCTAGTCGTCCTCCTCGGAGTCCTGCAGCTCACGCTTGAGGACCTTGCCGGTCGAGGTACGCGGGAGCTCCTTCACGAACTCGACGTCGCGCGGGACCTTGTAGCCGGCGAGGTTCGACTTCACGTACTGCTTGACGTCGTCCGCGGAGAGCTTGGAGCGCTCCACGATCACCGCCTTCAGACGCTGGCCGAACTCCTCGTCCTCGACGCCGAATACCGCCGCCTCGGCGATCGCCTCGTGTCCGGCGAGCAGATCCTCGACCTCCGCGGGAAACACGTTCTCGCCGCCGGAGACGATCATGTCGTCGTCGCGGCCGTCGATGAACAGCCGCCCCTGCTCGTCGAAGTGCCCGACGTCGCCGGAGGACATCAGGCCGTCGATTACGTCCTTGCCCCCGCCGTCCGTGTAGCCATCGAACTGCATCTCGTTGCCGACGAAGATCCGTCCCGTCTCGCCGGGCCCGACCAGGTTGCCGTCCGCGTCGTAGAGGCGCACGATGGTGCCCCGGGGCGGCTTCCCCGCGGTGCCCGGCGCGTCGCGCAGGTCCTGCGGCGTGGCTATGGTCGCCCACGCCACCTCCGTCGAGCCGTAGAGGTTGTAGATGTTGTCCCCGAAGTGGTCCATCCACTTCTCGGCGAGCGGCCCCGGCAGCGCCGAGCCCGACACGGCCACCGCCCGCACGCTCGAGAGGTCGTAGCGCTCGAGCACCTCGTCGTCGAGCTCGAGGATGCGCTGAAGCATCACGGGGACGACCACGAGCGCCGTGCACTCGTGCTGCGCCGTCACCGAGAGCGTGGCCTCGGGGTCGGACTTGCGCCGCAGCACGAAGGTGGAGGAGAGGCCGAGGCCGAGCGTGAAGTGCACGTAGCCCCAGGAGTGGAACAGCGGCGCGGCGATCATCGTCCTCTCGCGCGCCTTGAGCGGGATTCGTGACAGCAGGGCGGCGGCGGGGTCAAGCGACTTGGGCTGGGAGCGCGACGCGCCCTTCGGCGTGCCGGTGGTCCCCGAGGTGAGGATGACCGCCTTGCCGGGCTTCGCGGGGGGCACGACATCGGATCGGTCGCCGCGCTCGATGAGGTCCTCGAGCGCCGTGTCGCTGGTCTCGACATCGGGCTCGTGCCAGGCGACGTAGCGCTTGCGCCGCCGGCCCGCGTCGGCGAACACCTCGGCGAACTCGTCGTCGTAGACGAGCGCCTTCGGCTTCTCGCGCTCGGCCACGTCGGCGAGCTGGGGGCCCGAGAAGGCGGTATTGAGGAAGAGGACGTGGCACCCCAGCTTCGAGCACGCCAGCACGGCGTCGATGAAGCCGCGGTGGTTGCGGCACATCAGCGCGACGTTGTCCCCCTCGTTGACGCCGTCGTCGGACAGCGCGTGCGCCAGCGCGTTCGTGCGCTCGTGGACCTCGCGGAAGCTGACCGTCCCGAGCTCGTCGATGATCGCCACCTCGTCGGGGAAGCGCGCGGCCGAGATCGCGAAGCCGGCGGCGGGCGTGGGACCCCAGCGCGCGAGGGCCATGGCGGTCCGCAGCAGGCGGTCCGGGCGGGTGGGGGTGATGACCCCCGCGCCGGCCAGCGTGGCGAGGGTGTGCAGCTTGCTGTTGAGCTGGGCGGCGATCGACATGGTGCGCCGCATCCTCTCACCGATCGGGCAGCACGAGCCTCCGTGGCGGCTCACCGGTCTCGATCAGGCGACGGATGTCCGCCGCTCGGCTCGGGTTGAGGAAGACGTGGCGCTGGCCCACCGACGGCTTCTCGGCGAGCAATCCCGCCGCCAGGAGGGCTTCGCCGACTGCGGCGGCCAGTTGGCGGTCGTTGCCCGCGAAGCCGCGCGCGAGGTGAGCGAAGTCGGTGTGGTAACCACCCCACTTGCCCATCCCGTCGAGCCGCTGGAGGATCCTGCGGGCGACACGCCGGGCGGGATCGGGGTCCTCGTGGGGCCGCGTCTCGCGCCCACCGGATTGCAGCAGCGCGAGCACGGCCTCGTCGTGGTCCTCCACCGAGGCCGGGTCGGCGGGGCGGCCCCCGAGGCGGGCGACGGCCTCGGCGATCCGCAACGGGTGCCCGGCCCCGATCGGATCGCGCAACCGGACCGCGTCGCCGAGCACGCCGCGCGGCACGACGAGGGCGCGGGCGCGCAGCCTGTCGATGCCGGCCGCGTGGTCCTCGAAGGCCAGCGCGGCGAGCTCGTCGAGCACCGCGGGCTCGAGGCCGTCCGCGGGACAGCCGAGCGCCAGGAACCCGCCCTCGATCTCGCCCCCGCGCACGACGAGGTCGCCCGCGGCGACCGGCGGCGGCGGGTCGGTCAGACCGACGAGGGCCCCAACGGCGGCGGCCACGAGCAGCCATGCCCGCTCGCGTGCCGCCTCGGGATCGGCGCGCAGGGCGGCGGCGGCCGGCGTGGCGGCGAGCAGGTGCTCCCCGTCGACCGCGAAGGCGACGGTCACCGGCGCTGCGCGGGTGCCCGAGCGGCTGCGACCGAGCTCGGACCGGCCGTGGCGCAGCGCCGCGGCGAGCAGGTCGCGCAAGCGCGCGGTCGCCTGCCCGGGGGCGCCCACGCCGCCAGCCGCCGCCAGCTCGTCGGCCAGGAGGTCGCTCACCGCGCGGTGTCGACAGCGGCCTGGAACGCGCGCCGCGCGGCCTCGCCGTGGACAGCGAACACGACGCGCTGCAGGCCCGATCCGCCCGCCAGGTGACGCGTGACCTCCTCCACCTCGATCCGCGCGGCCTCGTCGAGCGGGAAACGGCCCACGCCGGTGCCGAAGGCGACGAGCGCGAGGCTGCGCGCGCCCAGCTCCTCGGCGCGCGCCAGCGTCGCCGCGGTCGCGCGACGGATGACGTCGGCCGAGGTGGGGCCCCCGAGCTCCATGGTGGCGGCGTGGATGACCCAGCGGCAGGGCATGTCCCCGCCGCCCGTCTCGACGGCCTCGCCGAGGCCGATCGGCGCCCGGCGGTCGGACTCCTCCTGCAGCGTCGAGCCGCCCGCCCGGGCGATCGCGCCGGCCACTCCGCCGCCATGCGCGAGGTCGGTGTTCGCGGCGTTGGCGATGGCGTCCACCGCGAGCCGGGTGATGTCGGTGTCGGAGACCTCGATGACAGCCATCGCAGCTACGGTACCCCGATGGCGGTGCGCAGGCGCATCACGGCCGACGGCCGCGTCCAGGGCGTCTTCTTCCGCGACTCGACGCGGCAGGAGGCCGAGCGTCGCGGCGTCGCGGGCTGGGTCCGCAATACCGGCGACGGGACCGTCGAGGCCGTCTTCGAGGGCGAGCCCGACGCGGTCGACGCCCTCGTCGAGCTGTGCCGCGCCGGCCCCGGGCACGCGTCGGTGGAGAGGCTCGAGGTCGTCGATGAGGAGCCGGAGGGCCTGAGCGGGTTCAAGGTCCGCTGACGCGCCGGTTCCGTCAGGTGGCGGGCGTACGCTGCGACGTCCCCCTCATGGAAGCCGCCACCCACCTCCGCCCGCCCCGAGTCCACGTGCTCGCGAACGCCGTCGTGATCGACGGCCTGACGATCACCGACCCCGCCGCCGTGCAGCTCGTCCGCGCCCGCGCCGCGGCCGGCGAGGACCCGGCCAAGGTCGTCGCTGACGCGGTCGAGATCGGCGCCCGGGTGCTCGACCGCGAGCAGGCCGGCGCCACCGTCGAGCTCTTCCGGGCCGACCTCGAGAAGTCCACACGCGAGGCCGAGACGACGCTGATCGCACGGACGACCGAAGTCGCCGAGGCATTCGGGCGCAAGTTCGACGAGGCCTTCGGAGCCGAGACCGGCCACCTCTCCCGCGCGCTGGAGCGCCACTTCGGCGACGGCTCGAGCCAGGCCGTGCAGCACCAGATCCGCCAGGTCATGACCGACATTGGCGTCAAGACCCGCGAGGACATCGTGCGCCAGTTCAGCTCGGCGGACGCCGCCAACCCTCTCGCCGGCTTCCAGAAGATGGCGATCGCCACCATGCGGCACGGCGCCGAGCAGCAGTCCGAGCACCTACGGCTCCTCAACGAGCAGCTCACGGGACTCAAGCTCGAGGTCCAGAAGCTGCAGTCCCAGAAGGAGAAGCAGGCCGAGGTGGCCGCCGAGCACGACCGCTCGACCGCCAAGGGTCGCCCCTACGAGGAGGGAGTTTTCGACGCCGTCGACGCCGTCGCCACCGCCCGCGGCGACGACTGCGACGCGGTCGGCGACGTGCGCGGCGCCGGCGGCCGCAAGGGCGACGTCCTGGTCGGAGTCGACGGCTGCGCGGGCCCCGCCCGCGGGCGGATCGTGTTCGAGGCCAAGAACTCGCACAAGTCCAAGAAGGCTGCGCTGGAGGAGCTCGACGAGGCGATGGTGCAGCGCGACGCGGCCTATGGCGTGTGGGTGGTGCCCTCCGAGGAGCTGCTCCCCGCCAGGACGCACCAGCTCCGCGAGGTCAACGGCGACAAGCTCTTCGTGGTCTACGACCCCGAGGACGGGTCGCGGCTCGCGCTCGAGGTGGCCTACTCGCTCGCCCGCGCGCGGGTGGTGATGGCCCGGGCCGGGGAGGGCGGCCTCGACGCCGCCGCGGTCCGCGCCGAGGTCGAGCGTGCCCTCGGTGCCATGGAGGACGTCCGCCGGATCAAGGTGCAGCTCACGACCGCGTCGGGCGGCATCGACGAGGCGCGCAGGATCCTCGGCGACATGGCCGAGCGCGTCCGCGGGCACCTGCAGCACATCGACGGGCTGGTCGCCGCCGTCGAGCCGTCTGCCGACGACTGAAGCGGGTATCACGTCCGCCATGGCCGTGCTCGAGGGCGCCTTCGTGCGCGAAGTCTCCCGCTTCCGCCGCTGGGTGACCCCCGGCGACGACGGCGAGTTCCCGGCCGCGGCCGGGCGCTACCACCTCTACGTGGCGCTGGGGTGCCCGTGGTCGCATCGCGCGGTCATCCTGCGCCGCCTCAAGGGCCTGGAGGACGCGGTCTCGGTGTCCTGGATCGACCCCTACCGCGACGAGCGCGGCTGGCGTTTCAGCGGCGGGCGGTTCGTCGACGAGGTCAACGGCTTCGCCTTCCTGAGCGAGGCCTACGAGCGCACGGAGCCGGGCTATGACGGGCGCATCAGCTCCCCGGTGCTGTGGGACAAGCAGACCGGTCAGGTGGTCTCCAACGAGTCGGCCGACATCGTTCGCATGTTCGGCTCGGCCTTCGACGACGTCGCCGGCGAGCCAGGGCTCGACCTCTATCCCGAGCCGCTGCGACACGAGATCGACGCGCTCAACGAGCGCGTCTACGAGACCGTCAACAACGGCGTCTACTGCGCGGGCTTCGCCAAGACCCAGGCCGCCTACGAGGATGCCTTCTTCGCGCTGTTCGAGTCCCTCGCCGAGCTCGACGACCTGCTCGGGGAGCGCCGCTACCTCGCCGGGGACGCGATCACCGAGGCGGACTGGCGCCTGTTCCCCACCCTGGTGCGCTTCGATCCCGTCTACCACCTGCATTTCCGCTGCAACGGACGGCGCCTGGTCGACCATCCCAACCTCTGGGCCTACGCCCGTGAGCTGCACCAGTGGCCGGGGATCGCGGAGACCGTCGCCATGGACGAGATCAAGCGCCACTACTACACGACCCACGATTCGCTGAACCCGAAGCGCATCATCCCCGCCGGACCGCTGGACCTCGACTGGGACGCTCCGCACGGGCGTGGCTGAGGGCACTCAGCGCCCGCCGGCGCCAAACGTGGTCGTGTAGATCGCCGCAGCGCGCGGCTCGGGCTGCGGCTCGGGCGCCTGATAGGCGAGTCCGATGCCGATCTCGACGTAGCGGGCCTGCAGCACGTTGGCGCGATGGCCGGCGCTCCCCATCCACGAGCGCACGATCTCGGCCGGGGTGCTGCGCTCCTCCTCCCCCCAGGCCAGGTTCTCGCCGACGAGGATCGGCGGGTAGCCGGCGCGCACGATCCGTGCGGCGGGCTCGACGCCCTCGGGGTTGCGGTGCTCGAAGAACTTGCGCTGCGACATGTCGAGCGAGTGCCCCTCCGCCGCGCTCTGCAGACGCGCGTTCTCGTTCAGCGGCCGCTCGCCCGCCCGAGCGCGCTGGGCGTTGAGCAGGCACAGCGTGGCGGCGCGCACCCGGGCGACGTTCGCCGGCGACGGGCGCAGCTGCGATCCCGCGCAGCCGTCGACGTCGGGCTGGGAGGCCGCGGCGTCGTGCGCGTCCCCGGGAGCACAGCCCGCGAGCGCGAGCACGGCGAGCAGCAGCAGCAGTAGGGCGGTGCGGAGCGCACGCATCCCCGATCCATCGTCCGCACACGATGCGGGCTTGAGCTGGTACAGTTCACCATGTGGTTAACAATTACGCTCCGCTGGACCGAAGCTTCCTCGCCCTTTCGCATCCCATCCGGCGCGAGATCGTCGAGCGGCTCGCGAGCGGCCCCGCCACCGTGGGCGAGGCGACGGGCGACCTGCCCGTCTCCAAGCCCGCGATCTCCAAGCACCTCAAGGTGCTCGAGCAGGCCGGCGTCGTCACGCGGGTGATCGAGGGGCGCTCGCACCGTCTCAGCCTCCGCGAGGAGGCCCTCGCCCCCGCCTCGGACTGGATCGGGCGCCAGCGCGCGCTCTGGGAGCGCAAGTTCGACGTCGTCGAGACCTACCTCAAGGAGGACGCATGACCGAGATGACCGCCACCGAGCTCCGTCTGGAGCGGACCTACGACGCGCCGCGCGAGCGTGTCTACGAGGCCTGGACCAACCCGGCACCACTCCGCGGAAGGCGGCTGACGAGCAGCTCGTCGTCCCTGACAAGGGCGCAGGGGTGAGACAGTGCACTCGCACGGACCACCCCCGAGGACGCCGTCAGGGGCGGCGAGCTGCCGTCAGCCGACTTCCGCCGGCTCGTCCTTGCCCTGCAGGCGCTCGCGCCCACGCTGCACGGCGGCGATGAACTTCGACAGGTTGACCTCGAGCGTGTTGAGGATCTCGTCGGCGTAGTCCTCGGCGCCGAGCCGGATCTCGCGCTCGCGAGCGCGGGCGTCCTCGATGATGTCCTCGGCCTGGCGCTCGGCCTGCTTGTTGACCTCCTGCTGGGAGACGAGTTGGGACTGGCGCTCGCGCGCCTCCGTGACGATGCGCTCGGCCTCGCGCTTGGCCTCAGCGAGCATCTCCTGACGCTCCTTGACGATCCAGCGGGCCTGCTTGATCTCCTCGGGGATCGTCGCCCGCATCTGGTCGAGGATGTCGTAGATCTCCTCCTGGTCCACGCGCACCGTGCCGGTCATGGGGACCGTCTTGGCGTTGTGGACGAGGTCGTCCAGCTTGTCGATGAGTACGAGGACGTCCATGGCGCTCCTGGTTCGTCAGCGGGCAAGCGCTTCCTGCAAGCGCCCCACCACCTCCTCTGGGACGAGGCCGGAGATGTCGCCACCGAAGGTCGCGATCTCCTTCACGCCGCTCGAGGACAAGAAACTGTACTGCGGCGAGGCCATCAGGTAGACGGACTCGATGTCGCCGTCCAGGTGGCGGTTGAGCTGGTTCATCTCCAGCTCGTACTCGAAGTCCGAGATCGCGCGCAGCCCCTTGACGATCGCCTTGGCTCCCACGGAGCGCGCGTAATCGACGATCAGCACGTCGAACATGTCGACTCGCACGTTGCCCAGGTGGCGGGTGGCGGCCTCGATGAACCCCACCCGCTCCGCCGCGTCGAATAGCGAGGAGCTCTTGCGCACGGAGGCGTTGACGACGGCGACGATCAGCTCGTCGAACATCACCGACGCCCGGGTGATGACGTCGACGTGGCCGTTGGTGATCGGGTCATAGGACCCGGGGCAGACGGCGATGCGGTTATCGGGGGCCATGGATGCGGATGATGGTGTCGCCGTAGCGACGCTCGTCAATCAGGGGCAGGTCGAGATCCAGCGGGGCACGGCGCTCGCTCTCGGACACCACGACCGCGCCGGGCGCCAGCACGGCGGGCAGGGCGTCCGACAGTTCACGCCCGAGACGGGTCGCCATACGGTATGGCGGGTCGAGGAAGATGAGATCGTAGTGGCGCGCCCCCGTCCGTGCGCCGCGGAGGAACGCGCGGGCGTCGGCGCGGCGCACCTCGCCGGTTGCGCCCAGCGCCTCGAGGTTCGCCCGGACGGCCCGCACGGCGGCGGGCGCGGAGTCCACGAAGGTCGCCTCGGCCGCCCCGCGCGAAAGGGCCTCGAGACCGAGGGCGCCCGACCCGGCGAACAGGTCGAGCACCCGCGCGCCCTCCACCCGGGGCCCGAGCACGGAGAACAGCGCCTCGCGCACCCGGTCGGCGGTCGGGCGAGTGGCGGCGCCGGCCGGCGCCTGCAGGCGGCGGCCGCCGTGGCGGCCGGCGATCACCCGCACGTGCCGCCCGTGCGCCGGATCTGCAGCATGAGTTGGTCGACCGTCATGGGGCCTCCTGTCTGCAGTGTCACGAGACAGGGTGGGCGACGCCCCGGACAGCATCAGGCGGGGATCGGCTCGAGTGCCTCATCTCCGTAGGCCGTGCGTACGGCATCGTCGAGGAGGGCGTGCTCGGGCAGCTTGAGCTCGGGGTCGGCGTCGAGGAGGGCGCGCGCGCGCATGCGCGCGCGCTCGAGCAGCTCCGCGTCCTCGGGCAGGCGCGCGACCTTGAACTGCGCGATCCCCGACTGGCGCGTCCCCAGCATCTCCCCCTCCCCCCGCAGCTCGAGGTCGATCTCGGCCAGCTCGAAGCCGTCCCGGAGGGCCTCGAGCGCGCGCAGGCGCGGCGACTCCTTGGGGCCGAACAGGATGCACACCGAGTCGTGCTCGCCCCGGCCGATGCGGCCCCGGAGCTGGTGCAGCTGCGAGATCCCGTAGCGCTCGGCGTTCTCGACGAGCATGACCGACGCGTTGGGGACGTCGATGCCGACCTCGATGACGGTGGTCGCGACGAGGACGTCGGCCCTGCCCGCCGCGAATGCCGCCATCGCCTCCTGCTTCTCGCGCGGGCGCTTTTGCCCGTGCAGGAGGACGACGCGGAAGTCCCGCAGCTCCGTACGGGCCAGGCGCTCGTACTCCGCCGTGGCCGCGCGCGCCTGCAGCGCCTCGGACTCCTCCACCAGAGGGCACACGACGAACGCCTGGCGCCCGGCGGCGAGCTCCTCGCGGATGCGCGCGTAGGCCCGCGACCGCTCGCGATCCGTCGAGGCCAGGTGGGTGTCGATCGGCCGCCGGCCGGCGGGCAGCTCGCGCAGAACCGTGACGTCGAGGTCGCCGTACGCGGTCAGGGCGAGCGTGCGCGGGATCGGGGTCGCGGTCATGTGCAGCACGTGCGGCGAGAGGCCCGCGGGCGACTTGCGGTCGAGCGCCCGGCGCTGGTTGACCCCGAAGCGGTGCTGCTCGTCGACCACCACGAGCCCCAGGCGCTCGAACTCGACGGCCTCCTCGATCAGCGCGTGGGTGCCGACCAGCAGGCGCAGCTCTCCGGTCGCGAGCTTGCCGAGCAGGTCGGCCCGGCGCCCGCCCGGCGTCGACCCCGTGAGCAGCGCGGCCTGCACGAGCTCGCCTGGCATCAGGCGCTGCAGGGTGGCGAAGTGCTGCTCGGCCAGCGTCTCGGTGGGCGCCATCAGCGCGCCCTGGCTGTCGTGCTCGACGGCGCGCAGCATCGCGTAGAGGGCAACCACCGTCTTGCCCGAGCCCACCTCCCCCATCAGCAGCCGCTGCATCGGCCGGTCGCGGCCGAGGTCGTCGTCCAGCGCCGCCATCGCCGCGCGCTGGTCCCCCGTCGGGGCGAAGGGCAGCGAGCTCTGCAGCCAGCGGCGCGTCAGCTCGCCCGGCGGGTCCAGCGGCAGCGCGCGCGCCCCCTCGCGCCGGCGCGCACGCCGGCGCAGCAGCGCAAGCTGGAGGATCAGCAGCTCCTCGAAGGCCAGCCGCCGGCGGCCGCCCTCGTGGTCGCCGAAGTGCGCGGCGTCCAACGCCGCGGCACGGTCGGGCAGGCGCTCGAGCGCGCGCAGCCGTGCAGGGAGCGGCTCGGCCGTCTCGAGTGCCGCCCCACGCCACTCGCGCACGAGGGCGAGGATCTGCGTCGAGGACAGCCCCTCCGTGGCGGGATACGTGGCGATCTCCCCCGCCTCGCCGACCGCCTCCCCGGTCAGGGCGTGGAACTGCACGCGGAAGCGGTTGCGGGCCTGGTACTTGCCCTGCAGCAGCAGGCGCGTCCCCGGCCGGTACTTGCGCTCCAGCCACGGCTGGTTGAAGAAGGTCGCCTTCATCGTCCCGGTGGCGTCGGCGACGACCGCCTCGACGAGCGGGCGCATCTTGCGGCTGCGAACCGACCGGCTCGCGATCGAGCGCACCTCGACCACGACGGTGGCGGTCTCCTCCGGCGTCAGCTCGACGATCGTGCGCGCCCGCTCGCGGTCGCGCGGCAGGTGCTCGAGCAGGTCGCCGATCGTGCGCAGTCCGAGCCGCTCAGCCCCCTTCGCAGCCGGCGCGGGCGCCGCCGTGAGCGGCGTGGCCAGCCGCGACGGGCGCGGGTAGCGCGGAGGGCCGGCCGTGCGCAGGGCGTCGTCGGGCAGCGGGTCGGCGGCGGCGAAGGCCCGGATCACCCCCCAATTGTGACCGGGCGGGCGGTCGGCCTACTCGGCCGCGATCAGCCACCAGTAGCGGGGCTGGCCGCCGTAGGAGTACTCGAGCTCGACGCCCGCGGGCGCGAGGGTGGCCACGGCCTCGGAATCCAGGGGCGCGCCGTCGCCGGCGATCAGGGTCAGGAGCTCGGCGTCGTCGGCGAGGGCGGAGAGGACCGCCTCGAGCGTGTCGGCGGGCGTGCCCCACGCGACGATCTCCTCTTCCACGAAGCCCACGGTTTCGCCGCGGCGGAAGCGGGCGGCGCCGTCGTCGCGGGCGGCCTCGGTGACCGCGCCGGTCCGCACGTGCTCGAGCGCGGCGGCCATCGTGGCGGCGTTGGCGTCCGCGTCGCGACCGGGGTCGAGCGCCACGGCGGCCGCGAGTCCCGCCTGCTGGGAGCGCGTGGCCACGACGCGCACCCGCTTCTCCGACAGCTCGGCCGCGCGCTCGGCGGCCATCAGCACGTTGGAGGAGTTGGGCAGCACGACCACCTCCTCGGCGGGGACGCCGTGGATGCCCGCAAGCAGGTCGTAGGTAGGCGGGCTGAGCGTCGAGCCGCCGTACAGCGGCGTCGCCCCGAGCGAGCGGAACAGCTCGGCCATGCCCGCGCCCGCCACCACCGCCAGCGCGCCGCAGCTGGGCGTCGGCTCGGCTAGGCGCGCCGAGCGGTCCACGAGCTGGCGGCGCATGTCGGCCACGTCGAGGCGCGACACGGTCCCGGCGGCGTCGAAGAGGCCGGTTGCCCGCTCGGGCTGGTCCGTGTGGACGTGGACCTTGAGGGTGCGGCGGTCGCCGACGACCAGGACGGAGTCGCCGAGGACCTCGAGGCGGGGGATCCACGGGGCCGGATCGAGGCCGTCGCCGATGACGGCGAAGTTCGTGCAGTAGCGGAACGTCGTCGAGCCGTGCTGGGGGTGCGTGACGCGCGCCGGCGCATGGTGGTCGAGCGCCGGCGGCTCGGCCCCGCGCAGCGCAGCGATGACCCCGGCGAGGATCACCGTGAGGCCGTAGCCGCCGGCGTCCACCACGCCCGCCTCGCGGAGCACGGGCAGAAGGTCCGGCCCGCGCTTGACGGACGCCTGGCCGGCGTCGAGCGCGGGCTCGAGCACGTTCGCGATCAAGGTGTCCTGCTCTTTGGAGGGGGCCTCGCCGCTCAGGCGCGCCTGCGGCATATGCGCCAGCTCGGTGGCTACCCGGTGGGCCATCTCGCGCACCACGGTGAGGATGGTCCCCTCCGCGGGAGAGCGCACGGAGCCGTAGGCGCGATCCGCGGCCCGCGCCAGGGCGGCGCCGATCAGGACCGGGTCGACCAGCTCGCCAGGGCGCGAGATCAGCTCTTCGGCGGCGCCGCGGATCAGCTGGGAGAGGATGACCCCGGAGTTGCCGCGCGCGCCCAGCAGCGCCGCGCGGGCCACCGAGGCGACGATCTCCTCGCGTCCGATCTCGTCGATCGGGCCGCCTGCGGAGAGGCGGTCGAGCTCGTCGAGCACGGCGCGGAGGGTGAGCGCCATGTTGTCGCCGGTGTCCCCGTCGGCGACCGGGAAGACGTTGAGATCGTTGACCTCCTCGCGCCGCGCCTCGAGCTGCGCGAGGGCACCCTCGACCACGGCGCGGAAGCGGACAAGGCTTGGGTCGGCCACGGCGCGTCGCCCGCCGGGGCCGCTAAGCCTTGGTGATCTTGCCCGCCTTGAGGCAGCGGGTGCAGACGTAGACGCGGCGGGGAGCCCCGCCCTCGGAGATGCGGACCTTCTGGAGGTTCGCGTCGAAGCGCCGCTTGGTGGCGACCATCGAGTGCGATCGGCTCTGGCCGAACGCGGGGCGCTTGCCGCAGGAGTGACAGATCCGGGCCATCGGGACGGGAAGTATAGGGAGGGGTTGGGTACGGTTGGAGGCGTGCCACCGGTGTCACCGGCTCGAATTTCGCTGCCCGACCGCTACAAGGTCGTTCGCCACATCGCCAACGGAGGCATGGCGAGCGTCTGGGAGGCGCACGACCAACTGCTCGACCGCGCGGTCGCGGTCAAGCTGCTCGCGCAGCACCTGACCGAGGACGACCGTGCGCGCAAGCGCTTCGAGCGCGAGGCGCGCGCGGCCGCCGGCCTCTCCTCCCACCAGCACGTGGTGACGATCTACGACGTCGGGGAGCACGACGGGCGCGCGTTCATGGTCATGGAGCTCCTGCGCGGCGGCTCGGTCGCCGACGTCCTGCGCCGCGGCGAGCGGCTCGAGCACCAACGTACGCTGCGCTGGCTGCGCGAGGCGGCCTCCGCGGTCGACGCCGCCCACGACGCGGGTGTCGTGCACCGCGACATCAAGCCCGCCAACCTGCTGCTCGACGACCACGACCGCCTCGCCGTCGCCGACTTCGGGATCGCGCGGCTCGCCTGGGAGGAGCAGGTCACGCAGACGGGCCAGGTTCTGGGCACCGCCGCCTACATCTCCCCCGAGCAGGCGATGGGGCATCCCGCCACGGCCGCGTCCGATCGCTACGCCCTCGCCGTCGTGGCGTTCGAGCTGCTCACCGGCCAGAAGCCCTTCAACGCCGAGCACTTCGCCGCCCAGGCCCGCGCTCATCTCGAGGACGATCCGCCGCGCGCCTCGGAGATCGCCACCGCGCTGCCCCCGGCGGTCGACGACGTGCTCGACCGCGGGCTGGCCAAGCACCCCGACGACCGCTGGGCGACCGCCGGCGAGTACGTCGAGCGCCTCGATGAAGCGCTCGCCCCGCGGCGGCCCCGCGCGCGCGCCGCCGCGGTGGTCCCGCCCACCGACTCCAGGCGCCGGCTGGCGACCGCCGGCGTGCCTGCGCCC
>DASQFQ010000206.1:0-5250 GCA_035633075.1 Solirubrobacteraceae bacterium | reverse complement strand
CTCGACAAGCCGTTCCTGATGCCGGTCGAGGACGTCTTCTCGATCACCGGCCGCGGCACGGTCGCGACGGGACGCATCGAGCAGGGCGTCGTCAACACCGGCGACCAGGTCGAGATCGTGGGCATCCACGAGCAGACTTCGACCACGGTCGTGACGGGTGTCGAGATGTTCCGCAAGATCCTCGACCAGGGCCAGGCCGGCGACAACGTCGGTTGCCTCCTGCGCGGCACCAAGCGCGAGGAGATCGAGCGCGGGCAGGTGCTGTGCAAGCCCGGCTCGATCACGCCCCACACCCAGTTCAAGGCCGAGGTGTACGTCCTCAAGAAGGAGGAGGGCGGGCGCCACACGCCGTTCTTCAACGGCTACCGGCCGCAGTTCTACTTCCGCACGACGGACGTGACCGGCGTCGCCAGGCTGCCCGAGGGCACGGAGATGGTGATGCCGGGAGACAACGTCCAGATGGAGATCGAGCTCATCCAGCCCATCGCCATGGACGCCGGCCTGCGCTTCGCGATTCGCGAGGGCGGCCGCACCGTGGGCTCGGGCGTGGTGACCGAGGTCGTCAAGTAGGTCCCGCTTCTCTCGCCGCCGCGAGCCGCTGGGGCGAGGACCGCAGTTACGAGAAGACAACGGATACGACGATGGGGCGGGCCCCGCAGCCCGGGGTCCGCCTTCACCGCGCAGAAAGACACACGTGGCAACAGCCCAGCAGAACAAGATCCGGATCCGCCTCAAGGCCTACGACGCGTCGGCCATAGAGACGGCCGCCAAGGAGATCGTGGAGACCGCCACGCGCACCGGCGCGACGGTCTCCGGGCCCGTGCCGCTGCCCACGGAGAAGAACCGCTACACGGTGATCCGCTCACCCTTCAAGGACAAGGACTCTCAGGAGCACTTCGAGATCCGCACGCACAAGCGCCTGATCGACATCCACCAGCCGACGCCCAAGACCGTCGACTCGCTCCAGCGCCTCGACCACCTGCCCGCGGGCGTCGACATCGAGATCCGCCTCACCTTCGGTTGATCTGACCATGCCCGCGATCCTCGCCAAGAAGCTGGGCATGACCCAGCGCTTCCTCGAAGACGGGCGCGTCGAGCGCGTCACCGTGCTCGAGGCGGGCCCCTGCCCGGTGCTCGCGATACGCACCGTCGACGTCGACGGCTACGAGGCGGTCCAGCTCGGCTTCTGCAGCGTGCGCGAGAAGGCGCTCACTCGCGCTGAGCGCGGCCATCTCAAGAAGGCCGACGCCCCGCCGCTGCGCACGGTCAAGGAGTTCCGCGACGAGGCCGGCGAGTTCATGGTCGGCGACCAGGTGACCGTCGCAAGCTTCGACGTCGGCCAGACCGTCAAGGTCTCGGGCACGTCGAAGGGCAAGGGCTTCCAGGGCACGATCAAGCGCCACAACTTCTCGGCCGGCCCCAAGTCCCACGGCTCGCACAACGTCCGCGCCCCGGGCTCGATCGGCGCCTCCGCGACGCCATCGCGCGTGTTCAAGGGCATCCGGGGGCCCGGCCAGATGGGCGGCGGGCGCGTGACCCAGCGCGGCCTCGAGGTCGTCGAGCTGATCCCGGAGGAGAACCTGATGCTGGTCCGCGGCTCCGTGCCCGGGCCCAAGGGCGGCACCGTGGAGGTGCGCACCGATGGCTGACGCCCTCCTCCTTGGCGGCACCGCGAAGGACAAGGTCAAGCTCGACGCCGACGTGTTCGGGGCGCCCTTCAACGGGTCGCTCGTGCACGAGTGCGTGGTGGCGGAGCTCGCCGCGCGCCGGCGGGGCACCGCCGCCACTCGCACGCGCGGCATGGTCTCCGGCGGCGGCGCCAAGCCGTGGCGGCAGAAGGGCACCGGCCGCTCGCGCCAGGGCACCATCCGCGCTCCCCAGTGGGCGGGCGGCGGGGTCGTCTTCGGCCCCAGCCCGCGCCATTACACCGTCAAGGTCAACCGCAAAGCGCGCCGCGCGGCGCTGCGCAGCGCGCTCTCGGTCCACGCCGAGCGCGGCTCGATCTACGTGCTCGACGCCGGCGGGTTCGACGCTCCCTCCACGCGCCAGGCGGCGGGGCTGCTCGAGGATCGCCGCGGCGGCTCGGTGCTCGTCCTGCTCGGCGCCGACGACGTCGCGGCCGCCAAGTCGTTTCGCAACCTCACCCGCGTGAGCGTGCTGCCCGCCGAAGGGGCCGGGGTGGCCGACGTCATCGGCGCGGCGACCCTCGTGGTCAGCCGGCCGGCGCTGGATGCGCTGACCGCCCGCGCGGCCGGGTCCAAGCGGGAGGCGAGCGCCTGATGGAGGCCAGCCAGGTGATCATCCGTCCCGTCGTGTCCGAGAAGTCCTACGTCCTGGCGACGGCGGACAAGTACACCTTCCGGGTCCACGCCGACGCGCACAAGACGCAGATCAAGCAGGCCGTCGAGCAGCTCTTCGGCGTCGACGTCATCGGCGTGCGGACCCTGAGCGTGAAGTCCAAGCCCAAGCGCCGCGGCTACACGTCGGGGCGCACGCGCGCCTGGAAGAAGGCCGTGGTGCAGGTGCAGCCCGGCCAGTCGATCCCCATCTTCCAGGGCCTGGAGGCCGATCTCTGATGCCCATCCGCAAGCCCAAGCCCACCTCACCCGGCCGGCGCTTCGTCTCGTATCCCGACTTCGCCGAGGTCACCGAGAGCAGGCCCGAGAAGTCCCTGACCGAGGGCCTGAAGAAGTCGGGCGGGCGCAATGTCCACGGCCGCAAGACCTCGCGCCATCGCGGCGGCGGGGCAAAGCGCCTCTATCGCAAGATCGACTTCAAGCGCACCAAGGACGGCGTCCCGGCCAAGGTCGCCTCTATCGAGTACGACCCGAACCGGACCTCCTACATCGCGCTGCTCAACTACATCGACGGCGAGAAGCGTTACATCCTGGCCCCTAACCGGCTGCGTGTCGGCATGACCGTCCAGTCGGGCCCCGGCTCGGACATCACGGTCGGCAACGCGCTGCCGCTGGCCAACATGCCGGTGGGCACCATCGTCCACAACGTCGAAATGCAGCCCGGCCGCGGCGGCCAGCTGGGGCGCTCGGCCGGTACGAGCATCCAGCTCATGGCCAAGGAGGGCGAGATGGCGACTCTGCGCCTGCCGTCGGGCGAGATGCGGCTGGTGCGGGCCGAGTGCCGGGCGACCGTCGGCACCATCGGCAACGCCGACCACCAGAACGTGACGATCGGCAAGGCCGGCCGCAAACGCCACATGGGCGTGCGCCCGCAGACGCGCGGCACGGCCATGAACCCGGTTGACCACCCTCATGGCGGGGGCGAGGGCGCCACGCCGCTGGGCAACCACCCGCAGACGCCGTGGGGCGTGCCGACGATCGGCTATCGAACCCGCAAGAAGCGCAAGTCGTCGGATCGCTACATCGTCCGCGGCCGTCGCCGCGGCAAGAAGGGCGGCCGCTGATGTCTCGCTCGTCCAAGAAGGGGCCGTTCGTCGAGGAGCGACTCATGCGGCGCGTCGAGCAGATGAACCAGGCCAACACCAAGCAGATGATCCGCACCTGGTCGCGGACCTCGACGATCTTCCCCGAGATGGTCGGCCACACCATCGCCGTGCACGACGGGCGCAAGCACGTGCCCGTGTTCGTGTCGGAGTCGATGGTCGGCCACAAGCTCGGCGAGTTCGCCCCCACACGCCTGTACCGCGGTCACGCCGGGAGCGGCAGGGTGCGATGAGCCGCGACAAGGACCCGAAGGACGAGGCCGAGCCCACCCCGACCGAGGAGGCCAAGGCGGCCAAGAAGCCGAAGGCCGCCGGCAAGCCCAAGCCCAAGCCCAAGGCGCAGGACAAGCCGAAGGCCGAGGCCAAGAAGGCTGCCGAGAAGCCGAAGGCCGAGGCGAAGCCCAAGCCCGCCGAGAAGCCGCAGGCCGAGGCGCCGAAGCCCGCGGCAAAGCCGAAGGCGGCCGCCAAGGAGGCCGCCGACACGCCCGCCCAGGCCAAGCCCGAGCGCCCGCGCACGCAGGCCGCCGACGAGCCGACGGCGGCGGAGGTCGAGAAGGCGGCGAGCGAGCAGGCCGCCCGGTCCCGGCCGGAGGCGGAGAAGAAGGACGCGCCCTCCAGGCCCGCCGGGCGCAAGCGGGGCCAGCCCCGCAGGCCCGAGCCGGCCGACACGCCCGTGGTCGTGCGCGCCCAGGCGCGCTACGTCCGCACCTCCGCGCGCAAGGCGCGCCTGGTGTGCGATCACATCCGCGGCAAGGACGTCGAGCAGGCACGGGCTATCCTCTCCTTCACGCCGCGCGGTGCCGCCAAGCCGTGGAAGAAGCTGCTCGAGTCGGCGATCGCCAACGCCGAGCACAACCACGAGCTGGTGGGCGACGAGTTGAAGATCGCCTCCGTGCACGCCGACGAGGGGCCGACGCTCAAGCGCTTTCGCCCGCGGGCGATGGGCCGCGCGACGCGGATCCGCAAGCGCACCTCGCACCTCACGATCACGCTCACGCCGAAGGAGTAACGAGAACTTCCATGGGACAGAAGGTCCATCCAGAGTCCATGCGCGTGGGCTACATCCACGACTGGAAGTCGAACTGGTTCAACGAGCGCCACTTCGCCGACTTCCTGATCGAGGACGTGCGCATTCGCGACCACATCACGAACAAGCTCGCCCACGCCGGGCTGTCGGACATCACGATCCGCAAGGACGCCGGCGAGGTGGAGGTCAACATCCACACCGCGCGGCCCGGCATCGTGATCGGCAAGTCCGGCACGGAGGTCGACGCGCTGCGGCGCGACCTGCACAAGCTCACGTCGAAGTCGATCAAGGTCAATATCCTCGAGATCAAGCGGCCCGAGCTCGACGCCAAGCTCGTCGCGCAGTCGATCGCCGAGCAGCTCCAGAACCGCGTGGCCTTCCGCCGCGCGATGAAGCGCGCTCTCACGAGCGCGATGCGCTCGGGCGCCAAGGGTTGCAAGATTCAGGTCGGCGGCCGTCTGGGCGGCGCCGAAATGGCCCGAACCGAGAGCTACTCCGACGGCCGCGTCCCGCTGCACACCATGCGCGCGGACATCGACTACGGCTTCTACGAGGCGCGCACCACCTTCGGCCGCATCGGCGTCAAGTGCTGGATCAACAAGGGCGAGATCATGCCCGCCGGCTACAGCGGCGCCGACCTCACCTCGCTCGACGAGCCCGCCGGCGGCGGGCGTGACGACCGTGACGACCGCGACGGTCGCGGCCGGGGCCGCGGCGACGGGCGCGGTCGCGGCGGGCGCGACGGTCGCGGGGGTCAGGGCGG
>DASQFQ010000205.1:0-36879 GCA_035633075.1 Solirubrobacteraceae bacterium | reverse complement strand
CCCATGATGAAGACGCGCTCGTCGGCGCGCATCTCCTGGCGCATGCCGTCTGAGATCGCCTGCAGGTAGGTCATGGTGGGCATCAGGCCGCGTCCTTGGAAAAGCCGCTCCAGGGCGCGTTGCCGTCCTCGAGCAGCGCCGGCTCGCGGGCGAAGACGCGGTCGGTCGCCGTGTCGCCGTCGGGCATGGGTCCCTGGAGAGCCTCCTCGACCGCGGTGTCGATCTCCGCCCTGACCTCCGCGCGCAGTGCGTCGACGTCGACGTCGAGCGCCTCCACGCGCCTGACCTGGCGGTCGATGGGGTCCTTGGCGCGCCACTCCTCCACCTGCTCGGAGGGCACGTACTTCATGTCGTCGTGAGCGGCGTGGCCGTGCATGCGCATGGTGACCGCCTCGATCATCGTGGGCCCCTCTCCCGCGAGGGCGCGCTCGCGCGCCTGGCGGGTGGCCTCGAACGTCGCCTCCACGTCGTTGCCGTCGACCTTGACGCCGGGGAAGCCGTAGGTCGCGGCGCGCTCCACGGGGTCGACCGCGTACTGCTGGTCCACCGGCGTCGAGTACGCGTACTGGTTGTTCTCGAGGATGAAGATGACGGGCAGCCGCTGCAGGCCCGCCCAGTTCATCGCCTCGTGGAAGTCCCCGCGCGACGTCGAGCCGTCCCCGAACCAGGTCAGCGCCGCTCGCCGCTCGCCGCGCATCTTGAAGGCCATCGCCAGGCCGGCCGCGACCAGCATCATGTCGGGCAGCATCGAGACCATGCCGACGCAGCCACACGTCCGGTCCCCGAAGTGCACGTTGCCGTCGCGACCTCCCGTGATGCCTCCCTCGCGGCCCATGTACTGCCCGAAGATCCGCGCGACGGGGACGCCGCGGATGACGTGCGCGGCGAGGTCGCGGTGCAGGATGCACAGCCGGTCCTGCGCAGCCATCGCCCAGGCGGGACCGGCGGAGACCGCCTCCTGGCCAAAGCCGTCGTAGAAGGAGCCGGGGACCTTGCCCTGGCGGTACAGGGTCATGGCGCGCTCCTCGATGCCGCGCATCATGAGCATCGCGCGCAGCAGCCCGACCCGGTCCTCGGTCGTCAGGTGTTCGGTTACGTCAGGCAGAGCCTCGGGGAGGCTTCCCTGCTGAGCGGCTTCGGTCGCCATCTGGCGTGTTCACCCTTTCTGCGTCGGCTGCGTCCGGGATCCGCCGGCCGCACTGCCTCATCTGGCGCCCGCGCTGGGTCCGCGCGGTGGGCCCGGGCAAGGGTAGAGCACTACCCTGGCGTGGGTGGAGCGTTCGTCGCTGCGCCGCCTGTGGCCTTCCCGTCTGCGCTGGCGCATGCGCGGCGCCTGGCTGTGGCCGTCGTTCGTCGCGCTCACTCTCGCCGACGGCATCCTGCTCACCCGGCTGCCGTTCTACGGCGACGGCCCGGGCGGGGTGGTCCCCGGGGTACTGCTGGCCGGCTTCGCCAACCTGTTCTGCGTCGCCGTGCTCGCTCCCTTCGTGGGCCGGCGCCTGCGCCGCCGTCGGCCGGACCTGCCCAAGCTGATCGCCGACGACTACGCCGGCACGGCGCTGGTGTGCCTGTTGGCCGCGGGGCTCCTGACAGCCGGGCTCCTGCACCGGCCGGCGGTACGCGAGGAGCAGGCCGACCGTCGCGCCCAGTTCGCCGCCGTCCAGGGGTACGTCAGCACCCAGGCGCCCGAGTACCGGCACGGCCTCGGCCTGGCGGACGCCATGCGCCTGAAATCCGACCTGTACCGCACCTGCGTCCCCGGGCCCGACCCCAAGCGCTGGCTGTGTCTGTTCGTAGAGACCGACCAGCACCCCGCCGGCCTGAGCCTGGACTCCGACCGCGCGCCCAACGACACCTACCGCATCCACGGAGGCTTCAACTAGCAGTGTGCCCACCTTCGCGAGCCCAGCAGGTTTTCCGACGGTCGCGGAACCACGGGCGTCCGTCTACAGCGCGAGCTTGAGCGGCTGCTCGAGGTACTCCCGGATCCGGCTGAGGAACTCGGCGGCGTCGGCGCCGTAGAGGATCCGGTGGTCGCAGGCCAGCGTGAGCTCCATGATCGGGCGGACGGTGACCTTTCCGTCGCGCACCACGGCGCGCGGTTCCAGCGCGCCGACCGCGAGGATCGCCGCCTGCGGTGGGTTGATGACCGCCGTGAAGCGCTTGATCCCGAACATGCCCAGGTTGGAGACCGTGAAGGTCCCGCCCGAGAGCTCGGGTGGCGTGACGGCCCCGGCGCGGACGCGCTCGGCGACCGCGCGCGCCTCCCGGGCGATCTGGCCGATCGACTTGACGTCGGCGTCGAAGATTGTGGGGACGACGAGCGCGTCCTGTCCCGCCACGGCGACGCCAACATTGACGCGGGAGTAGAGCTCGAACTTGCCGTCGCGGTAGGCGCCGTTGGCACGCGGGAAGTCGCGCAGCGCAAGCGCGCCGGCCTTGATCACGAAGTCGTTGAAGGAGGGCGCGGGCTGATCGCCGGCGGCGGCCTTGAGCTGCTTGCGCAGCCCGACTGCCTCCTCCATGTCGACCTCGATGTTGAGCACGAAGTCGGGCGCCGTGGCCTTTGACTCCGCCATCCGGCGAGCGATGGTCTTCTGCAGACGGGAGAGCTCCTGGTGGGTGACCTCGCCCTTGACGCCCTGTCCGTCGCCCTCGGGCGGGGTCACGGAGGGCGGGACGTCGCGCTTCTCGGGCTGCTCCGCCGCCGCCTCCTCGGGTTCCTGCTCCTCGCGCGGAGGCGCCGGGGCCTCGGCGGTCGCGGCCCCTGCGCCCTTGGCCGCCGCCTCGACGTCGGCCTTGACGATCCGCCCGCCCGGGCCGGAGCCCTGCAGGTCCGAGAGGGAGACGCCCATCTCGCGCGCCATGCGCTTCGCGACCGGCGAGGCCTTGACGCGGCCGTCCCCGGCGCCGTTGCCCGAGGGCATGTCCTCCGCCCTGGCCGGCGCGGGCGAGGGTGCCTCGATGGGCTTGCCGTTGCCCGAGGGCTCTTCGTCCTCCTCGGCGGCGGGCTTCTCCTCTTCTTCTTCTTCCTCCTCCTCTTCCTCGGCGGCGGGCTTCTCCTCCTCTCCCTCCTCCTCGGCGGCGGGCTTTTCCTCCTCCTCCGGGTCAGTGGCCACGTCCTCGGCCGCCTGGGGCTCGCCGGTGTCGGCCTGCTCCCCGCCGCCGTCGTCCCCGCCACCCTCGGACGCGTCGCCCAGCCGCGCGATCGTCTCGCCGACCGCGAGCGTGTCGCCCTCCTTGGCCACGATGGTCAGCGCCCCATCCGAGTCGGCCTCGTAAGTCATGTTTGCCTTGTCGGTCTCGATCTCCACGAGCTCCTCGCCGCGCTTGACCTCCTCCCCGTCGGACTTGAGCCACTTGAGGATCGTGCCCTCTTCCATCGAGTCGGACAGGCGGGGCATCGCGACATCGGCCATGCCGCGCAGCGTACCCGGAACGCGCAATCTGGCGTTCGCCGGCGCGGGGGCGGGTCAGCGCAGCCTGGCGGGCGCGCTCGTCGGGCGGCTGCGCGACGTGCGCAGGGCGGCGTCGACCTCGCGGCCCTGCGTGACGCGGCAGATCACGATGACGCCGATCACGCCCGCTCGCTCGTCTTGCACCGGCGCGGCGTGGACGAGGAGGTGGGCACCGCCGCGCACGCTCGGCCACTCGAAGTCGAATGCCTCTCCCTCGAGCGCCGGCCGCAGGCGCTCGGCGAGGGCTGCCGCCCGGTCGGGGGGGAACGCCTCGGCGACCGTGTGGCCCTCGAGCTCGTCGCGGCGCCAGCCGAGCGCCTCCAGGGCCGGCCCCTCCGCGAGCTGGAAGCGCAGATCGAGGTCGAACAGGGCGACGAACGTGTCGGGCAGGGTGCGGACCAGCACGCGGTAGAGGGCGTCGCTGCGCTGAAGCGTGGTGGCCACGCGCCGCCGCTCGCGGTCGGCGGTGAGCTGGGTGAGCGCGGCCAGCGTGTCCATGTAGGAGGGCGCGGCCGAAGGGGCGGGAGCGGGGCGCCCGAGCAGGTAGCCCTGGGCGCCCTGGGCGCCCCGGGCCGCAGCCGGACGCGCGGGCTCGGGGTCGCGGGCGAGCTCGAGCATCGCCTCCGTCTCGATCCCCTCAGCGATGACGAAGGCGTCGATCTCGCGCGCGAAGGCCATGATCCCCAGGAGCACCGCGCGGGCGCTGCGATCATCGATGGCGGCCGAGACGACGCCGCGATCGATCTTGATGAAGTCGACGGGCAGGCCGCGCAGCATCTCCAGGCCCGCGTTGCCCGCGCCCACGTCGTCGAGCGCGACCTTGAAGCCGAGGGCCCGCAGGCGGGCGGTCTCCGGCTGCAGGACCTCCTTGCGCGCGTCGGTGCGCTCGGTGATCTCCAGCACCACGCGCTCGGGCTCGAGGCCCGCGCCGCGCACCGCCTGGACCAGGCTGTCGCCGGCGAGGCCGTCGTGCTCGAGCGTCTGGGGGGAGACGTTGAGGAACAGCAGCACGTCACCGGGCAGGCCGGTGGCCTCCCGGAGTGCGGCGCGGCGGCACACGGCGTCGAGCTCGTGGCCGCGCCCGATGCTGTCCGCGATCTCGAACGCCTCGCCGGGCCCGTTGAGCTCGGAGGACTCGAAGCGGGCGAGCGCCTCGTACCCGAGCACCCGGCTGCCGCCGAGGTCCCAGATCGGCTGGAAGGCCACGTCGATGTCGCCGCCCGCGATCAGCGCGCGCACGGCGCGGACCTTCTCGATCGTCACGACGGGCACGCCGTCGACGATCTCGCCCGCCGCTACGACCGTGTCGCCCCCGCGGCGCTTGGCCTCCAGCAGCGCGGCGTCGGCCCGGCCCCAGAGCGTGCTCGCCTCACGGTCCTCCGGCGTCGCGGCGCTGAAGCCGAAGCTCGCCGTGACCCCGCCGAGCCGGCTGCGCACCGCATCGCGGATGCGCTCCAGCGGCGTGTCGGCCTCGGCCTCGCTGGTGTGGGGCAGGAGCAGGGCGAACTCGTCGCCGCCGAGTCGGAACGCGCGGTCATTGGGCCGGGCCTCGCGCAGGATCGAGGCCAGCTCGCACAGGATCCGGTCGCCGTGCTGGTGGCCGTGACGGTCGTTCTCGAACTTGAAATCGTCGATGTCGATGAGGGCCACCGTCACGGGGACGCTGTGGCGCACGACCTCGCCGAGCGCCCGCTCGAGCTCGTCCTGGAAGGCCCGGTGGTTGTCGAGGTCGGTGAGGCCGTCGCGCCGCGCGCGCTGCAGCGCGGACATGTAGGTGGCGGCGACGCTGCGACCACCGAGCAGGTAGAACAGCGGCAGGGCGGCCAGGAGGCTCAGGATGGCGAAGAGCCCGAGGTGGGCGCGGGATGCGGCGACGTCCTCCTCGAGCGCCGATGCGTCGCGGTCGATCTGCAGCGCAAACCGGCGCCCGGACATCCGGACGGGGAAGATGTAGGAGTAGGCCCCGCTCCCAGAGGGGCGCACGCCCCGGTACTCGCGCCCGCTGCGGGCCACGAGCCGCAGCTTCGCGTCACTCCTGTGCCGGCCGACCTGCCCGGCCTTGCTCCCGATCAGCACCGCCCCGTCTCCGTCGACCAGCAGCACGTCGCGCATGTTCGGCCGTGACGCGATCGCGACGATGACTTCGGTGGCCTCGCTGAGCGGCGACTCGACGTTGACCTGCGCTTCCGCGGCCCTGCGCTCGAGGCTGCGGGCGTCCGCCTCGTGCAACTCGGCCTGGTCACTGACCAGGTCACGCCGGATCTGGCCGCCAAGGAAGAAGTACTGAAACGTGCCGACGCCCCCGAGCGCGAGCACGAGGGTGAGCATGAGCCGCGCCATGACGCTGGCGCGGACACGGCGCAGGCCGGCGAAGAGCGACGAGGGACGCATCGCCTCTGCATCGGCAGCGGGCGGGTTCAGCCTGAGCATCGCAGGCGCCGGCTTCCCGAGCCCGTCGCCGCGAACACCGCGCCGAACGCCGCGGCGGCGACCAGCACGATCGTCGCCCCCGAGGAGACGTCGAGGTGATAGCTGAGGTTCATCCCTACGAACCCCGTGACCGCGCCGATCGCGGCGGAGATCCCGAGCATGCGGGAGAACGAGGTCGTCAGCATGCGGGCGATGACCGGGGGGATCACGAGCGCCGCCGCGACGAGCGTGACGCCGAGGATCCGGATCGTGGCGATGATCGCTGCCGCGAGCATGAGCGAGAGCAGGGCGTCAGCGACCGAGGAGCGCACGCCGAAGACGTCCGCCACGGCCGCGTCGAAAGTCGTGAACAGCAGCCGGCGGTAGCTGAAGAGGACCACGACGCCCGCCAGGGCCGTTACCGCGGTCACCACCGCGATGTCGGTGCTCGTCACGCCGAGGACGTTGCCGAAGAGGGCGGCCTCGAAGTTCTGCGTGAACGAGTGATGTCTGCTGATCACGGCCAGCCCCGCGGCGAACGAGGCGGTGGTGATGACCCCGATGGCGGCGTCGGCGCCGATGGAGCGCCGGCGGGCGACGTGACCGATGAGCAGCGCCGAGAGAAAGCCCCACACGCCTGCTCCCACGTAGAAGTCGATCGAGAGCGCGTAGCCGGCGACGGCGCCGCCGAAGATCGAGTGCGAGAGCCCGTGCCCGATGTAGCTCATGCCGCGGAGCACGACGAACACGCCCACGAACCCGCACAGCCCTCCCGCGACCGTGGCGACGATCAGCCCGTTGCGGAAGAACTCGAACTCGAAGGGCTCGAGCAAGATGGTCATGCCGCCGGGGCGGACGGGACGAGGCCGGGGGAGGGTGGGGCTCCGGGCCACGGGGCGTCGACGACCATCAGCAGGCCCGCGTGCTCGAGCACCGACATCGGCGCGCCATAGGTGCGTTCGAGGATGTCGGGACGGATCACCTGCGCCGGCGGGCCGGCCGCGACGACGCGGCCGCGCAGGCACACGATCTCCGGCAGGTGCGTGGCCACGCCGTTGAGGTCATGGGTGGTGAGCACGATCGCCAGCCCCGCGGCGCTGAGCTCCCCCAGCAGGTGCATGAGCTCGTGGCGGGTGGCGGCGTCGACGCCCGAGGAGGGCTCGTCGAGCACGAGCAGCTGCGGCCGGCGCATCAGCGCGCGCGCCACGAACACGCGTTGCTGCTGGCCGCCCGAGAGCTCGAGGATGGGACGGGAGCCGAGCCCGCCGAGGCCGAGCCGGTCGAGCAGGCCCTCGATCTCGCGGCGCTCGGCCGGACTGGCCCAGGGTAGCCGCCGGCCGCTCGCCCGCGCCATGAGCACCACCTGCCCGACCGTCACCGGGAACTCCCAGTCGACGGTGTCGACCTGCGGGACGTAGGCCACCCCTGTCCCGGGGCGGCGTGTGATACGTCCCGCTCGGGGCTCGATCAGCCCCATCACGGCGCGCAGCAGCGTCGTCTTGCCGGCGCCGGAGGGTCCCACGATCCCGACGAAGCTGCCCGTGCGCAGTGTGAGGTCGACGTCGACGAGCACCGGCCGCCGGCCGTAGCCGCAGGTCACGCCGTCGAGGACGACCAGGGCCTCGTCACTCGGCATAGCGCGCCTCGTCGCCCACCGCGTTGCCGGGCGGGACGGCCCGCAGCGCGCGCGCCCGGCCGCCGAGCGCTTCGACGATCGTCGAATAGTCGAAGCGCAACAGGCCCACCAGCGAATGCTCGGCGTCGCCCTTGCCGCCCGGCAGGTCGTCGTCGCGCAGGTCGTCGACGTAGCGCGCGCCGCTCTCGTCGGCGATCCGGTCGAGCACCGGGCTGGGGAACACCTCGGAGCCGAAGATGGCGGGCAGCGCCTCCGCTCGCACCTGCGCGATCAGTCTGGCCACGTCCCTCGGGGACGGCTCGGCGAAGTCCGACGGCTGGATCGCGCCCACCACCTGCCAGCCGTACTCGCGCGCGAAGTACGGGTAGGAGTCGTGATAGGTGAGCAGCCGGCGACGCTCCTCCGGGACGGTCGCCGTCGCGGCGCGCAGCGCCCGGTCTAGGGCGTCCACGTGTGCCGCGTAGCGCCGGTAGTTGCTCGCGTAGGCGCTCGCGTGCCCCGGATCGCGTCCGGCCAGCGTGTCTCTGACCAGCCCGGCGTAGCGCTTCGCCAGGAGCGGATCGGTCCAGAGGTGCGGGTTGGGGCGGCCCCGCTCCCGGGGGAACGAGAAGTCATAGACGTAGCGGTCGCGTGAAAGCGCGCGCGCGCCGAGCTCGACGATCTCCGCGCCGTCCTTGCGGTTCGCCCTGGCCAGCTCGGTCGTGGGCACCTCGAGACCCAGCCCGTTGACGAACACCACGTCGGCCCGGGCGAGCGTCCTGGCGACGCCCGGCGCCGGCTCGAACTCGTGGGAGTTCGCGCCTTCGGGGACGATCCCCTCCACGTCGGCGAGCCCACCGGCGATGTTGGCGACGATGTTCGTGATCGGGGAGACGGTGGTGACGACTACGAGACGCTCATCTCCCGCCCCGCCGGAGGCGGGCCTGCCGCCGCAGGCCCCGAGGGCGCCGACCGCGAGCGCTCCCACGGCGGCGAGTGCGCGCAGTCGGCAGGCGCGATCACGCGTGAGCATGAAGATCGTCTGCGTCGAGGCAGGAGGGGCAGATCCCAACGATCGGGAAGTGGGTGAAGCGGGCCTCGAATCCGCACGCCGTGCGGATCGCGCCTCCGACGTCGGCCAGCGAGGCCGCGGCCAGCGCCGCGTGCCGGCCGCAACGCTCGCACGCCGCGACGCCGTGCGCATGCCGGTCGGCGAGCGAGTACACCCCCGGGCCGTGCCCGACGTGCATGTGGCGAACGAGCCCGAGCGTCTCGAGCGTCTCGAGGTTTCGGTAGACCGAAGCGAGGTCGGAGGCCGGCAGCCGTCCTTGCAGACCGCTCGCGATGTCCTCGGCCGCAACCGGCCCGTCGGATTTGAACAGCGCCTCGAGCACGAGTCGCCGGGCGGCGGATATCCGCAGCCCACGGGCTCGCATGGTTCCGAGCGCAGCGGCCAGGCTGGGGACGGCCAGCGGTTCCGTCTGGGGTGAGATTGTCATGCGCGAAGCTCCGATGGTCGGCTTTGCCTGCTCCAGCACGGCGACGTCGGTGGCACTTGCGCGCCAGCTTCGGGTTTGGATCAGCCGAGTTGCGGCAGCGCCTGAGCGGTGAGCAGCAGCCCGACGGCGACGATGACGAGCGCCGAGACCGTCGGCAGCGCGGCGGCGGCACGCGGGGGTACCGGGAGCCGCGAGAGTGCGCTGGAGGCCGAGACGACGGCGAGCCCCAGCGCCGTCAGCGTGGCGGCCAGCCCGGCGCTGAAGGCGACGATGAGCACGAGGCCGAGGGCGATCTGATGCTGCGCGACGGCACCGAGCAGCACCACGAGCGCCGTCGGGCACGGGATCAGCCCGGCCGAGGCGCCCATCGCCACGAGCCCGCGCCCACCGAGGCGCTCGGGCGGCTCGTGCGTGTGGGCGTGCGCGTGGGCGTGCCCGTGGGCGTGCTGACGATGACCATGGGCGTGGCCTCGCCGGCGCAGCCGCGAGCGCAGCACCGCACCGCCGACGCCGACGACGAGCAGCCCCGAGACCAGGTTGAGCCATGGGTAGAGATCCTCGGTGAGCACGTACTGCGAGAGCGCGAGGGCCACGACGCCGAGGAGGACGACGCCGGCCGTGTGGGTGACGGTCACGGTCGCGCCCAGGAGGGCGGCGTGTCGCGCGGTGCCGCGCGTGCCCACGAGATAGGCGGCGACCATCGCCTTGCCGTGGCCGGGGGAGAGAGCGTGCACGGCACCCCAGCCGAAAGCCGCGAGCAGGAGGAGCACGAGCACGCCCTTCCCAGCCGCCGCCTGGTCGAAGAGGCGCGTGAAGCCGCCGGAGCGTCCCGCTGCGCCGGCCCGGGTCGCCCGTGTGCCGTCGGCCGCCGTGAGCGTTCCCGACCCGGGGTGCACCGCGAAGCGCGCCGAGCGTAGGGCCGCGGGGCTCTGGAGCAGGTCAGCCGGGTAGCGGCGCAGGCCGTGAGTCGGGTCCGCGGCGGGGGCCGACGAGCGCACCGCGGTGCCGCGCCCGGGCCTGGCCAGCACCGATCGCCAGCCGACGCGCCCGGGGAACGTCCCGTCGCGCACGGTGACTTGGCGCGGCGAGCTGACGGCGGCGGAGAGCGGCAGCTCGAGCCGGGTGGTGCGCAGCCCGCCCTGGCCCATCGGCCAGGTCAGTGCCGGCCGGCCCGCGGGCCGCAGGGCGATGCGCCGGCCGTCGACGCTCACGAGCAGGCGCCGCGCGACCTCGGCGCGCTTGCGCGCGAGGATCGTCGCGGCTGTGAGGCCGCGCTCCTGGAAGGTGGGGATCTCCGCCTGGTCGAGGAGATAGCGGACGTCGACCCGGTCGGCGGAGAGAGACACGACCGTGAGGTGGTTGACCGAGAAGTTCCCGAGCGGGTGCGCTCCGGCGGCGGCCGGCACGCCGAGCAACGCGGCTGCGGCCGCGGCGGCTACGGCAGCCCGCCACACGCAGCGCCTCATCGGGAGCCCGCCAGCGCCCGCCGCGCGCGGGCCGCCTGCCACGGGTGGGCGGCGAGGCCGTGGGCGAGGGCGGATCGCAGGAGGCGTGCCCCCTCGCGCGGCCGGCCGGCCGCGGTGGCGCTCATCCCGGCGTGGAACTGAAACAGCGCGTCGACCGAGCCGAGCCGCAGCGCCCTGCGCGCCCAGCGCAACCCGGCCCCCGGGTGTCCCGCCCGGGTGACCGCCCAGCCCAGGGCGTCGGCGGAACGCACCCCGGGCGCCGCCGCCCACGCCCGGCGGGCGAGCGCGACGCCGCGGCGCGGTTCGCCGTGGTCGGCCTCGAAGATCGCGATCTCGACGTCGGTGTTGACCCCGGCTCCCGCGAGCAGCGCCCGCTCCGCGCTCACGAGGCGGAGATCGCGGCGCGCGGCTTGCGGCCGGCCCGCGGCGAGCTCGGCCTCGCCGAGCCCGATCACGTGTTCCGGCAGCGGCAGGCGGGCGGCGAGCCGTCGCCATCGGCGCACCGCGGAGGCGATGTCGCCCGAGTGCGCGGCCAGCCGCGCGCGTCCCGCCTCGGCGGGCGCGTAGCCGGGCGCTGCGGCGAGCGCCGAGGCGTATGCCCGGCCCGCTGGCCGCGGGCGGCCGCGCGACAGCTCGAGGTTGCCCAGCAGCGTCTGGATCGAGGCCGTGTCCTCGGGCACCGCGCCGCCGGCGGCCGCGGCGAGGCGCAGCGCGGCGGCGGCGCCGGGCAGGTCACCGTGGAGCTCGCGCAGGTAGGAGACGCGAGCGTAGGCGGGGAGGTTGGGCTTGAGGTCGACCATGCGTTGCAGCGTGCGGGCGGCCTCGCCGTAGCGACCCAGCTCGACGAGTGCGTCGACGAGCACGGGGAAGGGTGCCGCCGTGCCGGGTGCGAGGCCGCGCGCGCGGCGCGCGAGGCGCAGTCCCCGGCGGAAGTCGTGGCGGGCGAGCGCGAGCGTGCTCAGCTGGACGACCGCGGCGGAGTTGTGCGGGTCTCGAGCCGTCACATGGCGGAGCAGGCCGTCGGCGCGCGCGTAGAGCCCGGCGTCGAACGTCGCGCGCGCCTTCTGGAGATACGCGGCGGCGAGCAGGAGGCGCGGCGCGGTCGATCGCGGCGCGCGCCGGGCGTCCGCCTGCAGCCGGCGGATCTGCGCGTCGGTCCCCTCTCCGGGCCGCCGCGGTCCCTCGATCGCGGGAGCCGTGGCGTCCGGGACCGGCGGCTGTCCGCGGTGGTCGACCGCGAGGATCCCCAGGCAGGCTGCGAAGGCGAGCAGCACGGCGGCGAGCAGGCGCCGGGATGGGGAGGAGATGAGGGTCATGGTCGCTTGAGAGGGTGCGTGGGACCCGCCATCGGTCCGGGCCCCACGCACGATTGGGCTCAGGCGGGCGGCTGCGGCACGGGCGCGTGCCCGGGCTCGACCCGCTTGGACTGCGAGTTGAAGCCGTCGCCCGGAGGCGCGACGTAGGGGAACGCCGAGCGGAACGGCTTGTCGTTCTGGTCGACACCGTCGCCGAGCGGGATCTGCTTACCGCCCTGCTCGGGCTTCAGGAGCGCGCCCGCGATGACGCGCAGCTCGATGTCGACGATGTCGTCCGACAGCCGCCGGCCGTTCGGGAAGCCGGCCGTGTCTCCGGCCAGCACGCCGAAGCGGTTGGCACTGGCGCTCGGCGGCACGCCGAGGTTGATCTTGAGCGTGTCGGCGGGGGCCGGCTTGCTCCCGATCTGGGTCAGCCCCGGCACCCCGGTGAGCAGCGCCTGGACGATGTCCGTCCGCCCGGTCTCCTTGACGCCGAGCTTGAACAGGGCGTTCAGCAGCCCCGCGACCTCGGAGTTGAGCGCGTAACGCCCGAAGTTCTTCAGGTCGTTCGACGGCGCGGTGCGGTTGAACTTGTCCTTCTGGCCGATCGGGATGACCACCTCGTTGATGAGGGGGTTGCCCAGCCGGCTGACCTGGACCCACGTCGAACGCCTACGGCGCCCGCGCAGCACCGACACCTGCCGGCGCTCGGTGGTCGACCACACCCCGACGACGGCGTTGCTCGCCTTGGCGCCGGCGACCGAGCGGCCATCGCGGGTGGCCCGCGCGTCGGGTACCTGCAGGACGAACGCGTGCGTGTTGTAGCCGGCGACGTCGTCCTTGCCGCCGCCCTGGTTGCCGAGCCCGATCGCCGGGCGGCCGGGCTTGTCGATGTTCAGGCCGTCGAAGACCGTGTTGAGGTCGATGAAGAACGGATCGTCGACCGGTCCCACGAAGGACCTGCCGCCGCCCGGCAGGGAGCGGGTCGCCCCTGAAGCCACCCGGCTGTAGTTGGGGATCGTCTTGGGGCCCACGTTGGCGGGCGCGACCCTCGCGTCGCCGAGCAGCCGGCGCACGGAGGTCCGGCGGCCGTTGCGGTACGTCTCGCGGTACAGGTCATAGGTCTGGACGAAGTTGAGGTCGGGGTCGTTGATCGTGTCGACCGTGGGCGCCGCATAGAGGAACGTGTTGGGATTGCGGAACCGCTGCTTGAACTGCCAGCGGTAGGCCACGTCCTCGTTGCCGTCGCCCGTGTTGTCGATCTTTACCCAGTAGCGCGCCTTTGGGTCCAGCTTGGCGAAGTACGGCCCGCCCGAGGGGTCCTCGAACGGGATCCAGTTCGCCACGAGGGTCAGGCTCCCGGGCGCGTCGCTCGCCGTGAAGGCATAGAGGTCGGTGTTGTCGGCCGTGGGGTCGGTGAGGATCTGCGGCGCTTCCCGGTGGCTCGACCCGAGCACGCCGGAGACCGCCAGCGAGCCGGCGGCGAGCGCGGCTGCGGTCGCCGCGCCCAAAATGGTGGATCTGCGCATGTGCGCTCCTTGGTGGGGGGACACGCATCATTGCGCTCCCGGAGCGCCAGCGGACATAATTTTCCCTGCAAATCAGAGCTTTCTGCAAGGCGCCCGCAAGTGCGAGCGAGTCGCGTCAGAGGTCGCGGAACGTGGCGATGACCGCCTCCACGACCTGCGGCTCGTGCGGATAGGCGATCTGCTCGAGCGGCTTTGAGTAGGGCATCGGCAGGTCCGCGCCGGTGACGCGGCCGACCGGCGCGTCGAGGTGGTCGAAGGCCTGCTCCTGGATCAGCGCGGCGAGGTTGGCGCCCACACCGCCGTGCGGCCAGCCCTCCTCGACGATCACGCAGCGGTTGGTCTTGCGCACGGACTCGAGGATCGTGTCGAGGTCGAGTGGGCGCAGGGTGCGGGGGTCGATCACCTCGGCCTCGATCTCGTGCTCGTCGGCGAGGATCTTGGCCGACTTCTCGGCGGTCACGGCCATCCGCGAGATGCCGATCAGCGTGACGTCGTCGCCCTCCCGGCGGATAGCCGCGTGCCCGAAGTCGACGGTGTGGTCGTCGTCGTCGGGCACGTCGCCGCGCTGGCCGTAGAGGTACTCGTGCTCGATGAACACGACCGGGTTGTCGTCGCGGATCGCGGACTTGAGCAGGCCCTTGGCGTCGGCAGCGGTGGACGGCACCGCGAGCAGCATCCCGGGCACATGGGTGTAGAGCGCCTCCAGGCAGTGCGAATGCGTCGGTCCGAGCTGGTGGCCCGCGCCCTGGGGCATGCGGACGACCATCGGCACCTTCACCTGCCCGCCGAACATGTAGTGGATCGTCGACATGTGGTTGACGATCTGGTCCATCGCGAGCAGCGAGAAGTTGATCGTCATCAGCTCGACGACGGGCCGCAGGCCGATCATCGCGGCGCCGACGCCCATGCCGACGATCGTGTTCTCCGAGATCGGCGTGTCGCGCACACGCCTCTCGCCGAACTCGTCGAGCAGGCCGGCGGTGACCTTGAAGGCGCCGTTGAAGACCCCGATGTCCTCGCCCATCAAGAAGACGCTCTCGTCGCGCTGCATCTCCTCGCGCAGCGCCTGGTTGAGCGCCTCGCGGTAGCGCATGACGGCCATCAGCCGTCCCGCTCCGCCTGCTCCGCGTGGTCGTCGTCGGCCTGCTGCTCGTCGGCGGGCTTCTCGGCGCCGGCGTCCTCGTAGCCGGCCTGCTCGACCGCCTTGTCGTACTCGCTCTCGGGGCCGCGCTCCTTCTCGGCGATCTTGCGCTCGTGCTCGCCACGGTGCACGCCGGCCGAGCGCTCGTCGACCGAGTACCAGCCCTTGACCTGGTCGCCGAGTACGTAGATGTCGTCGTAGAGCGACTCCGGCGGCGGGAAGGGGGCCTTGTCGGCGAACGTCACCGCCTCGTCGACGCGGGCGACTACCGCCGCGTCGAGCTTCTCGGCCTCCCCCTCCTCCAGGACGCCCTCCTCCTCGAGCCGCCCGGCGAAGACCTGGATCGGGTCGCGCTTGCGCCACTCCTCGACTTGCTCCTTGGTCCGGTACTCCTCGGGGTCGGCCATCGAGTGGCCGCGGAAGCGGTAGGTGATGGCCTCGACCAGCAGAGGCCGGCGGTCCCGGCGCACCTTCTTGAGCGCCTCGCAGATGACCCCGTGGGTGTCGAGCACATCCATGCCGTCGCACTGCATGCCCGGCACGCCGAAGCCCTCGCCGCGACGGTGCAGGTCGGTGACCGCCGAGTGGCGCTCGAGCGACGTCCCCATCCCGAACTGGTTGTTGGTGACCATGAAGACGACGGGCAGCCTCCACAGAGCCGCGAGGTTGAGCGTCTCGCCGAAGGTCCCCTGGTTGGCGGCGCCGTCGCCGAACACGCACAGCGTCACGTCCTCGGTACCCGTGTAGTCGCTGGCGAGCGCGATCCCGGCGGCCAGCGGTAGGTTGCCGCCGACGATCCCGTAGCCGCCCATGAAGCGGTTCTCGAGGTCGAACATGTGCATCGAGCCGCCACGGCCGTGCGAGACCCCCTGCTCGCGGCCGAACAGCTCGGCCATCACGCGGTTGGGATCGGCGCCGCGCGACAGCGCGTGGCCGTGCGAGCGGTATGTGGAGATGAGGTAGTCGCCGTCGCGCATTGCGCGCACGGCGCCCACGATCGTCGCCTCCTCTCCGATTGCGAGGTGCAGGAACCCGCCGACCTTGGCCTTGGCGTACATCTCCCCCGCCCGCTCCTCGAAGCGGCGGATGAGCATCATCGCCTCGAGCCACTCGCGGGCCTGATCGCGCTCGGGCAGCTCGCGCCGGCCGCTCCTCTGCTCGGTGACGTTCGCCATGTCCGCGCCGCAGACTACTCCTCGTCCGGCCAGCGGCCGTGGCGGTCGAAGTACTCGCGCGCGGCCTCCTCGCGCTCGCGGTCGGCCGTGTCGCGCACGCCCAGGCGCAGGAAGAGGTTCAGGAGCACGACGATGACCGCGCACCCGATCAGCGCCACGCCGGCGCCGGACTCGTTGTCCCCGCCGACGAGCAGGAGTACGACGCCGGCCGCGGCGATCGAGGCCGGCAGCAGGACGCGGACGGCGAACAGGATCACGCTCGCAGCGCGGCCATCCGGGAGGCGACCGCAGCGGCGAGCAGGCCGCCGGACGAGCCCGACGCGAGTTCGCGCAGGCTCACGGCGCCGCCGCCTGCCAGCGCCGCCAGCGCTCGATGAACGCGTCCGCCTCGAGCTGGGCGAGGTCGGCCTTCAGGGCGCGCGAGAGGCGGCCGGTCTGGATCGGAAGCGTGTCCCAGAACAGCACCACCTCGCCGCTGGCGATCTCGACGACCTCGACGTGGTCCATCCGCCCGCTCCCGGCAAGCAGAGCGGGTCCGCGGCTGCCCCGGTGGACCAACAGCTCGTACTCGCGGTTGGCCTTCAGTGCTCGCTCCGCTCGCACATTCGTGTCACAGAGACCTCTCGCTTGCGCTCGATTCCCCGCTTCGCGGTGCCGCGAGCACCTCCGCCGCCGCGTCGAGCTCGCGGTCGCCGTGGAACACGCGGTCGCCGACCCGCACCGCGGGGACGTCGAGGACGCCCGCCGCGGCCGCGGCGGCCGTCGCGTCGTCGAGACGGGCACGGATCGACCCGAGCCCGGCGCCCTTGATGACTGCCGTGGGGTGCATCTCGCACGCCGCCGCTGCGAGCAGCACGCTGTCGCGCTCGCCGAGGTCGCGCCCGCCCGCGAAGGCCTGGCGGAAGGCGGCGAGCGAGAAGGCCACCGCTCGGCCGATCTGCCTCGCGTAGGTCGCCACCAGCAGCGCCCACTCGGTGTCCGCGGGGAACGGCTCGGGCCAGCGGATCGCCTGGAGCTCGTGGACGCGCGCGCGGCGCTCGACGTCCTCCTTCAAGGAGGCGACCTCCTCGGCGCAGCGGAAGGGACCCACCTCCCCGGCCCGCAGGCCGGCCAGGCGCACGGGCTGCCACTCGGGCACCTCTCCGAGCACGGCCATCACCCGCTCCGCCGCCAGGTACGCCTCTGGTGAGGCGAAGTCGTAGTAGAAGACCGGTTGGGTCAGCCGTGGATCAGCCAGCCATCGGCGGCCCTTGCGGCCTCCATGACGCCCTCGGACAGCGTGGGGTGGCCGTGCACGATCCGCGCTACCTCGTGGAAGCCGCCCTCCAGCGAGCGCGCGTTGACCAGCTCCTGGATGAGGTCGGTCGCCTTCGCGCCGACGATGTGCCCCCCGATCAACTCGCCGTACTTCTTCTCCCCGACGACCTTGATCAGGCCGCCGCGATCGCCGTAGACCGTGCCCGCGCCGACCGCGCCGTAGTTGACCTTGCCGACCACCACGTCGTAGCCCTGCTCGCGCGCCTGCTCCTCGGTGAGCCCGAAGGAGCCCACGTTGGGCGTGCAGAACGTCGCGCGCGGGACGTCCTGGAGCTCCAGCGGGTGGGTGTCCATCCCGGCGGCGTCCTCGACGGCGATGATCCCCTCGTCGGACGCCTTGTGGGCGAGAGCGGGGCCGCGGACCAGGTCGCCGATCGCGTACACGCCCTCCAGCGACGTGCGCTGCGCGCCGTCGACCTCGATCAGCCCGTTCTCGGCGAGCCTGACGCCCGCCTCGTCGAGGCCGAGCCCCTCGACGTCGGGCCCACGCCCCGCGGCGATCACGAACCACTCGACCGCGGCCGACTCGTCCCCGTAGGAGAAGGACACGCTGTCGTCGCCCGACTTCACATCCTCCACGCGCGTCCCCGTGTGGATGGTCATGTTCTGCTTGGCCAGCGAGCGGGCGGCGACCTTGGAGACATCGGCGTCCTCGAGCGGGAGGATCCGGTCGAGCGCCTCGAGCAGGATGACGTTCGTGCCGAGCCTGCCGTAGCAGGAGGCGACCTCCACGCCGGACGCGCCCGCCCCCACCACCGCCATGGTCGCGGGCAGCTCCTGCAGAGCCCACGCCTCCTCCGTGCCGATCACGCGGCCGCCGAACTCGGTCCCGGGGATCGGCCGCGGCACCGAGCCCGTGGCGAGGACGACCGTCTTGGCCTGGATCTCGGTGCCGTCGAAACTGCCGCCGACCTTGACGTTGCCGTCGTCGGTGACCGATCCGTGCCCCTCGATGTACTCGACCTTGTTCTTCTTGAAGAGGCCCGCCACCCCGCCCGTCAGCGTGCGGATGACCTTCGTGCGCCGTTCCCCGACGCGGCCGAAGTCGACGGAGCGCTCGGGGACGGTGATGCCGAACTCGTCGGCGTCGTCGATCTCGGAGAGGATGTCGGCGACGCGCAGCACCGCCTTGGCGGGGATGCAGGCGTAGTTGAGGCAGCGGCCGCCGACGGTGTCCTTCTCGATCACGGCCGTCTTCATCCCGAGCTGGGCGGCACGGATAGCGGCGACGTAGCCGCCGGGCCCTGAGCCGATAACGATGCAGTCGTAGGAGGAGTCGGGCATGGCGGGCGCGGACACTACCGCCTGCGGGCGGGCATCTGCAGTCGCGCCATCGCCCGGATCAGGAACCAGAACAGCGGACCGCAGGCGCCGATCAGGCCGAGGCAGAGCGCGACGCCGGCGAGGTTGGACGCCCGCAGCAGCGAGATCGCCGCGCCCACGATCGCGATCCCGAGCAGCATCTCGAACCCGAGCACCGCCCAGTACCGGCGCGCCCACATCCCGGCGGCCGCCACAGCCATGATCGCGCAGAAGATCAGCGTCCCGCTCGTGCTCGGCTCCTGGCCGCGAACCTCCCAGCCGGCGAGGAAGAGGACGAGGTTGGCCAGCGCGATCAGCGCCGCGAGGATGGCGGCGACGGTCACCGCTTGCGGGCGCTCGCCGGGCGCAAGCGGCTGCAGCTCGGCGCGGATGCTGTCCGTGCGCTCGCGGGAGCGCGCGTAGCCCCGCTCCATCTCGCCGCCGCCGGGGCTGCGCCGCTTACGGCTGCGCTGAGCCAACGGGGACCTCCAGCGCCCGGCGCAGCTCACGCGCCGCGGCCTCTGGATCGCGCGCGCCGGTGAGCGCCCGCATGACGACGATCCGCCGCGCGCCCCGCGCGACCGCCTCGGCGACGTTGCTCGCGTCGAGCCCGCCGATGGCGAACCACGGCTTGCGCACCCTCCTGACGGCGTAGGCGACGTAGTCGAGCCCCGCCGCGGGGCGCCCGGGCTTGGTCGGGGTGGCGTGCACGGGGCCGACGGCGAGGTAGTCGACGTCTGGGTCGGCGTCGGCCGCGTCGGCCTGCGCGGGCGCGTGCGTGGAGCGCCCGACGATCCGGTCCGGGCCCACCACGGCACGCGCCGCCGCGGGTGTCGCGTCGTCCTGGCCGACGTGCACGCCGTCGGCGCCGCAGGCGGCCACGAGGTCGGGGCGGTCGTTGAGGACGAACAGGGCGCCGAGCTCGTCGGCCGCCTCGCGAAAGGGCCGCGCCGCGGCGATCAGGCCCGCGTCGTCGAGCGTCTTGTCGCGCAGCTGGAGGAGGTCGACGCCCCCGCGCAGCGCGGCGCGCAGGAACACCGCCGGCCGCGCGTCGCAGACCAGGTAGAGGCGGCGATCGGCCAGTTGCTCGCGCGGAGCCACGCGTCCAGTCTGGCATGCAGGCTGACGCGGTTCGCGCGCTAGCATGAAGACGCTACGGGAGCCCCTCGAATGCGGGGCTGAGAGGGCGGCAAATGGCCGCCGACCGTCGAACCTGATCCGGGTAGTGCCGGCGTAGGAAGGGATGTGGAAGGTGCCGTCGCAGTCTGAGTCCGTCGCCGTCGTCGGCGGCGGCGTCATCGGCCTCGCCGTCGCGTGGCGCGCCGCCCAGCGCGGGCTGCAGGTCACCGTGCTCGACGCGGGAGCGCCGCCGGGGGCCTGGCAGTACGCGGCAGGCATGCTCGCGCCGGTGACCGAGGCCGAGTACGGCGAGGACGCCCTGCTCGAGCTCGGGCTCCGCGCCGCGGCGGGGTTCGAGACGTTCTGCGCCGAGCTGGCCGAGGCCTCAGGGCGCGACCCCGGCCACCGCCGCACCGGCACCCTGGTCGTCGCCCGCGACCGCGACGAGGCCGAAGAGCTCGACCGCCTCCACGACTTCCGCCGCTTGCTCGGCCTTGAGGTGCAACGGCTGCGCCCGAGCCAGGCGCGCCGCGCCGAGCCGGCGCTGGCGCCGACCGTGCGCCTTGCCCTCGAGGTGGCCGGCGACCACACGGTCGACCCGCGGCGCCTGGTCGCGGCGCTCGCCGCTGCCGTCGAGCGCGCCGGGGGCGAGCTGCGCGCGCGGACGTCCGTGCGCGGGGTGGCCACCGAGGGCGAGCGGGTGACCGGAGTGCTGCTCGAGGACGGCTCCACGCTCCACGCCGATCGCGTGGTCCTGGCCGCCGGTGCGTGGACGAGCCGGCTGGAGGGGCTGCCCGACGATGCGCGGGTGCCGGTGCGCCCGGTCAAGGGACAGATCCTGCGCCTGCGCGACCCGCGCGGTGGCGGCCTCGTCGAGCGCACCATCCGCACGCGCGAGGCCTACCTCGTCCCCCGCGGCGACGGCTCCTACGTGGTCGGCGCCACGGTCGAGGAGCGCGGCTGGGACACCGCTCCGACGGCCGGGGCCACGTTCGAGCTGATCCGCGACGTCGCCGAGGTGGTCCCCGGCGTGCTCGAGCTCGAGCTCGAGGAGCTGGGCGCGGGGCTGCGCCCCGGCACCCCGGACAACCTGCCGGCCATCGGGGCGGGCGGGCTGGGCGGGCTCGTGTGGGCGACGGGCCACTTCCGCAACGGCGTCCTGCTGGCACCGCTCACCGCCGACCTGGTCGTCGGCGCGCTCGCGGGCGAGGCGCTGCCCGGCTGGGCCGCGGCGTGCGCGCCCGAGCGGTTCGCGGTGGAGGCACTCTCGTGAGGGTCGTGATCAACGGCGATCCCACCGAGCTGGACCACGGTGCCACGTTGCAGGCGGCGCTGGAGTCGCTCGACCTCCCCGCGCAGGGACGCGGCGTCGCCGTGGCCGTCGACGCCGAGGTGGTCCCCCGCGGTCAGTGGCCGGACCACGAGCTGAACGACGGCGCGCGGATCGAGATCCTGCGCGCGATCCAGGGGGGCTGACCCGGATGGCCCGAGACATGGCCGCGAAAGCGGCCATAAGCGGTGACGAGGCCCACAGGGCCGAGGCAGGCGAACGGGGCACCGCCCCCGACACCTTCACGATCGCCGGGCGCGAGCTGCGCTCGCGGCTGCTTCTCGGCACCGGAGGGTTTCGCTCGCTCGAGGCGATGGCGGCCGCCATCGAGGCCAGCCAGACCGAGCTCGTCACCGTCGCGCTACGCCGGATCGACCCGGACGCGCGCGGCTCGATCGTCGACGTGCTCGACGCGGCCGGTGTGCAGCTGCTGCCGAACACCGCGGGCTGCTTCACCGCCCGCGACGCCGTGCTCACCGCGAGGCTCGCCCGCGAGGCGTTCCAGACCAACTGGGTCAAGCTCGAGGTCATAGGCGACGATCGCACGCTGCTCCCCGACGCCCCGGCGCTGCTGGAGGCCGCCGAGGAGCTCGTCGACGACGGCTTCACCGTGCTGCCCTACACCAACGACGACCCCGTCCTTGCGCGCCGCCTCGAGGACGTGGGCTGCGCCGCGGTGATGCCGCTCGGTTCGCCGATCGGCTCCGGGATGGGGCTGCTCAACCCGTACAACCTGCGACTCATCCGCGAGCACACCGAGCTGCCCGTGATCCTCGACGCGGGCGTCGGCACCGCCTCCGACGCGGCGCTGGCCATGGAGCTCGGGTGCGACGCCGTCCTGTGCGCGAGCGCGATCTCGCGCGCCGAGGATCCGGTCGCGATGGCGCATGCCATCCGGCTTGGGGTCGAGGGCGGCCGCATCGCCCACCGCGCCGGCCGCATCCCACGCCGCCTCTACGCCCGAGCGTCCACTCCGGAGGAGGGCCGCGCTGAGTTCGGCAGCTGAGCGCACGACCGTCGACGAGCTCTTCGACGCGTGGGAGCGGGCGTGGTCGGGGCGCGACCCGGCCGCGTTCGAGCCCCTCTGCGATCCCGACGTTCACTACGAGGACCCGCTCACCCCTGAGCCGCTGGAGGGCGCCGCCGCGATCGTCGGGCACGCCCGGCGGCTATGGGCGTCCTTCCCGGACGCGCGGCTGCAGGCCACGGGCGACCGCCTCCACGACGGCCGCTACGCGGCGGCTCCGTGCAAGCTGCTCGCGACCCATCGCGAAGACATCGAGGGCCTGTCGGCGACCAACCGCTTCATCATCGTGCACGCCATCGTCTACGCCGAGCTGCGCGACGGCCGGCTGCTGCGCGTCCGCGCCATCTACGACCTCTACGGCGCGGCGGTTCAGCTCGGCGTCCTGCCGAAGCCCGGCACGCTCGGCGAGAAGGCGCTGCTGATGCTGCGCGGCTTCGGCCTGCGCACCTGATCACCGCTCGACGGTGATCGTGCCCTTCTGGCTCGGGTGGATGGTGCAGAAGTAGGCGATCGTCCCGGCCTCGGTGAGCTTGGTCTCGAAGGTCTTGCCCTCCGGGACGGGGTCGGAGGAGAAGTCGGCGCCGCTCTCGGCCTTCACGGTGTGGTCGACCGAGTCCTCGTTGGTCCAGCGGACCGTCTGGCCGACGCGTGCCGTGATCTTGTCCGGCACGAACAGGATGTCCTTCATCTTGACCTGCACGACGTCGCCGCCGCTGGGGGTCGCGGGCTTGCTGGGGCTCCCGCCGCCGGAGCCCGAGCCTGTGCTCTTCTCCTCTCCACAGCCGGAGAGCAGGGCGAGCAGCGTGAGGAGCAAGGGGAGGCGTGTGCGCATCACCGCAGCGTAACCGCCAGCGGCCGGTGATCCGAGAGTGCGCCGGCGTCGAGGACCTCGCCGGGGTCCGCCGGCTGGGGACCCTGCGTGAAGAGGTGGTCGACGTGATGCCCGGCGACGTGGACCAGGCCGGGGAAGGCCGGGCGCGTCAGGTTGAGATCGCCTCCGAGCACGAGCGGTGCGCCCGCCGCCCACGCGCGGGCACGCTCGATCGCGAGCCGGCAGTCGGCCACCGTGCGGTCGTGGGGGTGCGTGCTGGCGTGGAGGTTGGCCAACCACGTGCCGCCGGCGAGCGCGACGCCGTGGGCGACGCGACGCTCCGGCAGCCAGGTGAGCCGCACGCGCCCGTGCGCGAGGATGGGGCCGCGGACGAGGATGGCGTTGGAGCCGCCTCCGTTGGACTTGATCAGGTCCGGCCAGCGCGAGGCGATCGCGCGGCGCAGCCACAGCAGCGAGTTGCGCGAGGTGAGCACGGTCCGCTGCTCGGCCCCCGCCGCCCGGGCGAGCGTCGGCGGCCACCACGGCGGCACCTCCTGGAGCAGCGCGACGTCCCACTCCCAGCCAGCGATCGCGCCGGCGAACTCGTGCAGCAGCGGCCGGCCGGCGGGGGGCTGGGAGCGCCCGTGGAAGACGTTCCATGTGAGGACGCGCACGCCGCCCGGACTGTACGCTTGCGCGCCTGCCGCGCCACTTCCTCACCGGTGAGGAGCTCTCCCGGCACGAGTTGACCTCCCTGCTCGACCGCGCCCTGGCCCTCAAGGCGGCGCCCGCGTCCTCGCACGCCCTGAAAGGCCGGACCGTGGCGCTGCTGTTCGAGCATCCCTCTACGCGGACGCGCACGTCCTTCGAGGCCGGGATCGTCGAGCTGGGCGGACACCCGATGATGCTGCGGGCCGACGAGCTGCAGCTGTCGCGCGGCGAGTCGCTGCGCGACACCGCGCTCGTCCTCTCCCGCCACGCCGCCGCGATCGGGTTGCGCACGGGCAGCGAGGAGACCCTGCACGAGCTCGCCGCCCACGCGACCGTCCCCGTGGTGAACATGCTCTCGCCCGAGCACCATCCATGTCAGGCGCTCGCCGACCTCGTGACGCTGCGCGAGGCCTTCGGCGCGATCGAGGGCCGCACGCTGGCCTACGTCGGCGACGGCAACAACGTCGCCCGCTCGCTGGCCATCCTCGGCGGCGCGGCGGGCCTGGAGGTGAGGGTGTCGGCGCCCGCGGGCCTCCAGCTCCTCGAGGCCCACGGCGCGGCGCTGATGACCGACCCGCGGGAGGCGGCGGACGGGGCCGACGTCCTCTACACGGACGTCTGGGTCTCGATGGGCGACGACGAGTCGGACGCGGCCCGCCGGCGCGAGCTGCTGGCGCCGTACCGCCTCGACGACGCCCTGCTCGACCACGCCGCCCCCGGCGCCTTCGCGCTGCACTGCCTCCCCGCCCACCCGGGCGAGGAGATCACCGCGTCCGTGCTCTACGGCGAGCGCCAGCGGATCTGGGACCAAGCCGAGAACCGCCGCCACGCGCAGAAGGCGCTGCTCGAGCTGCTCGTCCCGGGCCGCTGAGGCGAATCAGGTAGGGTCGCCGGGCCGGTCGTCGAAGGGAGTAACCGTGCCACCACGCCAATCGAGCCCCAAGAAGAGCGCCGCGGGATCGCGCTCGAGCAGCGGTACCTCGACGGCGCGGACGGGCGGCGCGGCCAGGCAGGCCGGATCCGAGTCGATCGGCGATCAGGTGCGTCGCTACGTCAACCCGCTCGACCTCGTGGTACTGACGCGCGACCGGATGCAAGAGGCGGTCGACGACGCGGTGGAGCGCGGACGCATGACCCGTGACGACGCCAGCGCGCTCGTCACGGCGCTGATCGAGCGCAGCCGGCGCCAGACCGACGAGCTGATCTCCGAGCTCGAGAACGTGATCGGCGGCGCCAGCCGCCGCGCTGGCCAGGCGGGCGCGAAGACCCGCAAGGCCGCCGCTGCCCCGGCCGACCGGCTCGTGCGCGAGGTCGACCGCGCCCGGCGCGTGGCGGGCATCGGGCCGAACTTCCCCGTGGTCGGCTACGACGACCTCACCGCCGCCCAGGTCACCGATCGCCTCGACGACCTCTCGCGTCCCGAGCTGCGCAAGGTGCGCGACTACGAGCGCCGCAACGCGAACCGCAAGTCCGTGCTGCAGGCGATCGAGCGCAAGCTCCGCTGAGCACCCGGCCGCCTGCCATCCTGGGACGGGATGTCCGCCGCCCCCACCTCCGCCGCCCGGCCCGCCCGCGGCGCCGAGCTCGAGCTGACCGTCGACCGACTCGCCCACGGCGGCAACGGCGTGGCGCGCCGGGAGGACGGATACGTCGTCTTCGTCGCCGGCGGCATCCCGGGCGACCGCGTGCGCGCCGTCGTCGGCAAGGCCAAGCGCGCCTACGCCGAGGCCCGCGCCGTGGAGATCATCGAGCCCTCGCCCGACCGCGTCCCCCCCGTCGCCGACCACCCCGGCGCGCCCTGGCAGGTGCTGCCTTACGAGCGTCAGCTCGAGGCCAAGTGGGAGCAGGTCGACGACGCGCTGCGGCGCATCGGCCGGCTCGACAGCTTCGAGCTCGAGCCGATCGTCGGAGCCGTCGAGCAGTGGCGCTACCGCAACAAGCTGGAGTACTCGTTCGGCACCGGCCCGGGCGGCGAGCTGGTGTGCGGCTTCCACGCTCCCGGGCGATTCGACCAGATCGTCGCCGTCGACGACTGCCGCCTGGCCTCCGAGCGCTCCAACGCCACCCGCGAGCAGGTGCTCGCGTGGTGCCGGGAGCGGGGGCTGGACGCCTGGGACCGCCGCACCCAGCGCGGGTTGCTGCGCAATCTCGTCGTCCGTGAGGGCCGGCGCACCGGCCAGCTCCAGGTCCGCCTGGTCACGTCCCCCACCGATCTCGACGCCGACGACCTGATCGACGTGGTGGACGCCGACGGCCTGCTCTGGAGCCAGACCGAGGGGCTCGGCGAGAGCACCCAGGGGGGAGCGACCACCCTGCTCGCGGGCGCCCCGAAGCTCGCGGAGGAGCTCGGCGACCTGCGCCTGGAGATCTCCCCAGAGGCGTTCTTCCAGACCAACACCGAGATGGCCGAGGTGCTCTACGGCGCGGCGACGGAGTTCGCGGGGCTGGACGGTCACGAGCGCGTCTTCGACCTCTACTGTGGCATCGGCACGGTCGCGCTGACCCTGGCGGCGCGCGCCCGCGAGGTCGTGGGCGTCGAGATCGTCGAGCAGGCGGTCGCCGACGCGATCCACAACGCGCGCCTCAACGAGGTCGTCAACGCGTCGTTCTTCGCGGGCGACATCCGGCTGGCCATGCGCGAGCTCGTCGAGCGGGCCGGGCGTCCCGACGTCTGTGTGGTCGACCCGCCACGCGCGGGGCTCTCGCAGAAGGTCGTGCGACGGATCGTCGAAGCCGGCCCGAAGCGCATCGTCTACGTCTCCTGCAACCCCACCACGCTGGCGCCCAACGCCGCTCAGCTCGTGGGAGCCGGCTGGCGCCTGCAGCGCGTCCGCCCTGTCGACATGTTCCCGCAGACGCCGCACATCGAGTGCGTGGCGCTGCTCGACCGCGTCTAGTGGGCAACCTCACCTAGGCCGCGAAGCGCACGTCGCGCGCCAGGTCGACCGGCGCCTCGCCCTCGCCGAACGCTCGCAGCGCCTCGGCGACCCGCTCGTAGACCCCCGCGTTGAGGCCCATCCCACAGTGGGACGCCCGCACCTCTACGCAGCGCTGCGCCTCAGGGTCCAGGCACGCGCGCCAATCCACGATGCCGTCGCTGCGGGAGTACAGCGCGACGTAGCCGACCCCCGCCGGGAACTTGCCCTCGAGCGCGGCGCGGAAGGGTGCGCAGCACTCGCCCCGCAGGCAGCGAATCGTCATCAGCCCGGGGAGGCGCGAGCTCCCGAGGGCCGCCACCAGGCCCACCTGCGCGAGGACGAGCGGGTGCACGGCGAGCTGGGAGACGACCGGGGAGCCGAGCGTGACGATTCCCGCCACGAGGTCCGGGCGCCGGGCCGCGAGCGCCTTGGCGAACACGCCGCCGCGACTCTGCCCGATCACCACCACGCGCTCGCGGTGGCGACGGGCCAGCTGCTCCAGCCGCGTCTCCAGCCGTGCACAGGCCTCCTCGGAGCAGTCCAGGTTCACGCGGATGCCGGTTCGGTGCGTGCAGTACCCGGCGTCGCGCAGCCAGCTCGACATCGTCTTGAGCGAGGCGTCGCCGGCGAAGAACCCGGGGATCAGGAGCACGGGACGTCGCTCGCCGGCGGGCACGCCGCGTCCGCGGAGGACCGCGCTGCGCCGGAGCGCCGCGGCCTCCAGCGCGACCCGCGACTCCCGCCACAGGGGCGGGACGCGCGGGAGTTTGGGGAGGACGGTCATTGGCCCGGATTCCTTACTCGAAGCCTATGGCTCGCGACAGCGGAAAAACCGCCCCACTCGAATAGCATCGCGCCGCATGCGTGCCGCCACCATCCGCGAGGGGGCCATCAGCGCCCAGGAGCACCCCGATCCCGTCCCGTCCGCGAGCGAGCTGCTCGTCCGTGTCCGCGCCGCCGGGCTCAACGGTGCCGACATGCTCCAGCTCAAGGGCGGCTACCCAGCTCCGCCGGGCGTTCCCGCCGACATCCCCGGGCTCGAGCTGGCCGGCGAGGTCGTCGCGTGCGGCCCCGCTGTCCAGCGCTTCGAGCCCGGCGATCGCGTCATGGCCGTCGTCGCCGGCGGTGGCCAGGCCGAGCTCGCCCTCGTGCACGAGCGGGCCGCCATGCCGGTGCCCGACGAGCTCGACTGGGAGGCGGCCGGCGGCGTGCCCGAGGCCTTCACCACCGCCCACGACGCCCTGTTCACCCAGGCAGGGCTGGCGGTCGGCGAGCGGCTGCTGGTCCACGGGGCGGCCGGCGGCGTAGGGATGGCCGCCGTCCAGCTCGGCCAGATGGCCGGCGCCCGCGTGACCGCCACGGTGCGCAACCCCGAGGCCCGCCGCCAGATCGCCGCGCTCGACGTCCGCGCCATCGAGCCCGGCGACTTCCCGGCCGCCGGCCCGTTCGACGTCATCCTCGAGCTCGTCGGGGCGCCGAACATGCCGGGCAACCTCGAGGCGCTGGCGATGCGCGGCCGCATCGCGGTGATCGGCGTGGGCGCCGGCCCGAACGCCGAGATCAACCTGCTCGCACTGATGGGCCGGCACGGGCGCATCCACGGCTCGACGCTGCGCGCGCGGCCGCTGGAGCAGAAGGCGGCGGCTGCCCGCCTGGTCGAGCAGGCAGTGTTGCCGGGCTTCGCCTCGGGCGACCTCAGCATCCCGGTGACCGCGACCTACCCCCTCGACCGTGTGGCCGAGGCCTACGAGCGCTTCCAGGCCGGCGGCAAGCTCGGCAAGATCGTCCTGACGATGTAGCTACCCGGCGGGCTCGTCGAGGTCGAGCGGCGCGTCCTCGGAGCGATGCACGGTGCACAGGCTCGGCCCGCCCGTCTCGAGCGTGAGCTCGATCTCGCGCTCGGTCAGGGTCGCCCCGCACTCCTCGCAGCGCTCGCCGGCCGACTCCAGCGTGCGTTCCTCGAGGTCCATGCTGCGAGTCTAACCCGCCCTCATCGGCGGATGTCCGATGGACATGATCGGACATCCGCCTACATACTGGGTCGGCGCTCAGGGAAGGGCGCCCCGCACTTCGGCACGGAGGCTGATCGTTGATGACTCGTCCGGCACGGCTGTTCCTGGCTACGCTCGTCGCCCTGTTGGCCTGCGCCACGGCGTCGGTCACCCCCGCACTGGCCACATACGGCAAGATCAAGGTCGTCAAGGACCTCACCCCCGCCGCCGACAGCGGCCGCTTCGACCTCAAGGTGGGCTCCACGACCGTCCGCACCAGGGCGGGCGACGACGACTACGGCAGCGCCACCGTCCACGCCGGCACCTACACGGTGTCCGAGGCGGCCGCCTCCGGCACGGCGCTGACCGATTACACCTCCTCGATCGACTGCCGGCGCAACGGCATCTCGATCCGCAGCGGCACGGGCACGTCGCTGGGCGGCATCGCGGTCAAGGTGGGCGATCAGATCGTTTGCACGATCACCAACGTGCGCCTGGGCAAGTTCGAGATCGAGAAGCAGACCGACCCGGCCAATAGCAGCGCCTCCTTCGGCTTCAGTTCGTCACTGGCGGGCGCCTTCAGCCTCTCAGACGACGGCGTCAAGACCGTGACTCGCGTCACGCCCAACCAGGGCGGCTCCCACTACACCGTGGTGGAGTCGACGACGCCCGGCTGGCGCCTGACCTCGGTGAGCTGCGGATCGGACGGCGACAGCTCCGGCTCGCTGGCCAACCGCACGGCGAGCGTCCGGGTCTCCCCCGGCGAGACCGTGCACTGCAAGTTCGTCAACAAGCAGATCGCCCCCGCGATCGACGTCGTCAAGGACGGCCCGGCGCTGGTCCACCACGGCGACACGATGACGTTCGGCTTCGCCGTCACGAACCCCGGCAACTCGCCGCTGCACGACGTGCGCGTCTCAGACGACCACTGCGCGCCCGTCTCCACGATGCCCACCGAGAGGCGTGACGACGACGGCGACGGCCTGCTCGAGCTGGGGGAGACGTGGATCTTCACCTGCACAATGCCGGTGCCCGCGCACGCGGCCGATGAGGAGGACCCGATCCACAATGTCGCCACCGCGACGGGGTCAGACGAGCAGGACCGGCCCGTCACCGACACCGACGACCACGACACGGACATCCTGCACCCGGCCATCAACATCGTCAAGAGCGCCGATCCCACGCAGGCCTACGTCGGCGACACGATCACCTACCGGTTCGACGTCACCAACCCCGGCGACACCGGCCTGACCGTCTCCTTCGGGGACCCGCGCTGCGACACCGACAAGCTCACGGGCCCGGTCAAGGCGATTGGGAACGCCGACGACCGGCTCGAGCCCGGCGAGCTGTGGCACTACGAGTGCACCCACGTGATCGTCGCGTCGGACCCCGACCCGCTTCCGAACAGCGCGACGGCCACCGGCACCGATGTCCTCGGCGGACCCGAGGGCACGGTCTCAGACGACGACTCCGCCTCCGTGGACATCCTCCAGCGCGCGAGCCCGCCCGCTCTCCAGGCACTCGAGCCCGCGCCCGAGATCCACGTCCTCGCTCAGCGGGCGCTGTCCGGGCGCGCCTCGCTCAGCGGGCCGAGCGGGTGCACGGCGCGGGCGTTCACCGCGGTCGTCCGCGGTCGCCAGATTCGTCGCGTGACCTTCTACGTCGACGGCCGGCGCTTCCGCCAGGTCATCGCGCGCAAGGGACGCACGCGCTTCACGGCGCGGATCCACCCTGCCGGCCACGCGCTGGGCGTCCACCGGGTCACCGCCCGCGTGGTCTTCGTCCGCGAGTCCGGCACGCGCGCCCGCACCCTGGTGATGGTCTTCCAGCGCTGCGCGCGCCGCCAGGCCCGCCCCGTGTTCACCGGCTAGGGCCAGGTGCGCCGCGTCGTCCTCGCCCTCGTGCTGCTCGCCCTGCCGCCGGCCCTCGCGCCGGCGGCCCGGGCGGACGAGCGGCTGTCCAACGAGCGAACGCTGTCGCGCTGGGCCCACGCGAACCTGGCGGCCAAGGTTCGCGCGAGACCGTCGGCGCGGGCGCGCAGCCTCGCGCGGCTGCGCTTCACGACCGAGGACGGGCCGCCCGAGGTCTACCTCGTGCTGCGCAGCCGGCGCGTCCGGGGAGCGCTGTGGCTGAAGGTCCGGGTTCCGGGGCGCCCCAACGGCCGCACTGGGTGGGTCCGCCGCGAGGCGCTGGGCGGCCTGCGGATCGTGCGGACCGCCCTGCGAGTCAACCGCCGGACGCTGAGGGCGACGCTCTACCGGGGCGGGCGCCGCGTGTGGTCGTCGCCGATCGGCGTCGGCAAGGAATCGACGCCCACGCCGCCCGGGCGCTTCTGGATCCGCGAGCGGCTCGCGAACTTCGGCGGAAGCACGGCCTACGGGCCGTGGGCGTTCGGCACGAGCGCCTACTCGTCCCAGCTCACGGAGTGGCCGGGCGGCGGCGTCATCGGCCTCCACGGCACCGACGAGCCCGGCCTCATCCCCGGGCGCCCGTCGCACGGATGCATCCGCGTGCCCAACGGCGCCATCCGCCGCCTCGCCCAGCTCATGCCTGTCGGGACGCCGGTCCGGATTCTCTGACGTCGAGCTCGCCGGCCTCGAGCCGCTTGCGCAGCACCTTCTTGTCGAACTTGCCGACGCTGGTCTTGGGCACTTCGTCGATGAAGGCGAACTCGTCGGGGATCCAGAACTTGGCCACCCGGTCGGCAAGGTGCTCGCTCAGCTCCTCGGCCGAGACCGACGCGCCCTCCTCGGTCACGACACAGGCCAGCGGGCGCTCGGACCAGCGCTCGTCGGGCTTGGCGATCACGGCCGCCTCCGCGACGTCGGGGTGGGCCATCAGCTCGACCTCGAGGTCGACGGAGGAGATCCACTCGCCGCCCGACTTGATCACGTCCTTGGAGCGGTCGGAGATGCGGATGTAGCCCCGGGGGTCGATCGCGGCGACGTCGCCGGTGCGCAGCCAGCCGTCGTCGAACTTCTCGGCGGCCTCGGGGTCCTCGTAGTAGGTGCGCGCAATCCACGGCCCGCGCACCTGCAGCTCACCGGTCGCCTCGCCGTCCCAGGGCAGGATCTCGCCGTCGTCGGCGACGATCCGCGCCTCCACCAGCGGGATCAGCCGGCCGGCGGTCGAGCGGTACCCCCAGTGGTCCTCGCCCTCGGCCTCCGGCGGCGGGTGGGCGACGGAGCCCAGAGGGCTGGTCTCGGTCATCCCCCAGGCCTGGATGATCTTCATGGCATGGCGCTCCTCGAACGCCTCCATGAGCGCGCGCGGGACGGCCGAGCCGCCGCACGCCACGATGCGCAGGCTCGAGAGGTCAGGCTTGTGCTCGTCGGCGTAGCGCAGGAGGTCCATCCAGATCGTCGGCACGGCGCCCGCCACGGTGACGCGCTCCTCCTCGATCAGCCGCGCCAGCGGCTCGGCCTGCAGGAAGCGGCCCGGCATGATCAGGTCGGCGCCGGCCATGCACGCGGCGTAGGGCAGACCCCAGGCGTTGGCGTGGAACATCGGGACCACGGGCAGCACGCGGTCGGCCCGCGAGGTGCCCAGCGCGTCGGCCAGGCACTGCGCCATGGCGTGCAGGATGTTCGAGCGGTGCGAGTAGAGCACCCCCTTGGGGTTGCCCGTCGTCCCGCTCGTGTAGCAGAGCCCCGCCGCCGCCCGGTCGTCCAGCACCGGGTAGTCGAAGCCGGGCGGCTGGCGTTCGATCAGCTCCTCGTAAGAGATTGCGTCGGGCAGCAGGGAGAGGTCTGCGTCGCCCATCACCACGAAGTGCCGCACGCTCTCGAACTTCGGCGCGAGCTCGGCCAGCGGCTCCACGAGCGACCCGTCCACGAGGATCACGCTGTCCTGCGCGTGGTTGACCACGTAGACGAGCTGCTCGGGGAACAGGCGGATGTTGAGGGTGTGCAGCACGGCCCCCATGCACGGCGCGGCCAGGTAGGCCTCGAGGTGGTGCTGGGTGTTCCACGCGAACGTCGCCACGCGATCGCCCTCGCCGATCCCCAGCTCCGTCAGCCCGCGGCAGAGCCGGTCGACGCGCTCGCCGACCTCGGCGTAGGTCGCGTGGGCCTTGTCCTCGCCCGTGAGCGTGACGACCTCGCCGTCGCCGTTCATGCCCCGCATCCGCTCCAGCACGTGCTGGAGCGTCAGCGGGTGGTCGTGCTGCATCAGCCCTTCGAGCATCTCTCCTCCTACTGCGTCTTGGCCTCGATGAGGTCGCCCTGCAGCTTCCAGTTCTGCCCGTTGAACTGCTCGATCTGCATCGCCTCGATCGGGTAGCCGTCGTCGGGCCCGGTCTGGATCTTGTTGCCGGGCAGCATGGTCCCGATGTCGAGGTCGAGGTTGCGCACCGCTTCCATGAGCGAGGCGCGTGTGGGCTCCTTCATCTGCTCGAATGCCTTGGTCATGGTCTGGGCGACGGTCCAGCCGTACATGTTGAAATAATCGTCGGGGTTGGACTTCGGCGAGTGCTTCTTCAGCGCCGACCTGTACTCTTTCATGGCCGCGTCGTCGGCCCACTGCGGGTCTTCCGGGTCCTTGAAGTAGGCCGTCGAGACGATCCCCTTGGCGCTCTTGAGCCCGACCGGCTTGAACACGAGCGTCTTCGACGCGCCGACGTTATTGACGATGTGCAGCGGCTTCCAGTCGCTCTTGGCGATCGTCGCGATCGCCTGCGCCGAGAACTTCGGCGTGGTGATGTTCAGGAACGTGTCGGCGCTCGAGCGGGCCAGGCGGGAGACCTGCGGCGCGACCGTCGGGTCGGTGACGTTGTAGGGCTCCTTGTCGACGACCTTGATGTCCGTGCCGCCGATGGCCTCCTCGAAGCCGCCGAGCAGGTCCTTGCCGTAGCCGTCGTTCTGGTAGAGCACGGCGACCTTCGCGCCCGGCTTCTCCTTCTGCAGGTAGTCGGCGTAGACCGTGGCCTCGGTTACGTAGTTGGGCTGCCACCCGATCGTGTACGGATGGGTCTTGATGTCCTTGCCCCAGTCGGACGCCCCCGTGGCGACGAACAGGTGCGGGACCTTCTGCTGGTTGACGAAGTCCCAGATCGCAAGGTTGTTCGGCGTGCCCAGCGTGTTGAACAGCGCGAAGACGCGCTCCTGCTGGATCAGGCGCCGCGCGTTCTGGAGCGCCTTGGGGGGCTCGTAGCCGTCGTCGAGCGTGATGAACTTGATCTTCCGTCCGCCGACCCCGCCCTTGGCGTTCAGGAACGCGAAGTAGGCCTTGGCGCCCTCGCCGATGGTCCCGTACGCCGAGGCCGGGCCGCTGAAGGGGTAGGACCCGCCGAGCTTGATCTCCGTGTCGGTGATCCCGGGGTCGGCCTTGGCGCCGCCACCGCCGCCACCACCGCCCTCGTCGTCACGTCCGCACGCGGCCGGTGTCAGTGCCAGGACGAGCGCCGTCAGCAGCCACAGCAGCCTCTTGAACCTCATCATCGCTCCCTCCAGTGGTTGACCCTTTCACTTCCACGATCCTCGCGAAGCCTCTTCGCAGCAGACCCATGATGCCGCTGCGGAACACGTACATGCAGACGATCAGCGCCGCGCCGTAGATGGCACCCGACAGGGCCGTGCTGACGTCAGCCGACCAGACGGGGACGAAGACGATGAACAGCGCGCCGAACAGGGCCCCGGCGATCGTGGCGAGCCCGCCCACGACGATGGCGGCCAGAAACGAGAACGAGACCACGAGCGTGAAGGACTCGGGCGCCACAAAGCCGTTGGTGAACACGAACAGCGACCCGGCGACCCCGGCGTAGGCGGCGCTCAGCCCGAAGGCACGCGTCTTGAAGGTCGCGAGGTTGACCCCCATCGTGCGCGCGGCCGTCTCGTCGTCGCGCATCGCGATCAGCGCGCGGCCGACGTCGCGCCGCACGATCCCCGCGGCCAGCGCGAAGAGGGGGAGGGCGACGATCAGCGAGAGCAGGTAGAGGAACTGGTCGTCCGCCAGGCCCGACCAGGCCGGCGCGGCCGGTTGCGGGACGGCGATCCCCTGCGAGCCGCCAGTCACGCTGTCGAAGCGCTTGATCAGCACCGGGGTGGCGATGGCGACGGCGAGGGTGACCAGCGCCAGGTACAGACCGCGGATCCGAAGGGCGGGGACGCCGAGCGCCAGCCCCGCGACGAACGCGACGGCTCCGGCGGCGGGGATCGTCAGCAGGTAGGGGATGCCAGTGCGATCGAGCAGGATCGCCCCGACGTAGGCGCCGAGCGCGAAGAACGCCCCGTGCCCGAGGGAGATCTGACCGCTGTAGCCCACGAGCAGGTTGAGGCCGAGCACCGCGATCGCGTACACCAGCGCCAGCGTGAACTGCGAGACGCGGAAGGCGCCGAACACGAAGGGGATCGCGAGCGCCACCACGCCGAGGAGCGCGAAGCCGGCGATCCGCAGGCGGCGGTGCTCGGGGCTGTCGCGGGTGATCGTGACGAGGCTCACGCCCGCACCACCTCGGGAGAGCCGTAGAGGCCGGTGGGCCGCACGAGCAGGACGCCGAGGATGATCACCAGCGGCACGAGGATCGTCAGGTCCGAGCCGATGAAGCCGATGTAGCTGCCCGCCAGCGTCTCGGTTACGCCGATGATCCAACCGCCCACCACGGCGCCCTTTGGGCTGTCGAAGCCGCCCAGCGTCGCCGCAGCGAACGAGTAGACGAGCACGCCGCCCATGAGGTTGACGTCGAGGAACAGCTGCGGGGCGACGAGCACGCCGGCGATCGCGCCGAGCACCGCAGCCAGTCCCCACCCGATCATCAGTGTGCGCCCCACCGAGATGCCCACCAGGCGGCTCGAGGCGGGGTTCGCGGCCGCCGCGCGCATCGCGAGGCCGAGCTTGGTGCGCTGGAAGAGGAGGAAGAGCAGGCCGACGACGATGAGCAGCACGGCGACGATTCCCAGCGACTCGTAGGCGAGGCGCACCCCCGCGATGTCGGCCGTGCCGCCGGGCAGCGCCCGCGGGAAGCCGCGGTTCTCGAAGCCCCAGATCCAGCCCGCCGCGCTGTTGATGAGGATGAACAGGCCGAGGGTGACGATGAGGATGGTCAGCGGCTCCTCCCCCTCGACCGGCCGAATCAGCGCGCGCTCGATCGCCATCCCGCCGGCGAAGGACGCGACCAGCGCCCCCGCCAGCGCGAGACCCAGCGGCACACCGCCCTCCACGAGGCCCCACGCGACGAACGTGGAGAACATCGCCATCTCGCCCTGGGCGAAGTTGACGATGCCGGTGGAACGGAAGATGAGCACCAGGGCGAGCGCGAGCGCGGCGTAGATCGAGCCGATGGCCACCCCGTCGACGACGAGCTGCAGGAAGCGCTCCATCACACCATCCCCAGGTAGGAGCGGCGCACGCCCTCGTCGCCCGCGATCTCCTCGGCGCTGCCGTCGAGCACCAGCCGGCCCGTCTCAAGAACGTAGGCGTGGTGGGCGAAGCGCAGGACGATGTTGGCGTTCTGCTCGACGATGAGCAGGGTCGTTCCCTCCTCCTCGCTGATCGTCTCGAGGATGCCGAACACCTCGCGCGTGATCAGCGGCGAGAGACCGTGCGACGGCTCGTCGAGCAACAGCAGCCGCGGCCGCAGCATCAGCCCGCGCGCGACCGCGAGCATCTGCTGCTCGCCCCCGCTGAGGTTGCCCGCCGCCATGGCGCGGCGCTCGCCCAGCCGGGGGAAGTAGCCGTAGCAGCGCTGGAGGTCCTTGCGCACCGCCGCGCCGTCGCGGCGCACGTAGGCGCCGAGCCGCAGGTTCTCCTCCACGGTCAGGCTGGCGAAGTTGCCGCGTCCCTCGGGAACGTGGGCGATCCCCTGCCGGACCCGCGCCTCCGGCGAGCGGCCGCTCAGCTCGCGGCCGTCGAAGCGGACCCGCCCGCGCGTCCTCACGACACCCGACAGCGCGCGCAGCGTCGTCGTCTTGCCGGCTCCGTTGGCGCCGAGGATCGTCACGACCTGGCCCTCGTCGACGCCGAAGGAGATGCCGCGCACGACGGTGGCCGGGCCGTAGCCCGCCTCGAGGTCCTCCACTTCGAGCAGGGTCAAGCCGGTGCCCCCAGGTAGGCTTCGATGACGCCCTGGTCCTCCTGGACCTCTGCGGGCGGGCCGTCCGCGATCTTGCGGCCGAAGTCGAGCACCACGACGTGATCGGAGATCCGCATGACCATGCCCATCGCGTGCTCCACGAGCAGGACGGTCAGCTCGAACTCGTCGCGCAGGGCGAGGATGGTGTCAGCGAGCTCCTCGACCTCGCGATGGCTCAGGCCGCCGGCGGGCTCGTCGAGCAGGAGCAGGCGCGGGCGCTCGCACAGCGCACGCGCCAGCTCGACGCGCTTGAGCGTGCCATAGGGTAGGCCGACGGCCGGGCGATCGGCGACCGTCTCGAGTCCCAGGCGCGCGAGCATCTCGTCGGCTTGCTCGCAGAGCACCCGCTCCGCGCGGCGAGTCGCGGGGAGCCCGACGCCGGCGGCCAGGAAGCTCGCGCGGCAGCGGTGATGGGCGCCGAGCATGACGTTCTCGCGCACGGACAGCGAGTGCGCGAGCCCGAGGTTCTGAAAGCTGCGCGCGATGCCCAGCGGCGCGATCTCGTGCGGTGCGCGGGCCAGGAGGTCCACGCCGTCGAAGGCGATGCTGCCCTCGCTCGGCTGGTACAGGCGGCTGATGCAGTTGAACAGCGTGGTCTTGCCGGCGCCGTTGGGCCCGATCAGCCCGCAGATCTCGCCGGCCGCCACCTCGAAGGTCGGACCGTCGAGGGCGACGACGCCCCCGAAGCGCACGACCAC
>DASQFQ010000204.1:0-4632 GCA_035633075.1 Solirubrobacteraceae bacterium | reverse complement strand
CGTCCTGGTGACGGACGAGACGAATCCGGAGGAGCCGGCCGACGGCCATCAGCTCAAGTACTACGCGCCAGGGGTGGGCAACATCCGTGCCGCCCCCGGTGCCGGGGACAAGGAGCGAGAGGTGCTGGAGCTCGTCGAGGTCCGCCGCCTCAGCCCCCAGGCGATGGCGACGGTCCGCAAGCAGGCGCTCAAGCTGGACACGCGAGCCTACGAGGCCGCCAAGGTCTACCGTCGCACGCCGCCCGCGAAGCGCGGTCTCTAGGGCGGGCCGGTTCGACGGGCATCCTCCCCCGCGGGGGCTGCGGAGCAGCCCTCCAGGGCTCGCGGTGAGCGCCGTGGAGGCGAGCCCGTAGGCGGGCTGGAGCGGCGTTCGCCGCGCGCGAGCCGTCCGGGAGTGGTCCTGTGGCGCGTTGGCGCTCCGAGCTAGCCAGGCCGCGAGAAGGGACTGGCGGGCCGTTCCTGCGGCTCGCCGTCCAGCTCGATGTCCACGAACTCGTTGTAGAAGGCGATCCGGTCGCGGATCGGCTCGACCTCACGCTCCGGCTCGGAGTAGGTCCAGGCGATGTCGTCGCGCTCGCCTGACGAGAATGTCGAGGCGTGGCCCTTGTAGGCGCAGGTCGTGCGCGTCTCGCTCGGCTGCAGCAGGTCCATGTTCACGTCCTCGCGCGGGAGGTACCAGCGCGTCGGCAACCCGGTCTCGAACAGGGCGAGTGGGCGATCGGACTCCGCCAGCGTCTCGCCGTCGAGTGTGACCTTCACGTGGCGCGAGCTGCGGTTCACGTCGATGCGGTGGAACGGGTCGCGCGGGTGGCCGATCACCGGCTCGTCCTCCTCGAGCCATTCGTCGAGCGCGCCGAAATGAAAGGCCACGAGGCCCTTCAGCCGCTCCATGCCGGCGATCGGCTCGGGGTAGGTCCAGGCCGCCTTCTCGACGTTGCGCAGGGCGTAGTAGCGGCTGTCGCCCTTCCACGGGCAGTGGGTCGTGTGCCCCGTCTCCCGCAGCAGGTCCAAGCGCACGTCCTCCTCCGGGAAGTACCAGACCGGGAGGATCCGGGACTCGTGCAGCATGTGCACGCGCTTCGAGTCGACGACGGTCTCGCCGTCCTTCAGGCCGCGCACGCGGCGCGGGATCACGTCTAGGAGGATCGCGCCCTTGTCGGGCGTGTCGAAGTTGAAGCTGCCCGCCGGAGCATGGCCCAAGGGGCCGGTGCCCATCGTGAGCGACATGCCCCCGAAACTACCAGGCGCTTAGAGGCGTTCTGCCGGCCTGCGCGTGGGCGCCGTGTGTGATCGGTCAGCCGGTTTCGCCGGTGTGGGTGGCCGGGTCGTGCGAGGTCGCGGTCTTTGAGGCGGTGGCTGTCGCCCTTGTGGCTGAGCATCTCGGCGTGGTGAACGAGCCGGTCGATCATCGCGGCGGCGACGATGTCGTCGCCGAAGGTCTCGCCCCAGGCGCTGAACGGCTTGTTGGAGGTGACGATCAGCGAGGCGCGTTCGTAGCGGCGGCTGACGAGCATGAACATCAGGTTGGCGGCCTGGGTCGAACGGGATGTAGCCGACTCGTCGCAGAACGACCGGACCGTCACGGCGAGCGCCTTCTTGATACCGACGCCGATCTGTCCTCCGCGAACCCCTCGCCAGAACTTCAGGAAGTCGAGGTAGACGCGACCCCAAGACCACTCAACTTCAACGGCGACACCCGAATGGCTCAGACCACTACAGGGGCGCGCCGGGGTCGAGCTCGAAGACAATGCCGCCAATCTCGACGTCGTCGCCCGGCTCGAAGCCCGCGGCCTGCAGCGCCTCGATCACGCCCATCCGCCGCAGCCGGTGCTCCACGTGCGCCAGAGCCTCCTCGTTCTCGACGTCGTGGCGGGCGATCAGGCGGTCCACCGGCTCGCCGGTGACGCGGAACTCGCGCGGCCCGAGCTTCTCCACCTCGAACGCCCGCGCGGCCGCGGGGCGAAAGACGCGGTACTCGGCCAGCTCGCCCTCCCCCGCCGCGGCCGGCGCCGCCTCGTGCACCGGGACGCGGTGGAGCAGCTCCCGCGCCAGCTCCGGCACCCCCTGGCCCGTGGCGCTCGAGGTGATGAGCACGGGCACGTCGCCCACCCCGCCGGGGTTGAGCCGCGCCTGCCACTCGTGCGCGTCCCGCTCGGCGGCCTCGGGCTCCACCAGGTCGGCCTTGGAGAGCACCAGGACGCGCGGAAGCTTGGCGAGCTGGGGATCGTGCGCGGCCAGCTCGCGCTCGATCACGGCGTGATTGGCGGCGGGGTCAGAGCCGTCCAGCGGGGCGAGGTCCAGGACGTGGACGAGCAGGCGGGTGCGCTCGACGTGGGCGAGGAAGTCATGGCCGAGGCCGGCACCGCTGCTCGCACCCTCGATCAGCCCCGGGATGTCGGCCACCACCAGCTGTCGGTCGGCGGCCTCCAGCGTGCCCAGCGCGGGCTCGAGCGTGGTGAACGGGTAGCCCGCGACCTTGGGGCGCGCCCGCGTCAGCCGCGACAACAGCGAGGACTTGCCGGCGTTGGGCAGCCCGACCAGCCCAACGTCGGCCAACAGCTTGAGCTGCAGTTCGACCTCGCCCTCCTCGCCCGGGAGGCCGCGCTCGGCGATCCGCGGCGCCTGGCGCACCGCGGTGGCGAAGTGCCGGTTGCCGCGGCCGCCCGCCCCTCCGCGCGCGATCGTCACCTGCTGGCCCGGGGAGATCAGGTCGAAGCGCGTCCCGTCCCAACTCGCCACCTGCGTGCCGGGTGGTACAGCGATCGTGAGCTTGTCGCCGGCGGCGCCGTGGCGCTGGGCCCCCTGGCCGTGCCCGCCGCGCTTGGCCCGGAAGTGCGCCCGCCGGCGGAAGGCCTGCAGGTCGCGCAGCGAGTCGTCCACGCGCAGGGTCACGTCGCCCCCGCGGCCGCCGTCGCCGCCGTCGGGCCCCCCCTTGGGGACGTGTGCCTCGCGCCGGAAGGAGACGACGCCGTCGCCGCCCTTTCCCGCCCGGACCTCGATCTTCGCGCGGTCGTGGAGCAAGCCGGGTAACGGTAGCCGCATGGAATCTGCCTCGCTTCGCTCGTCACCGGCTTCGCCTCTCGTCTTCCTCATCACCGGCGCCTCCAGCGGGATCGGCGCCGCCACCGCCCGTCACGCCGCCGAGGCCGGGCACCTCCTCGTGGTGGCCGCCCGCTCCGAGGACAAGCTCGCCGCCATCGCCGAGGAGCTCGGCGGCGCGGAGCGCGCGATCGCCGTGCGCTGCGACGTCACCGAGTGGGAGGACCAACAGGCGCTCGTGCGGCGTGCGCTGGACGCCTTCGGGCGCCTCGACGTCGTCTTCGCCAACGCCGGCTTCGGCGCGCCGCGGGGCTTTCAGGCCTCGACGCCTGAACACTGGAAGGCCATGGTGCTCACCAACGTCTACGGCGTCGCACTCACGATCCGGGCGGCCATGGACGCCCTCAAGGAGTCCCGAGGGCATCTCCTGATGACGAGCTCCATCGCGGGCCGGCGGGCGCTGCCGGGCTCGCTGTACTCGGCCACCAAGTGGGCGGTCACCGCCATGGGCGAGGCCGCGCGCCAGGACTTCAACGAGACCGGCGTGCGCGTCTCCCTGATCGAGCCCGGCATGGTCGACACGGCCTTCTTCGACACCCCGCCGACGATGCGGGCGCTCGACCCCGGCGACGTCGCGCGCGCCGTCATGTACGCCGTCTCCCAGCCGTCCCACGTCGAAGTCAACGAGATCCTGGTGCGCCCGACGGCGCAGCCGAACTAGTGGCGTCGCCTTACTGGCCCTGGTCGGCGGAAGCCTCCACCGAGATCACGCGGCCGCGCCGGCCCTCGTGGAACTGAACGACCCCGGCTGCCTTCGCGTAGATCGTGTGATCCCTGCCGATGCCCACGCCGGGCCCGGGATGGAAGCGCGTCCCGCGCTGGCGCACGATGATCTCCCCGCCCGTCACGGCCTGGCCCGCGAACACCTTAACGCCGAGGCGCTTGGCGTTGGAGTCACGGCCGTTGCGGCTGGAGCCGAGGCCCTTCTTATGAGCCATTCTCGGCGCTCTCCTTGCGCTTGCGAGGGGAGGACTTCCTGGCGACGGAGATGCCGGTGACCTGCAGCCGGGTCAGCTCCTGGCGATGCCCGGTGCGGCGCTTGTAGCCGCGTTTGGGCTTGAACTTGAAGATGCGCAGCTTGGGTCCACGCTCGTGCCCGAGCACCGTGGCCGACACCTTCACCTTGCCGAGGTCGCCCGAGGCGAAGAGCCTGTCCTCACCACCGCTGTAGAGCAGCGGCTCGAGGTCCAAGGTGGCGCCCTCGTCGGCGGTCAGGCGCTCGACGAGCAGGGTTGTCCCCTCCTGCACTCGGTACTGCTTGCCGCCGGTACGGATCACGGCGTAGGTTGACTCGGGCATCGGTTGAGATCACTCGCTGGCTTCGGCCTTGGCACGCGAACGGCGCCGTCCGCCTCTCCGGCCGCGGCGCCGAGGCTTCGATTCTAGCTCAGCGCCGTCGTCGCCGCCCTCCGGCGCGACGGCCGCGGGCGGCTCGGGCGCGAGTGCGACGGACTTCGCCGGCGCAGGCTGCGGCTTGCGCGGGCGCCGGGCGCGCGCACGCGCCGCCTTGGCGCGCTCGACCGCGGCGGCGGC
>DASQFQ010000203.1:0-14413 GCA_035633075.1 Solirubrobacteraceae bacterium | reverse complement strand
CCTGCTCGCGGTCGACTCGCTCGCCGCTCCGGGCGGCGGCAGCTCGGGCTTCGGGGGCGGCGGTGGCGGCGGTGGGGGAGGGGGCGGCGGCGGCTTCTCGGGCGGTGGCGGCGGCACCGGTGGCGACGGAGGCGGCGTGGGCTTCCTGGCCGTCGTCGCGATCTTCCTGTTGATCTTCGCGTGGGGCATGTTCGCCGCCTGGCGCCTGCGGCGCCGCCGCCGTGCGCGCGCCCGGCGCGTGGAGCTGGCCTCGGCGGAGGCGGCGGACGACGACGCGTACTTCTCCGCCGCCGCGGTCAGGGCGCAGGCGGCGGACATGCACCGCGCGATCGTCGAAGCGTGGACGGATCGTGATCGTGACGGCCTGCGGGCGGTGCTCGGACCCGACCTGATGAAGGAGTGGGAGCTGCGGCTCGACGACTTCGACCGCAAGGGCTGGCACAACGTCTGTGAGCTTCGCGCGGGGCCGGTGGTCGAGTACCTGGGCCTCGTCAACCGCGAGGACGACGCCGACGACCGCGTCGTCGTGCGTCTCGAGGCCGAGCTGCGCGACATCGTGATCGACCGCGGCGGCACGCTGATCAAGCGCAACGAGGAGGACGACGAGCTCACGACGCTCGCGGAGTACTGGACGCTCGGTCGCCTCGGCGGGCGCTGGATCCTGCTCTCCATCGAGCAGGACGCCGAGGGCGCTCATCAGCTCGAGTCGCCTATCGTGGCCTCGCCGTGGTCCGACGACGAGCGGCTGCACGACAGCGCGGTGACCGAGCTGGCGGTGACCGACGCGGTGCCCGACGAGGCGATCCCCGAGATCTTCGACCTCGACTTCGCGGGCGACGCACGCACCCAGGCGCTCGACCTCGCGGTGGTCGACGGGCGCTTCTCGCCCGCCGTGCTGGAGGCGGCGGCACGCCGCGCGGTGGAGGCGTGGGCCGAGGCGGTGGACGGCGAGGACGCGGCGCTCGAGCGCGCGGCCACGCCCGCGGCTGCGCGGGCGATGCTCTATCCCGGCGACCGCGGCGCCTCCAGCCGGCTCGTGGTGCGGGGGCCGCGCCTTCGGGCGCTGCGGATCGCGGCCCTCGAGGCCGAGAGCACGCCCGCGACCATGATCGTCGAGGCCGAGGTGACCGGCCGGCGCTACCTCGAGGACCGCGACACGGCGGCGGTGCTCGACGGCTCGAAGTCGCGCGAGACCAGCTTCACCGAGCGCTGGACGATGGCGTTGAGCGGCGACGCCGAGACGCCGTGGCGGATCGTCGAGACGGCGCCGGTGGGCTGACCCGCTGCTCCTCGCGGTTCCCAACATCTCCGAGGGCCGGGACGAGAAGACCCTCGCGAGCATCGGCTCCGCCTTCGCGGAGGGTGGGGCCGCTGTCCTCGACCTCCACGTCGACTACGACCACCACCGCGCCGTGTTCACGCTCGCCGGGGAGCCGGGCACGCTCGCCGGAGCGCTGCTAGCCGGTGCGCGCGAGGCGGTGGCAACGATCGACCTGCGCACGCACGCGGGCGCGCACCCGCGCGTGGGCGCCGTCGACGTCGCGCCCGTGGTCCACCTCGGCGACGCCGACCGCGGCGCCGCCTGCGCCGAGGCGCTGGTCCTCGCCCACCGGCTGGGCAACGAGCTCGACCTGCCCGTCTACCTCTACGGGGCGCTCGCGGGCGGGCGCACGCGCGCGCACCTGCGCCGGAGGCTGGCCGCGCTGGCGGACGTCGCGCCCGACTACGGGCCCCGTCGGCCGCATCCGACGGCGGGCGCCGTGCTCGTCGCGGCCCGCCCGCCGTTGATCGCGTTCAACGTCGAGCTCGGCGGCTCGGTCACGCCCGGGCAGGCGCGCACGATCGCCGCGCGCATCCGCGAGGGCGGCGCGAGGGGCCTGCCCGGCGTGCGAGCGCTGGGGCTCGCGCTTCCGAGCGCGGGGGTCGTGCAGGTATCGACCAACATCGAGGACCACCGGATCACGACGCCCGCCGAGGTCGTGGCCGCGGTCGGCCGCCACGCCGAGGTGGCCGGCGCCGAGCTTGTCGGCCTCGCCCCCGCGGCGGCGTTCGCCGACTTCCCTGCCTCCGTCCCGCTGCGCGGCCTGCGGACGATCGAGGACGCCCTCGGCCGCTAACGTTCGGGCATGGCTCCAACCAAGCGCAAGCGCCGCAGCAAGCACCGTGGCACCGCCGCGGGGACGATCGAGGCGCGCGGTCGCACGGGTCGCAAGCCGACCGCCGAGGAGAGCAAGCGCGCCGCCAAGGACGATGCGCGCGCCCGGCGAGCTTCGCGGCTGGCCCAGCCGCCGTCGTGGAATCGCGCCCTGATCCGGGCGGGAGCCGCGTCGGGGCTGCTGTTCGTGCTGACCCAGATCGGGCTGTTTCCCGAGAAGGTGGCGCCCGTGCAGGCGCTCGCCATCTGCGCGGTGGCGATGCTCATCTACGTGCCGCTGGGCTACGCCTTTGACACCTGGATGTACAAGCGCATGTCCCGCAGGGCCGGCCCCTGACGGGCATGGACGTCCGCTCGTTCACAGTCGGCCAGGTCGCCGAGAACTGCTATATCGCCCGCCCCGACGGCGCGAGCGAGGCGGTCGTCGTCGATCCCGGTGACGAGGCGCCGCGCCTGCGGCGTGCGATCGAGGAGCTCGGCCTCGACGTGCGGGCGATCCTGCTCACGCACACGCACTTCGACCACATCGGCGCGGTCGCTCCGCTGGCGCGGGCGACCGGCGCCCCCGTCTACTGCCCCGAGCTCGAGGTCCCCGTGCTCGCCGACATCATGAGCTTCGTCCCGTTTCCGGGGTTCGGGCCGTTCGAGTCCTACGACGCCGACGAGACGGTCCGGGGCGGCGAGCGCCTCGAGCTGGCCGGCCTGGAGATCGACGTGCTGTTCACCCCCGGGCACTCGCCCGGGCACGTGAGCTACTCCATCCCCGCGCAGCGGGCGCTGTTCAGCGGCGACGTGCTGTTCGAGGGGTCGGTCGGCCGCACCGACCTGCCGGGCGGCGACACAGCCACGCTGATGCGCACGCTCGCCGAGTTGCTCGCGGCGCTGCCCGACGAGACCCGCGTGTTCCCCGGCCACATGGGCCTGACCACGATCGGTCGCGAGCGCGCGACCAACCCGTTCCTGCGCGAGCTCGCAAGCAACCGCCAAGCGGGAAAGCTCCCGTAGGGAGCGGTCTCTGCAGCCGATCGTGCGAGAGAGCTCGAGCAGGTGAGCGGAAGGCTCCAGGCGCCGCGCGGCACCTACGACGTGCTCGGCGACGACGCGCTCGTGCGCGCGGCGCTGGAGGGGCAGGCCCGGCGCATCCTCGAGCGCGCCGGCTACGAGCGCATCGAGACCCCGACCTTCGAGGCGACCGAGCTGTTCGCGCGCGGGGTGGGGGAGTCCACCGACGTGGTCCAGAAGGAGATGTACACCTTCCCCGAGGAGGGCGGGACCTCGCTCACCCTGCGCCCCGAGGGCACCGCTCCGGTGTGCCGCGCCTACCTCGAGCACGGCATGCACAAGCTGCCCCAGCCGGTGAAGCTCTGGTACCTGTCGAGCTTCTTCCGGCGCGAGCGCCCACAGGCCGGGCGCTTCCGCCAGTTCTGGCAGGTGGGCAGCGAGGCCATCGGCTCCGACGACCCCGCGGTCGACGCCGAGTCGATCCTCCTGCTCGCCGAGCTGCTCGAGGCCATCGGCGCGCGCGGCCTTCGCCTGCGCCTGTCGAGCCTCGGCACGCCAGAGACCCGCGCCGCCTACCGCGTCGAGCTGCAGGAGTACCTGCGCGAGTTCGAGGACGAGCTCGCGCCCGAGGTGCGGGCGCGGCTGGAGCTCAACCCCCTGCGCGCCTTCGACTCCGACCACCCCGGCACCCGGCGGGTGATGGCGGATGCGCCGCTGCTCGTCGACCGCCTCAGCCCGGAGGACCGCGAGCACCTCGAGGAGGTGCGCGCGCTGCTCGCCGCCGCCGGGGTAGCCCACGACCTGGACCCGACGCTCGTGCGCGGGCTGGACTACTACACGCGCACCGTGTTCGAGTTCACCTCCGACGCGCTCGGCGCCCAGAGCGGAGTCGGCGGCGGCGGGCGCTACGACGGGCTGATGGAGCAGATCGGCGGGCCGCCGACGCCGGGGATGGGGTGGGCGGCCGGCGTCGAGCGCATGCTGCTGGCCTCGCCGGCGCCCCCGACGGCCGCGCCGCCGCTCGAGCTTTACGTCGCCTACGCCAAGCCCGGGCTGCGGATCCCCGCCTTCCGCCTCGCAGCCGACGCCCGGCGCGCAGGCCACGCCGCCCGCGTCGAGCTCTGGGGCCGCTCGCTGAAGGGCCAGCTCAAGCAGGCCGACCGCGCGGGGGCCCGCTACGTTGCCATCCTCGGCGACGAGGGGGTGTCACTCAAGGACATGGAGAGCGGGGAGCAGAAGACGGTGGAGCCCGACACGGTCATGCACCACATCACGCACGGGGCACTGTGAGGCCACCGCGCGCGAACGAGTTCCGCGACGCGTGGTGCGGGGAGCTGCGAGCGGGGGACGTCGACTCGCGTCCGCGCGTCGCCGGCTGGGTGCACCGCCGGCGCGACCACGGCGGCCTGATCTTCATCGACCTGCGCGACCGGACGGGGCTCGTGCAGCTCGTCTTTCACCCCGAGACGGCCCCCGAGGCCCACGCGCTCGCGGAGCGCCTGCGCCCCGAGCACGTGCTGTCGGCCACCGGCCGGGTGGTGCGCCGCGAGGAGGGCAACGTCAACCCGCGGCTGCCCACGGGCGAGATCGAGCTCGACGTCGAGGCCGCCGAGACGCTCGCCGAGTCGGCCACCCCGCCGTTCCCGGTCGACGAGGAAACGCCGGTCGACGAGCTGCTGCGACTGCGCCACCGTGTGATCGACCTGCGCCGCGAGGGCATGCGCGGCGCGATGGTGCTGCGCCACACGGTCAACCGGGCGATCCGCGACTACCTCAGCGCCCACGACTTCCTGGAGATCGAGACCCCGATCCTGACGCGCTCCACCCCCGAGGGCGCTCGCGACTTCCTCGTGCCTTCGCGCCTGAGCCCGGGCGAGTTCTACGCGCTCCCGCAGTCACCCCAGCTGTTCAAGCAGCTGCTGATGATGGCCGGCTTCGAGCGCTACTACCAGATCGCGCGCTGCTTCCGCGACGAGGACCTGCGCGCCGATCGCCAGCCCGAGTTCACCCAGCTCGACCTCGAGATGTCCTTCGTGGAGGAGGAGGATGTCATCGAGGTCATCGAGGGCATGATGGCCCGCGTCTTCGAGGCCGCCGGCTTCGCGGCCCCCGCCCCGCCGTGGCCCCGGATCTCCCATCGCGAGGCGATGGCCCGCTACGGATCCGACAAGCCCGACGTCCGCTTCGGCCTCGAGATCTCGGACCTCGGCGACGCCCTGTCCGGCACGGAGTTCAAGGTCTTCGCGGGGGCGCTGTCCTCCGGCGGGGTCGTGCGTGGTCTCAACGCGGGCGCGCGCGAGGTGCCGCGCTCCGAGCTCGACGCCCTCACCGAGTACGTCATGCGCTACGGCGCGGGCGGCCTCGTGTGGGCATTCGTCGGGGACGACGGGTCGTGGCGCTCGCCGGTCGCGAAGTACCTCTCCGACGAGGAGCGCGCTGCGGTCGCCCAGCGGCTCGGCGCTCGCCCCGGGGACCTGCTGCTGGTCGTGGCGGACTCCGAGGCGACCGTCGTGACCGCGCTGGGCGAGCTGCGGCTCGAGCTCTCACGCCGTTTCGGGCTCGTGCCGACCGCTCGCCACGAGGCGCTGTGGGTCGTCGACTTCCCGATGTTCGAGCTCGACGAGGCCGCCGGCCGCTGGAACGCGTCGCACCATCCCTTCACCGCCCCGACCGGCGACTTCGCCGATCCCGGCGCGATGACCTCCCGCGCCTACGACGTGGTCCTCGACGGCACGGAGCTCGGGAGCGGCTCGATCCGCAACAACCGTCCCGAGGTCCAGCAACAGGTTTTCGGGGTGCTCGGGATCTCCGAGCAGGAGGCCGACGCGCGCTTCGGCTTCCTGCTCGACGCCCTGCGCTACGGCGCGCCGCCACACGGCGGCATCGCCCTCGGCATCGACCGCATCGTCGCCCTGCTCGCCGGGCGCGACTCGATCCGCGACGTCATCGCGTTCCCGAAGACCGCGAGCGGGTCAGACCCGCTGACGGGCGCGCCCGCGGCCGTCGACGAGGAGCAGCTCGCGACGCTCGCGCTGCGCTCCACCGCGCCTCCCGCCGGGGACCAGACGCTCGGGGCTCGGGTCGCGACCCCGTCCGAGGGCAAGTCACCCTAAGGGACCACCGCAGGGCTGCCGATACGGGGGACAGATGAGCCAGATCTCCCCGCCGATTCGCATCCTCCTCGTGGCCGTCATCGGCCTCGTCGCCGTCTACATGCTCTTCCTCCGACCCAAGCCGGAGAAAGTCGCTCCGGCCGCCACGCCCGCGGCCGCGAGCCCCGCGCCCGCCAAGGACCCCAACGCCACGACGCAGAGCGGCCCCGGCTCCGCCGTCCAGAAGGCGGTCAAGGGCGGCAACGACGCCTCCGCACGCGCCGACGCGGCTGCCGGCGGCGCCGTCGCCCAGAGCGAGGGCGGTGTCGTCAACGTCGCGCCCCCCGCCGGCGGCGTCAACACCAACCCGACGACCCAGCTTCCCGCGACCGGCGCCTCGACGCCGCCCGCGCCGATCACCAAGGAGGCGCTCGCCCGCCTGCCCAGGGACGTCCGCGGCGCGGTCGAGCACCGCAAGGTCCTCGTCCTGCTGTTCTACAACAACCGCTCCTACGACGACCGCGCCGTGCGCCGCGAGCTGTCGCAGGTCGACCGCCGTGGCCGCCAGGTCTTCGTCGACGCCCACTGGATCAAGTCCGTCGGGCGCTACCAGGCGATCACCCGCGGCGCCAACGTCGAGCAGTCCCCCACCGTCGTGGTCGTGGACCGCAACCTCAAGGCCGAGACGCTCGTCGGCTATGTCGACGCGGAGACGATCGACCAGGCGGCCGTCGACGCGCTGCGCGCCAGCGGCGGCAGCCTCGTCCGCAATCCCTACCTGCGTCAGCTCGACGCCGTGTGCGTGTCGAGCCAGCAGCAGGTCTCGGCGCTGGCCCAACCGGCCACCGCCTCGGCGCTTCCCGCCTACCTCGCCGCCGTCCAGCAGATCAGCCTCGGCGCCGACGCCGCGACCGCGAAGGTCAAGGCTCCCGGCAAGTGGAAGGGCTATGCCCGCGACTTCGGCCGCGCCAACGCTCAGTCGACTGCCGTCTGGACCAAGGCCGCAGCCGACGCGAAGGCCCGCCCGGCCAAGGCCCAGGCGATCGCCCGCAGCGCCGAGGCCAAGAACAAGCGGCTCGGTAAGCGCTTCGTGGCCAAGCACGGCCGCCACGGCCTCAGCTGCTTCTAGCCTTCGCGCCTACACTCGGCGCGTGAGCGCCGAACGCTTCGCCGAGCACCTCGCCTACCCGCAGGGGCACGGCGTGCTGCCGACCGCCGCGTCCTCGGGCGCGGCCGGCGGCGCTCCGTGCGGCGACCTCGTCCGCGTCTCGCTGCGCGTGCAGGGCGACCGTGTGGTGGCGGCGGGCTTCGACGCCTCGGGTTGCGGAGCGGTCACGGCGGCCGGCTCCGCCGCCGTCGCGCTCGTCGACGGCGCCCTCCTCCTCGACGGCGCGCGCGTCGGGACCACGCAGATCGTCGCCGAACTGGGGGGGCTCTCGCCCGGCAAGCTGCACGCCGCCGAGCTGGCGGCCGACGCGCTGCACCGTGCGCTGGGGGCTGCCGCGCGCGCCGGGGCGGCGCTCGCGCCGCAGGCATCGCGCACGCTCGTGGCGATGAGCGGCGGTGTGGACTCGGCGGTGGCCGCGCTGCTGGTCGCGCGCGACGGGCGCGAGGCGGTCGCCGTCACGCTTGAGCTGTGGGCCGACGCGGACAACGACGCCGAGGCCTCGTGCTGCTCGGCGCACGCGGTCCGAGTGGCGCGCTCGCTGGCGCACGGGATGGGGCTGCCTCACCTGACGCTCGACCTGCGCGAGGAGTTCCGTGCGGGCGTCGTCGAGCCGTGGCTCGCCGACCACTCGACTGGGCTGACCCCGAACCCGTGCGTGCGCTGCAACGGCCACGTGCGCCTCGACGCCATGCTCGAGCTCGCCGGGGCGCTCGGCGCCGCCGACCTGGCGACCGGCCACTACGCGCGCCGCACGCAGGACGGCCTGCTGCGCGCAGCGGCCGACCCCGCCAAGGACCAGGCCTACATGCTCTGCGCGCTGGCCCCGGAGTCGCTGGCGAGGATGCGCTTCCCGCTTGGCGAGCTGACCAAGCCGCAGGTCCGAGCCCTGGCCGCTGACGCGCGGCTCCCCGTCGCCTCGAAGGCCGAGTCGCAGGACCTCTGCTTCCTCGCTGGAACGGGCCGTGCCGCGTTCCTCGCGCGCCACGGCGGCCCGCGCGAGCGCGAGGGGGAGATCGTCGACCCCGCCGGACGGGTGCTCGGGCACCACCGCGGCCACCACGGCTTTACGGTCGGGCAGCGGCGCGGCCTCGGCGTCGCGGCCGGCGAGCCTCTCTACGTGCTGGCCACCGACGCGCGCTCCAACCGCGTGACCGTCGGCCCCCGCGAGGAGCTCGACACGCGCGAGGTCGCCGTGCGCAGCGCGGTGCTGCACCGCCCCGGCGCCGAGGTGGAGTCGGTGAAGCTGCGCTACCGCTCGCGGGCGCTGGCGTGCACGGTGGCCGGCGAGCCCGCCCCCGGGCGCCACTCCCGGCTCGCGCTGCGGCTCTCCGAGCCGGTCGACGGAGCCGCGCCCGGGCAGGCGGCGTGCCTGATCAGCGGCGACGTGGTGGTCGGCTGGGGGACCATAGACTGGCCTGCGTGACCTCTGACGAGATCCGCGAGCGCTTCCTGAGCTTCTTCGAGGAGCGAGACCACCTGCGCCTGCCTTCGGCGCCGCTGGTGCCGACGCAGTACGACCCGTCGACGCTGCTGATCATCGCGGGGATGCAGCCGCTCAAGCCCTACTTCCTCGGCGAGGAGCGCCCGCCGCACCATCGGCTGACCAGCTGCCAGAAGGTCTTCCGGACGCCCGACATCGACGTGGTCGGCACCACCACGCGACACAACACGTTCTTCGAGATGCTCGGCAACTTCTCGATCGGCGACTACTTCAAGCAGGGCGCCGTGGAGTATGCGTGGGAGCTGTCGCTGCAGTACGGCCTGGACCCCGAGCGGATCTGGATCACGGTCTTCGAGGGCGACGAGGAGCTCGGGATCGGGCCCGACGAGGAGGCCATCGACGCGTGGCTGTCGGTCGGCGTGCCGCGCGAGCGCATCGTCGCCTGCTCGCGCTCCGAGAACTTCTGGCAGGTCGGCCCGACCGGCCCGTGCGGCCCGTGCTCGGAGCTCTACTACGACCGTGGCGTCGAGCTCGGGGCGCCCGACGACCTGCCCGGGGGCGAGAACGAGCGGTTTCTGGAGATCTGGAACCTCGTGTTCATGCAGTTCAACCAGGACCCCGTGAACACGCTGGCGCCGCTGCCGGCCCAGAGCATCGACACCGGCCTCGGGCTGACCCGCCTCCCGGTGATCCTGCAGGACACGCCGTCGGTGTTCGAAACCGACCAGTTCAAGCCGCTGATCGAGCTGGGGGAGGAGCTCAGCGGGCACCGCTACGGGGAGGCCTGGGAATCCGACCGGGCGCTGCGGATCCTCGCCGACCACTCTCGCGGGATGTCCTTCCTGATCGCCGACGGGGTCGTGCCCTCCAACGAGGATCGCGGCTACGTCCTGCGCCGGGTCATGCGGCGCGCGATCCTCCAGGGGCGGCGGATCGGGATCGAGCCGGGCTTCCTGCCGAGGTTCTCAGCGCGGGTCCGCGAGCTGATGGGCGCCGCCTACCCCGAGCTCGGCGAGCAGGCGCAGACCGTCGACATGTGGCTCGCGCGCGAGGAGGAGGCCTTCGGCCACACGCTCGAGCAGGGCACGCGGATCCTCGAGGAGCACATCGCGCGCGCGAGGGACGCCGGCGCGGAGGGCATCGGCGCCGCCGAGGCGTTCCAGCTGCACGACACCTACGGGTTTCCGTTCGACCTCACGCTGGAGCTGGCCGCCGAACAGGGGCTGGGCGTCAACGAGCAGGGCTTCGAATCGCTGATGGACGATCAGCGCACGCGCGCGCGTGCGAGCGCCGGCCGGGGCGGGCGCGACGACGCCCGCGAGCGGGTCCGCGCGTTCGCCGAGCGCGCCGGCTTCGACACGACGTTCACGGGCTATGAGACGGTCGAGCAGGCGACCGCGGTCGCGGCGGTGGCGAGCGCCAACGGCCACGTGCTCGCCAAGCTCGTCGAGTCGCCCTTCTACGCCACGGGGGGCGGGCAGGTCCACGACTCCGGTGTGGTCGAGTGCGAGCACGGCGACTGCCGCGCGCGCGTCACCGACGTCGTGCGCCTCGGCGACGACCAGGCGCTGGTGCTCGAGCTCGAGCGGGGCGAGCTGCACGAGGGCGAGCGGGTGGTGGCGCGCGTCGACGCCGCGGCCCGGCGGGCGACGGAGTGCAATCACACCGCCACCCACCTGCTGCACGCGGCGTTGCGCGAGCGCCTCGGCACCCACGTGCGCCAGGCCGGCTCCTATGTGGGCCCCGATAAGCTGCGCTTCGACTTCACCCACGGCCAACCGCTTTCCGAGCGGGAGGTTGCGGAGGTGGAGGACCGCGTCAACGAGTGGGTGCTGGCCAACCAGCCCGTGCGGGCCCTGACCACGACCCTCGAGGAGGCGCGCAAGCTCGGGGCGATGGCGCTCTTCGGCGAGAAGTACGGCGATGTCGTGCGGATGGTCGAGGTCGGCAGCGGCGACTGGTCGCGCGAGCTGTGCGGCGGCACCCACGTGCGCTCGACCGCCGAGATCGGGGTGTTCAAGCTGACCTCCGAGAGCTCGAGCGCGGCCAACGTCCGCCGTATCGAGGCGGTGACCGGGCCGGTCGCGGTCGACCTGCTGCGCCGCCACGACCGCTACCTGCAAGAGGCGGCGGCCCTGCTGCGCACGCGGCCCGACGACGTCCCGACGGCGGTCGCCGAGCGTGAGGGCAAGCGGCTGGAGCTCATGAGGCAGCCCGCCGTGCCCGTCGACGCCAGCCTCGACCGCGACGCGATCCTCGACATCGACGGCGTGCAGGTGCTCCTCGAGGTCAAGCAGGTCGCGAACCCGAAGCTGCTGCCGGATCTCGCCGACCGCCTCAAGAACCAGCTCGCAGACCCGGCCGTCGTCGTCCTCGGGAGCAGGGGAGAGGGACGCGCGAACCTGCTCGTGGCCGTCACCCCGGGCGCCGTCACGCGGGGGGTGCGCGCGGGCGAGATCGTCAAGACGGCGGCGCAGGTGGTCGGTGGTGGCGGCGGTGGGCGCGACACCATGGCGCAGGCGGGCGGGCGCGACCCGGCCCGCCTGGAAGAGGCGCTCGAGTCCGCCGAGAAGGCGATCCGGCAAGTCCTGGCTTGAGCCGGGTCCTCGCGCTCGACTACGGCAGCGCCCGCTGCGGCGCCGCCGTGTCCGACCCGACGCGCACGCTGGCGACTCCATTGGAGCCGGTGCTGCGGCCGGCCACGCGCCGCGGCCTGCAGCGTATCGTCGCCCTCGTGGCCGAACTGGAGGCCGAGCGGGTCGTCGTTGGGCTGCCGCTCTCGCTCTCCGGCGAGGACTCCGAGCAGACGCGCGAGGCCCGCGCGTTCGCCCAGCGGTTGAGGGATCGGCTCTCGGTGCCGATTGAGACCTACGACGAACGCTTCACCACGAAGCTGGCGCACCGATCCGGGGGTGCGGCGGCGGAGGATTCGCGTGCAGCGGCTGTGCTCCTCGAGGGCTGGCTCGCGCGCAACCCTTCAGTCGCCGGGGCTCCCAGGCCGATAAGTAACTCAGCCGGGACCTCTGATGAACCCCCTCCAGATACCTCCACAGACGCCTGACCTCGACGAGCCGACCGGGCACGACGTCCCGCTCGACGCGCTTCTCTCGCAGATCATCAACGGCTTCTTCGTCCTCACGGACGGCCAGGGGGCAATCAGCAAGTGGAGCGAGCCCGCCGAGCTGCTGTTCGGGCTGCACTCCTCCGAGGCGCTCGGGAAGTCGCTGTTCGACACGCTGGTCGCCGAGGCGACACCCGATGCCGAGGCGTGGCGGAAGTTCCTCGAGAGCGGCGAGCCGCCGCAGATGCGCGCCTCCCAGGAGGTCATCGCGACCTACGGCAAGGACGGCAAGACCTTCCCGCTCGAGATGGTCTTCGTTCCGGTCAAGCTGGACGAGGGCTTCGACTTCTCGCTCTTCCTGGAGGACCTGAGCTTCGAGCTCCCGCGCAACCTGATGCTGATGCGGATGCGCCAGCAGCACCCGGTCGTGGTGCGCGCGCTGCGAACCGCCCTGGAGCCGGAACCCCAGCCGTGGGACGGCTGGCGCACGGCGGGGACGATGGTCGCCTTCCGTCCCCTCGAGCCCACGCCATGGGTGGAGGACGCGCTCGCTGCGCGCGAGGAGGCGCGGGCCGAGTCGGACGCCGAGGGCGAGGAGCGCCTGGACCCCGACCCCGGAATCCAGGGCGAGTCGATTGCCGACCTCGACGACGCCGCCGCGGTCGTCGCCCGCCTGCTGTCCGCCCTGGAGCGCATCGAGGACCTCGAGCGCACCGCCGCCGACCTCCCCGCCGCGCTCGAGGAGGCCCGGCGCGAGGCGCAGGCCAGCCGCGACCGGTCCGAGTCCGCCGAGCGCAATGTCAACGAGGCCCGTGAGCACCTCGAACGTGCCCGCGAGGAGATGCGGCCCGCCGAGGACGCGGGCGATCGCGCCGAGCTCCTGGAGCGCATCACGCGCCTGGAGGAGAGCCTGCAGGAGGAGGCCGCCGCCCGCGCCGAGCGCGACGCGGCCGAGGCCGACGCCGGGACCGCCCGAGCCGAGCTGGCCGCTCGCATCGAGCAGGCCGAGCAGGCCCGCGCCGAGAGCTCCGAAGCCGCGGAGGCGCGCCTCGCAGCGGCGCTGGCCGCCGTCGAGGAGCGCGACGACAGCGATCGCGGCGAGCTGGCCGGGCGCATCGAGGGCGTCGAGAACGCTGGGATCGAGGCGGCGGAGGCCGCCCGCGCCGAGCTGCGCGCCGAGATCGAGCGCCTGCGCATCGAACGCGACGAGGAGGCCGAGTCGGTCAAGGCCCAGCTCGACGACGTGCTCGAGGCCGCCGAGCGCGAGCGCGAGCGCCAGGCCGAGTCCGCGCGCATCGAGCTGGCTGCCGCACTGGAGCGCATCGACCAGGTCCATCGCGACGCCGAGCACCTGCGTGAGCAGCTCGGCGAGGTCAGGGTCGACAAGGCCGAGGCCGAGGGGCTGGCCGGCGAGGACCGCCGCCGCCTGCTCGAGCTCCAGCGCGAGTCCGCCGAGGCGCAGGCGCGCCTGGACGCTCTGCGCGAGCTCACCGACGAGCTGCGCGCCGAGGCCGCCGGCGCCCGTGAGGAATCCGCCCAGGCGCGCGTCGAGCTCGCGGCTTTCACCGAGGACGAGGCGCACGCGCGTACCGACGTCGAGCAGCTGCGCCGCGACAACGGGGAGCTCCTGACGCAGGTCGCCGAGATCAAGAGCGCCTTCGAGGAGCGCGAGGCCGGCCTGAGCGAGCAGCTCGACGAGGCGCGGCGGACTTTCGAGGAAACGCAGGCCGCTCTCCAGACCCGCGAGGAAGGCCTCGCAGAGCAGGTCGCAGTCCAGATCGCCGAGCTCCAGAGTCGTTTCGAGGAGCGCGAGAGCCGGCTGGCCGAGCAGGTTTCCGAGGCCCACAAGGCGCTGCTGGCGCGCGACGCCGACGGCGAGCAGGTTCCCGTCGAGGCCATCGAGCGCATCGAGGCGCTGGTGGGCAAGGCGCGCGCCGACCTCGAGGAACTGCGCCGCGCCGACACCGAGCTGCGCGAGCGCGTCGAGGCGCTGGCCGACAACTCGCAGGTCACCGAGCCCGTCGAGGCGCTGCTCGAGCAGGCCCACGCCGAGATCGAGACCGCCCGCCGGGCCGACGAGGTCCTGCAGGCGCGGATGGGCGCGCTGGCCGGCGAGGCCGAGGACAGCCTGCGCCGCGCGGAGGAGGCACGCGCCGAGGCGGTCGCGGCCCGCGCCGACGCCGCCGAGATCCGCATCGAGGCGCGTGAGGCCCAGCGCGTGGCTCGCGAGGCCGGCGAGCGCATCGCCGAGGTTGACCGCGGGGCCGGCAACGTCCTCAACGAGGTTCGCGGAGTCCGCGAGCGTGTGGACGCCGCCGCCGTCGCCGCCAAGGCCGCCCAGGAGTCCGCGGCCGCCGGCCGCACCGACGCCGAGGAGCTGCGCGCCGGCGTCGCGCGCCTCGGCGCCGAGCTCGAGGTCGGGCGCGCCGACATCGCCGAGGCCAAGGACGAGGCGCTGGGCGCCCGCGAGCAGGCCGCCGCCGCGCGCGAGCAG
>DASQFQ010000202.1:0-25309 GCA_035633075.1 Solirubrobacteraceae bacterium | reverse complement strand
CATCACGCCCAAGCACGCCGACGAGCTGTTCGCTGCCGGGGTCGACGTCGTCACGCTCGGCAACCACACCTACCGCCACCGCGAGGTCTGGCCCTACCTCGACGACGAGCCGCGCATCGTGCGCCCGGCGAACTTCCTGCGTACCCAGCCCGGCCGGGGCACGTGCGTCGTCGAGCGAGACGGGCAGTCGCTCGGAGTGGTCAGCCTGTCGGGCAACCTGTTCATGCAGGCGGCGTCGCCCGCTCTGGTCACGATCGACGAGGCCCTGCGCGAGGTGGCCGGCGCCGACCACGTGCTGGTCGACATGCACGCCGAGGCGACGAGCGAGAAGATCGCGCTGGGCTGGTACCTCGACGGTCGCGTGACGGCGGTGGTCGGGACCCACACCCACGTCCCGACCGCCGACGCGCGCGTGCTGCCCGGCGGGACCGCCTACATCACCGACGTCGGGATGACGGGGGCGCGCGGCGGCGTCATCGGCGTCAAGCGCGAGCAGTCCATCGCGGTCATGCGCACGCACATGCCGATGCGCTACGACGCCGCGGAGGAGGACCCGTGGCTCAATGCGGTGCTCATCCGCTGCTCATCACCGGGCCGGGCCGAGGCCATCGAGGCGGTGCTGCGGCCGGCGCCCGCTCCGGGCTCAGGCTCGGGCTCGGCCTAGGGCGCCAGCAGCGCCACGAGCAGAGCGGCAGGAACCACACGATGTACAGGTAGAACCAGTGTGTGACCGCCAGCTGCAGCGCGATCAGCACCGCGGCGCCGAGCGCCGCGACCACGACGATGTCGCGCCGGCGGGGACGAAGGCCACGACGATCGCGCGCCCGGGGCCAGCGAGAGCAGTCCGGCCAGCGCCGCGAGGGTCTCCCTCAGGCGGCGACGCCGAAGTGTTCGCGCACCATCGGCACCACGTCTCTCAACGACCACTGCGTGCGCACCTCCGTGCCGTCGGGACCCGTTCCGCACCACAGCAGCGTGCCGTAGGAGTCGTTCGCGTGCAGCGAGCCGTGCGAGCCCCCGCCGACGTGATGCTCCCCGCCCCAGTCGATGAACTCGTAGCCCGGCCGCGCGGAGAGCAGGAGCTCCCCCGCGGTCCGGCAACGCAGGGCCGACCACACCCGGCCGAGCGCGTCGGGATAGGTCGCCGAGCTGACCTCGCCGTCGCGCACCCGCAACCCGAGCAGCTCGAGGTCGCCTTCCACGCTCCAGCGCCTACCGCGCGCGTCTCGCAGCTCGCCGCGAGGAGCGAAGCGCAGCTCCCCGCGCGCCCCGCGCACGGCGGCCTCGCCGTCGGGGTGGTCGGTCATCCGCATCACCAGGTCCACTCCGCCGAGCGCCAGCGCGGTGCGCTCGATGCGGGGCATCAGCTCGCGCGCACGCTCGCGGTCGAGCAAGTAGACCTGCGCCGCCCGCGAGCTCGGGCAGATCGCCACCTCGGGATCCTCGCGCCGCGCCCGTGCCGCAGTCGGCGGCTCGACGCCGAAGCCGTCGAAAGCACGGAACAGGTCGATCTCCCTCTCGACCTGGCTCTGGGAATGGTCGGAGCAGACGATCATCGCGTGGTCGTCGAGGAACTCGTCCGGTCCACCGGCCGCGTGCATCAGGCGCTCGATCTGCTTGTCGGCGGCAGCGAGCGAGCTGACCTGGGCGAAGGGGCCGTTGCGATGCGAGTGCGTGTCGTTGTCCGGGAGCGAGAGCAGCAGGAAGTCGAAGAGGTCGTGTTCGACGAGGTGCGCGCCGACGCATCCCGCGTGCTGGTCGCGCACGCCCGGCAGCCCGAGCTGTGAGCGGCAGCCCGTCTTGCGCGACGCGAAGAGGTCGGCGTAGAAGAACTCGCGCGGCCCGTAGACGGCGTGGCGGAAGACCGTCGAGGCCAGCCGCGTGAGCGCGGTCTCGTTGGCCACCTCGTGACGGTGGCGGCCGCGGAACATCAGGTAGGTCGTGCCGGCCGTGCGCACGTCCGCGTCGTCGAGCGCCTCGAACACCGTCGTCACCTCGGAAGAGAGGTGCTCGAGGTTCATGTTGTAGATCGTGTCGGTCAGCGAGCGCTTGAAGCCAAAGGCCTGAGAGGCCTTGAAACTCGTCCCGTACTCGACGTAGCGCCCCTCGCCGCGGTGGTACCAGTTCATGGAGGGGATCTCGTGCTCGTCGGGCCCGACCCCGGTGGTGATCGACGCCGCGCACACGGGCGTCACCGAGGGGAACGATGCCACGCAGTCGTCGACGTGGTGCCCGCGCTCCAGCAGCAGCTTTAGGGCGGGCGCACGGCCGGTGGCCACCGCACGCTCGAGCATGGCGGGCTTCATGGCGTCGATGACGGTGAGGACCAGCTTCTTCGGGCGGCTCATCGGAGGATGCGCAGCCCGGCGTACTTCTCCCCTGCGCGCCGCCGGCCGCCGACCAGCAGCGCGACGAGCGCGCCGATCACGAGCAGGGCGAGCGGCGGGAAGAGGATCGAGACGCCCGCGGCGACCATCGCCACGCCTTCGACGTAGAGCGGGAGCGCCGCTGCGGTCTCGACGTCCAGGCGCCGACGGGTGCGCCGCAGCAGCGAGCGCGACGCCACGTAGCCGAGCGTGGCAGCCGCGGCGCCGGCGAGGGCTCCGGCTACGACCGGATGGTCGTGGTCGGCGAGCGAGCCGGCCGCCTCCAGCGCGCCGAGCACGACCGCGAGCGTGGCGAAGGACAGGGCGTAAACGCCCGTCTCGGTGGCCTCCGGCCCCCCCCGGCGCACCGCGTAGGTGGCGAGCGCCAGCAGCGCGAGCACGATCGCCAGCAGCGGCGCCTGCTCGAGGAAGGCGAAGTCCGTGCCGCCGAAGTCCAGCCCGAGGTTGCCGGCGGCGAGCGCCCCGACGAGCAGCACGGGGAGGAAGGGGCGGATGCCGATGCCCGCGGCGATGCCGGCACCCTGGAGGAGGTCGAAGGCGAAGTCCATGGGCTAGCGTGTCCCCGGAGGCGGATGACCTTAGACGACACGCCAAGGGGCCCGACCGGCGGCGGCGAAGCAAGGCGCGTGACCGCCCCCCGGTCGACCACCCGTGACCTCGAGCGATACGCGGGGCTGTTCGCCCGCCGTACCCAGGGCATGAAGTCCTCGGCGATGCGCGACCTCATGGCCGTGACCGCGCAGCCCGAGGTGATCTCACTGGCCGGCGGACTGCCCGACACGAGCACGTTCCCGGCGGAGGACTTCGCCTCGTTGATGTCGCACGTCGCAGTCGACAGCGCCGCGTCGGCGCTGCAGTACGGGCCCACCGAGGGCCTCGATGACCTGAAGGGATGCATCGTCGAGGTGATGGCCGCCGAGGGGATGGCCCTGGAGCGCGACGACCTGCTGGTCACGACGGGCGGCCAGCAGGTCATCGACCTGGTGTGCAAGACCCTGCTCGACCCCGGCGACGTGGTCGTGGCCGAGGCGCCCACCTATCCCGGCGCCGTCCCCGTCTTCTCCTCCTACCAAGCCGATGTCGTGCAGATCGAGATGGACGATCACGGGCTGCGCGTGGACCTCATGGAACAGGCGCTCGACCGGCTCGACGCCGACGGGCGCGTGCCCAAGTTCATCTACACGGTGCCCTCCTTCCAGAACCCCGCCGGGGTGACGCTGTCGCTGGAGCGCAGGCGGCGGTTGGTCGAGGTCGCCAAGCAGCGCGAGCTGCTCGTGCTCGAGGACAACCCCTACGGCCTCCTGCGCTACGAGGGCGACCCGCAACCGACGCTCTACGCGCTCGACCGCGGTGAGTACGTCATCTACCTCGGCACGTTCTCGAAGATCCTCTCGCCCGGCCTGCGCCTGGGCTGGGCGACGGCGCCAAGGCCCGTGCTCGACAAGATGAGCCTCGGCAAGCAGGCCGTCGACCTGTGCTCCTCGCCGCTCACCCAGCACTTCGTCAGCGCGTACTTCGCCGAGCGCGACTGGCGGCGCTACCTCGCGACGCTGGTCGAGCTCTATCGCCGCCGGCGCGACGCGATGCTCGACGCGCTGGCCGAGCACTTCCCCGCCGAGGGGACCTGGACGCGGCCCCAGGGCGGCCTGTTCATCTGGGCGACGCTGCCCGACTACATCGACACCACCGACCTGCTGGCTCGTGCCCTGCGCGAGAACGTCGCCTTCGTCCCCGGCCGCGCCGCCTACCTCGACGGCCGCGGCGGCTCCTCAATGCGGCTGAACTTCTCAGGCGTCGGCGAGGACGACATCCGCGAGGGCATCCGGCGCATCGGCAAGGTGGTGCACGAGCAGGTCACCCTCTACGGCACGCTCACCGGCGCCGAGCCCGCGGCATCCCGCCCCCGAGCCGAGCCCGAGGCTCCCGACCCTGGCAACGTGCTCCCGCTCCGGTCCCGCCGGGCCGGTGGCGGGTCTTGAGCCGGGTCGCCCTGCTCAAGGGCGGGCGCTCGCTCGAGCGCCAGGTCTCGCTGCGCTCCGGAGCCCAGGTCCAGGACGCGCTGGAGCGCCTCGGTCACGACGTGGCGGCGATCGACGTCGGCCCGGACCTCGTCGAGCGGCTCGAGGAGGCGCGCGCCGACGTCGCCTTCGTAGCCCTGCACGGGCGCGGCGGGGAGGACGGGACCGTCCAGGAGCTGCTCGATCTCGTCGGCCTGCCCTACACCGGCTCGGGGCCGGCCGCGTGCATCCGCTGCATGGACAAGGTCATCGCCAAGCACGCGATGCTCGACGCCGGGATCCCGACGCCCGAGTTCTACGCGTTCAGCGAGACTGCCTTCAACGAGCTGGGCGCGGCGGGGGCTCTGCCTGCCATCGAGGCACGCCTGGACTTCCCGATCGTGGTCAAGCCCGCCGGCCAGGGGTCGGCGCTGGGGATCAAGTTCGCCGCCACGGCGGCCGACGTGCCGGGCGCGCTCGTCGCGGCGTTCTCCTACGACACCAAGGTGATGCTCGAGCGCCATGTCGCCGGGCGCGACCTCGCCGTCTCCGTTATCGATGGGCCGCGCGGGCCGGAGGCGCTGCCGCTGGTCGAGGCGATCCCCCACGAGGAGGACTTCTACGACTTCGAGGCCCGGTACGAGATCGGACGCACCGCTTTCCGGTGTCCTGCCGAGGTGGGGGTGGAGGCGACCGCCCGGGCGCAGGAGCTCGCGCTCGCGGCGTACCGGCTGCTGGGGTGCTACGGCTTCGCCCGCGTTGACCTCATGCTCGAGGACGCGACGGGCGAGCTTCACGTCCTCGAGGTCAACGCGATCCCCGGCCTCACCGAGACCTCGCTGCTGCCACAAGCCGCCGAGGCCGCCGGGATCGACTTCGACGCGCTCGTCGCGCGCGTGCTGGACCGGGCGATGGCCCGCGCGGCGGCCTAGCGTCCCGGCCATGCAGGTCGACGTCCGTGAGGCGCTCGCCGCCTTGGCCGCGGAGCGCGGCTGCTAGGCGCTCAGGAGTCCCCGCCCTGGAAGTCCTCGGGCGAGACCTGGTCGAGGAACTCCTTGAACTTGTCCACGACCTCCTCGGTGTCCTCGACCTCGTGCTCGAACTCGATCGCGGACTCGGCGATGACGTCCTCGGCGGCGAAGATCGGCGCGCCGGAGCGCACGGCGAGGGCGAGGGCGTCGCTGGGACGGGAGTCGATGTCGACCTCGCGTCCGTTCACCGAGAGCGTGATCGACGCGTAGAAGGTGTTCTCGCGCAGCTCGGTCACCGACACCCGCGTGCAGGCGACCTCGAGCTCGCCCAGCATGTCGAAGAGCAGGTCATGCGTCATCGGGCGCGGGGTCGTGGCGCCCTGGAGCTTCATGAGGATCGCGGCCGCCTCGGGATGGCCGATCCAGATCGGCAGGAACTTGTTCGTGTCAACGGCCTTGAGCAGGACGATCGGTTGCTTTCCGACCATGTCGAAGCTCACGCCGTAGATGACCATCTCCTGCAAAGGGCGCTCCTTGGCGGCTCGGGTTCGCCAAGTATAGGCGGCATACCGGGGTCCTCTGCGGCCTTCCACGTCGCTCGTCGCGGCCGGAAAGGGCCCTTGCGGCGCCGATCTACACCGACGCCACTCGCGCCACCATGGCGCGTGCGGCGGCGGCCGCCAGGTCCCGGTGGCAGGTCAAGGCGAAGTCGAAGCGACAGGCCTCGCGGGGGCGGCCTCGCGGCGCACGCGAGGGGTGCGTACGCCGCTCAGGATTTGGGTGCCTGGCGCGCCTTGGCGGCCTTGCGCACGATCTCCGACCGTTCCTCCGGCGAGAGCTTCTCGGCGCGAACACGACCGCCCTTCAGCCCGCGCTGCCGGCCGTTCGCCTGGACGGGCGTGTCGGTCGACTCCGGCTCGGACTCCGGATTGGGCGCCTCGCGAACGACTCGTGCTGAAAGCTGGTTGTGATCAGTCACGCCAGGATCGGATCGCGCCTCCGGACGGTGCCCCACGCCCCGGTCTTTCAATGAAACCGACCCACTACCCATTCCTGAATGTGGCGCACCATTGGATTCCTGTTGAGCCGCCAACCTGATTCGTGCGGCGTTGCGTGCCAGTTCGTCGGAGTGGTCGGCGTCGGTCAGACCGCCCGAGAGCCCAAGGAGCGGCGCATCGAACTCCCGAGCCACCGCATCCGTGTCGACCTGAGTGGTTCGGAACGTCTCGAGCAGCCCCGCCAGTCCCACTCCGGCGATCAAGCCGAGCAGGGCACCCAGGATGAGGTCGGGCAGCTGGCCCGACTGATCCGCAAGCCTGGGTTGGGCGGCAGGACTGATGATCGACGGGGTGTGGTTGAAAGCACCGGTCGAGACCAGGCTCACACGTTGGGACTCGAGCGCCGCCCGCTGCTGCGAGAGGAATTGCCGCGATCTCGTCAACTCGGCTCGCTTGCGGCGCGCCGCACTGTCGGCCCTCGCGGCCTGAAGCGTGAGAGAGTCGACACGCGAGTCGAGGGCCGAGATCCTTCTGTTCAATCTCGCGATCCTCCCCTCGAGAGCCGCGTCGACCTTCTTGACCTGTCCCGTCGTGACTTCGAGTCGCGCCTCGATGAGCCCCTCGGCGAGCGCGTTCGAGATCGCGGCGGCGGCGGTCCGACTCGGGTCGCTGACCGACAGCTCCAGGATGCCCGAGGAGCCCAAGACGCGCACGGAGACGTCCTCCTTCGCGACCTCGACCGCGTTCCTGCCCTTTGCGCCTGCCTTGACGAGGGCCTGATTCACCTGCGTTGGACTGGTGGCGATGGCCTGGGCGATGTCGCTGATGGCTGCCGCCTCCGCCCGCGTCTTCGGATCCTGATTGTCGAGCACGAGGCGAGCCGACGCCGTGTACATCGGCTGGTCCTCCCGGTGCAAGTACATCGGGACCCAGAGGCCGACGAGCAAGCAAAAGATGATCACGCCCCAGTGTCGCCCGAAGATCCGCCGGGCAGTTTCGTTTAGCTCCAATGGGTCTCCTGGTTTCCGTGAGCTCCGGCTGCTTGCATGACGCGGCGGCCGAACGGTACCCCTCCCGCCGCGATCCGTCTGTGGCGGAATGTGGACATGTGCTCGTTCAACGGCTGGGCTGGAACGGTTCTTTTGCGCCGCTCGCGAGGTTTGATCAGCCGGCGCCCGGGGGTAAGCCGGCGACTCGACTCGATCGTCTCGTCGAGAGGCCTCGTGGGGCCGGTGATGCGGGGTATCACGCTGCGCTGCCCTCGGTAGTCGCTGAGCCAAGGGGGCTGGTCGCGATGACCTTCGGGACATGAGGGTGCAGCTCGTGCACTGTCGCGACCTCGGGCTCCGGCGCGTCGAGCACCTCGCCGATCACCACATGCAACGTGCCCGCACTGACGTCCGCCGGCAGTACCGCTGCGGCGCCCACCCGGAGCGCCTCGGCCAGCCAGCCAGCCGTGGACCACGCCGCGAGGGCGATCACCGCACAGCCGGGTGCCGCTCGCCGCGCCTCGGCGATGCGAGCGAGCGCGAGGCGGGGCCGCACCTCGTCGATGATCACGAGGTCGGGCCTGTGTGCCCGCACTAGCGCCTCGACGTCGCAACGCCCGCCGGCATAGCGCACGAGCTCGACGTTTCCGCCCTCGTTGAGGAGTTCGGTGACTTGGGCCATCGCGGCGCCCGTGTCTGCGATCACGATCGTGCGGATCATTGCGGGCCTCTGTGGGAGGCGCCATCGCGCTCGTTGAGGTGACGCCGCAGGCATTCCACCAGGTCTTTGCACGCCTGCCGTTCCACGCTGGCCACGTCATGGAAGGCAGCGGCACAGTTGTCGTGTGCCTCGCTGAGGGCCTCGTATTCGTAGACGGGAAGCCGCGCACAGAGGTCCAGCTTCGCCCCCAGCACTACGAGCAGATTCTGGAGCGTGGCGTCCGTGGGATGCGCCTGACGCAAAACTTGGAGGCGCTCGGCGGTATCGGTCTTCCGCTCGGAATCGTGCACGAATCGACTCTCTCGGAGGCGGCCCCTCGCGCGAAGGTGATCTTCGCCGCTTGCCACGAAGCACGTTTGCACCCCGAGTGGGGGAACAGGGGGATGGTGGCGGGAGGAAATCCTGAGCTGGCGGCGGGGGCAGGACCTCGACGATCGGCTAGGGCAGCTGTCTCGCACCCTCCGGGACCCAAACCCGGTGGTTTGTGTCAAGCGACTCGTGTAACGTCGTCCGGTGGCCGAACATGGGGAGCGGGAGCGGACGAGCCTTTGTCCGAATCGGACGCCGTAAGAGCAAGGAGCGCACTCACGGCGATCATCGCGGACGACGATGCGTTCGCGCGCCACGTCATCAGGGATGCCCTGCAGAACGCAGGCATCGTCGTCATCGCCGAAGCACGCAACGGCCGCGAAGCGGTCGAGTTGGCGCTCTACCACCGGCCGGACGTGGTGGTCATGGACATGGTGATGCCGGAAGTTGACGGCATCATCGCCACCCGGCGCATCGTCAAGGAGCTGCCCGACCAGATCGTGGTGATCCTTACCGGAGCCGACGAAGATGAGGAGCTCGGCCTACAGGCCCTGCGCGCGGGTGCCACGGGCTACCTCTCCAAGGATCTCGACATCGATGCACTCCCACGCGCGCTCGAGGGCGCGCGCACGGGTGAGGCGGTCCTCTCGCGCCGGATGACCAGACGGCTGATCGAGCATGTGCGCCGGATCCCTGACGGGGTTGCTGGAATGCGACCCGTCCGGAGCCCTCTGACGGCACGCGAGTGGGAGGTCATCGACCTGCTGCGGGGCGGCCGCTCAACCGACGAGATCGCCGCGGACCTCGTGCTGTCCACCGAGACGGTCCGCTCGCACGTGAAGAACATCCTGCGCAAGCTGGACGTTCGCTCACGTGCGCAAGCCGTGGCCGCCGCGGACCAGATGCGGAGCGCCCCGCCCGGGGATGCGCCCAGCTAGTGGCCCTCTTTCTCAAGGCCGTCTAGCGAGCTTCCGGGCAGGACGAACCAAAACGTATTGCCCATGGTCGTGCCGGCTTGCACGCCGATGGTGCCCCCGAGGCGCTCGACCAGTCGGGCGCAGATGGCGAGCCCCAGCCCGTTTCCCGGCGCACGCCGCTCACCGCGGCCACGCCTGAACGGCTCGAAGACGCGCCTCAGGTCCGCGTCGGCAATCGGGGAGCCGTCGCTGTTTACGGACACGCGCCAGCCCTCTGTGTTGCGGTCGGCTCGGATGCTCACCGTCCCGCCCTCACGCGGACCGTACTTCAGCGCGTTCGACACGAGGTTTTCAACGATGACGAACAGCAATCTCGGCTCCGCGTGCACAACCGGAAGGGGTCCGACGACCGCTACGGCCCTGCGCTCGTCGATCATCGAGCTCAAGGAGGCCAGCGTGTCCTCGACCACTTCGCGCACGTCGACTGGGCCCAGGGCAAGCATCTGGCCCGCAGCACGGGCGTCCTGCAAGAGGGCATCGATGAGCGGCCTGGCTCGGGAAGCGCTGCGCTCGATTGCATGCAGCCTGTCGCGCAGGACCGGGTCGAGGCTGTCACGTAGCTCCTCGGCCAAGAGAATCGCCGAGCTCTCGGCGATCACGAGCGGTTCGGCGAGCTGATGCGCCGCCATTGCAGCGAAGCGCTCGACAGCATCGCAGCGCTCCTCGAGCGCTCTCAGCTGGGTCTGGAGATCCCGATTACGGCGCCGCAGCCGGCCGACGGTGCGGCGGTCGCGAGCGATTTTCCGCTTATCATCCGTCAGGTCCCGGCCTACGCCGATGATGCGGTCCGGCCCGGCGCCGGCGATCACGGTCCAGGTGATGACGCGGTGGCCGCCCGAGGGGACGGCGAGCCGCATCTCGAAGTCTCGCTCGCAGGCGCCTGTGGCGCGCAGCCGTGCCAGCGCCTTGCCAGTCCTGGCACGGTCAGCGGGATGCACGATCTCCTCCCAGTGCCAGCCGCGCAGCTCGTTGGGCTGCCAGCCGAGCACGGTCTGCCATGCGCCTTCGAGGTGCAGGAAGCGACCGTTCTCGTCAAGCGTGCAGCGGAGCTCGCGCGAGAGCGACTCGACGAACGCCTCGCGCGCGCGCATCGAGGCGACGGCCTTCGACGCCCCGCCAGCTGCGTGATGGGGGAAGGCCGCCTCTGGCGCGCCGGTTGCTGCCATCACGCTTGCGCCCATACGCCCGTACCGCGTGAGAATCCCTTGGGGGCCATCCGTTCTCTCTCCGTCCGTGGTTCCAAGCCGTGGCCTCCGGCATGCCGACACTATAACCCATCGCAACGGACCCAACCGGATCGCAGCGGACCCTACCGTGCCAACGCCTGAATAAACGCCGAGCGCCGGCTCCCGGTCGCGGAAGGAGCGAGAAACGGTTCGCGTGCAACGTTTCTGGCGACGAGCTGATCGCCCCAGCGGCTCGTCAACGTGCGTGCGAGCGGCTGCGCTGCGGTGAGCACCTCGACCAATGGCGGGGAAGGACCTGCCGCAGCCCCTCTAGACTCGCCCCTCATGTGCGGAATTGTCGGCTACATCGGGCACCGCTGCGTCCAGCAGGTTCTCCTCGAGGGCCTCCAGAAGCTCGAGTACCGCGGTTATGACTCCGCGGGCATCTCGATCCTCTCCGAAGGGCGCTTCAACTCCATACGCGCGGTCGGCAACCTCGAGGCGCTCGGCGACGCGCTGCTCGAGCAGGACGAGTACGGCCGCGGCGCCGTCGCGCTCGCCGCGCCCCCGGCCACGACGGGGATCGGCCACACGCGCTGGGCCACCCACGGCCGGGTCTGCGAGGCGAATGCGCATCCGCACTCCGACGATGCAGAGCGCGTGCACGTCGTGGTCAACGGGATCGTCGAGAACTACATGCAGCTCAGGCAGGCGCTGCTCGACGACGGCGCCGTGTTCACCTCCGAAACCGACGCCGAGGTCGTCGCGCATCTGATCTCGCGCCGCATCGAGGCGGGTCGCGGTCTGGTCGACGCAGTGCTCGAGGCCTACGCCCGCCTGCGCGGCCACTATGCGTTCGTCGCCGCCTCGGCCGACGAGCCCGAGCTGCTCGTCGGCGCGCGCAAGGAGTGCCCGCTGGTCATCGGCCGCGGCGACGGCGAGCAGTTCGTCGCCTCGGCGATCCCCGCCTTCCTCGCCCACACCCGCCGCGTTCAGCTGATCGATAACGACGAGATCGTCGTGGTGCGGCGTGACGGCGTAGAGTTCCTCACCGCCGCGGGCGAGCCGATCGAGCGCGAGGTCGAGGAGGTCGACTGGAGCCACGAGGTCGCCGAGAAGGGCGGCTATGAGACCTTCATGCTCAAGGAGATCCACGAGCAGGCCAACGCCGTCGCCGACACGATCGCCGATCGCACCGTTCGCCCCGACGGCGTCGACCTCGGCGATCTCGGCGCGATCGACGACGGCTACCTGCGCGACTGCCGGCGAATCGTCGTCGTCGCCTGCGGCACCTCATACCACGCGGGCCTGATCGGCCGCTACGCGCTCGAGCAGTGGGCGCGCGTGCCGGTCGAGATGGACGTCGCCTCCGAGTACCGCTACCGCGACCCCGTCGTCGGGCCCGGCGACCTCGTCATCGGCATCACGCAGTCCGGCGAGACCGCGGACACGTTGGCCGCCATGCGCCTGGCCAAGGAGCGTGGGGCGCTCGTCCTCGCCGTCACGAACCTGATGGGCTCGCAGGCCACCCGAGACGCCCACGGCGTGCTGTTCACCCGCTCGGGGCTCGAGGTCAGCGTGGCGGCGACCAAGACCTTCGTCGCTCAGGTCGCGGCGATGTACCTGCTCGCGCTGCGGATGGCCGAGCTGCGCGGCACGCTCTCGCCCGCGCGCCTGCGCGCGCTGATCGCCGACCTCAAGCACATCCCGCACCTAATCGACGAGATGCTCACCAACGGCCTCAGCGCCGCGATCGACCGCACCGCCGAGGCGCACCACCGCGCGGAGTTCTTCCTCTACCTCGGCCGCCATGTCGGCCTGCCGGTCTGCCTCGAGGGCGCGCTCAAGCTGAAGGAGATCTCCTACATCGCCACGGACGCCTACGCGGCCGGCGAGATGAAGCACGGCCCAATCGCGCTGCTCAGCGAGAAGACGCCGGTCGTCATCGTCGCCACCGAGTCGCCCGTGCTCGAGAAAGTCGTCTCGAACATGCAGGAGGTCCGCGCGCGCGGGGCGCACGTGATCGCCGTCGCTAGCGAGGGCGACATCGGCATCGGCGAGCACGCCGAGGAGGTCCTCCGCATCCCCCGCACGGACTGGATGCTGCAGCCGATCCTCGCGGTGATCCCGCTGCAGCTGCTGGCCTACCGGATTGCGCGCCTGCGCGGCCTCAACGTGGACCAGCCGCGCAACCTCGCCAAGACCGTCACCGTCGAGTAGACCTCAGCCCTTCCCGGCGGCCGCGTGCTGCGGCGCGCCGACGGGGTTGGACTGCGTGCGTGCGGGACCGCCTCGTCGGTTCGTACGCCAACCTCAGTCCAAGCCGTCGCGCATGCGCCTCGCGATCACAACCGCCTCCGCCCGCGAGCTGACCTTCAGCTTCTTGAGGATGCTCTTGACGTGGGAACGGACCGTCTCGGTCGAGATCACCAGTGCCTCCGCGATCTCCTCCGTGCTCTTGCCCGCCGCAAGCAGGTCGACGACCTCCCACTCACGCCCGGTCAGGGGGCTCTTGATCGGACGCATGCCGGAGCCGAGCTCGGGGACCTTGCGAACGTGCCCGATCAGCCGACGCGCCAGAACACGCGAGATGACGCCCTCGCCCATAACCGCCCCTGCGAGCGCCCGTGGCAGGCCCTCGAGCTGAAGATCCTTGGTGAGGTAGCCCACGGCGCCGGAACGCAGCCCGAGGATCCCGAGGTCGTCGTCGTCGGAGCCGGTGAGCATGACGACGGCCTGATCGGGCAACGCCTCCAGGATGCGGCGAGTCGCTGCTATGCCGTCGAGCTCAGGCATCACGACGTCCATGAGTACGACGTCGGGCCGGTAGTGCAGGACGAGCTCCACAGCCTCGCGGCCGGTGCGCGCCTCGGCGATCACGGTGATACCAGCCGACTGCAAGGTGTCCTTGACGATACGGCGCACGAAGGAGTCATCGTCGGCGACGATGACTCGCAGCGGGCCGTCCCTGGGTGTACGCATTGAGATTCCTGCCTTCCGTGGCTCCGAACAGTCTTGCAGACAACTCACCGTACGGGAGGTCGGCGCCAATCGCACATGGCCAAACGGGTGAGTTCTTCCCCCACGGGTGACCGTCGTCACCCCCAAACACTTGGCGCGAGCTCCCCTAGCCGTTCGTCTAGGAGTCCCCCGCGATGCGGCACAAATAGCCTCCCTCCGGCAGACCATTCTCCCCTGTCCTGCTCGCTGGGCACGGACAAGGATGGGTTCGTGCCCATTGCCCGACGGTTGACCGACCTGCGCCACGCGCACCCAGCCGACCTCACGCTGCAGAGACTCATCACGTCTCTGAATCTGATGCTCGACTTCTGCCAGCGCCTGCCGATCTTCGAGTATGAAGCCGAGGGTGAGGGCCACGACGCCGCGGCGTCGGCATTCCGTGACCTGGCTTCCGCGGAGCGCGAGCAGGTAAACCTTCTGCTGAGCTGCCTCCAGGGCCATCTCGCGGCGTCGCCGTTAACCGCCAGCAGCGACGAGGTGAGCTCGCGATGAGGCGGCTGGAAGTGAACGGTGAGCGGTCGCCGCGACCCCCCCACGCACCGCAGCCCGCGGGCGGCGACACGCCCCACATGCTGGGTCGCGTGGCGTCCCGCTCCCCCAGCGCCCGCGCTGACCTGCGGGCACGGGCGTGCCGGCGTCACCGACTGCGCCACCAGCACTTCGCGACGGGCGGGGAGGCGGCGTGACGCCACGGAGTGCCCAAAGGAGAGAGGGCCACGGACGAGGAGGGTTCATGACCATGGGCATCGCCGAGCCCGGAGGGCCAGTGCCTACGGTCGGCCGGCGGATGGCGGTCTGCGAAGTACGAGTGGTCCGGTGCACGGGCGCTCGCGGGGAGAACGGGGCCTGATGCGAGTCCTGATCATCGCCGGCAACGCCCTAGCTGCGGAGGCGATCCGCCGCGCGCTCAGGCATGCGCCCGCTTGCCGCGTCATCGGTTATGTCGACGGCCGCCACCCGTGCGGGACGCTCGTCGAGGACGCGCAGCCTGACGTCGTTGTCGTGGACGGCATGATGCCAGGCGCAACAGCACTTTCACGGCTCCGAGACGCACGCGCGGCCGTACCGAACGCCAAGCTCGTGTTGCTTTCGGACCGAATGGAGCCGCGCCAGCTGGCTGCCGCGGCCGCCGCAGGCGCCGATGCCGCCATCTCCAAGAACGGCCACCTAGGGAGCGTCGGCATGCTCGTCCGCGAGGTCGCTGCAGGGAACGTCTTTCACGCGTTCAGGCCTCCTCCGGCCACGGCTCAGGACCAAGCGGGTGTCACCGACGCGCTCACCCCGCGGGAGCTCGAGATCCTGCGGCTGGTGGCGGCGGGTGCGTCCAACGGTCGCATCGCCTCCCAACTCTGGGTGACCGAACAGACGGTCAAGTTCCACCTCTCGAACGTCTACCGCAAGCTCGGCGTGGCCAACCGGACAGAGGCCAGCCACTACGCGCACGTCACTGGGCTCCTCGGATGGAGAGCCACTACGCAACTCGACGCGGAAGCCGCATGAGCGGCCTCGTGACACCCCGGGCGCACGGCCCACTGAACGCGCGGGTCGACTGACCATGCGGCTCCACCCCAGTGGCCACCACGCTCGTCGCGGGCTGCGCGCTGCCGCGGACGATCTGGCAGGCGGCACGGCCAAGGCCGGGTTTGGCCGCAAGGTCGCCCTCGACTCCTCAGCCAGCGGCGATGCGATGGTCGCGCGTGCGGTCGCCCGCGCAAAGGAGGGGGATCAGGATGCGATCCGGTACCTCTACCTGCGCTATTCCGACAATGTCTACAGCTACGTCCGCGCCATCCTGCGCGACGATCACGAGGCCGAGGACGTCACGCAGCACGTCTTCGCAAAGCTGATCACAGCCATCGTGAAGTACGAGCAGCGCGCTACGCCGTTTGCTGGTTGGATCCTTCGACTGGCGCACAACGTGGCGGTCGATCACCTCCGAGGGCGACGGGCCACCCCTACGGAAGGGGTCTTCGGCGAGGACGACGGGACGCACGAGGATGCGACCCGCGGTGTGTGCCTCCGCGAGGCGCTGTCGACGCTACCGGAGGAGCAGCGACGCGTCGTGATGCTGAGGCACGTTGTAGGCCTCACGCCGCTGGAGATCGCGGCGCGGACGGGCCACAGCGAAAGCTCAGTGCACGGGCTGCACCACCGTGGTCGCCGGGCGCTTCAGGCAGAGCTCATGCGTATGGATGCGGCGCCGGTGACCGCCCGATCCGTTCCTGATCCGATCGCGGCTTAGACGGAACTGACCCGTGCTCTCCGACAGCGAAGGAAATTCACCAGATGGCGGAGTTAGCGGTACAGAAGTGCATACGCCCTTTGCGGGGCGTCGTGACCATCACCGTCGCGCTGCTCGCGCTCGCGGCGGCGCCTGCCCTCGGGGCGACTGTGATCCAAGCACCCACAATCTCGGGCGATCCCACACCCGGATCCGAGCTGACCGCCTCGACCGGTGACTGGTCGCCGGCCGGCGCGACGGCGGGCTATGACTGGCTGCGCTGCAGCGCCTCCGGAGCCGGCTGCACCACGATCCCCGGCTCCTGCGACCGCCGCTACACGGTCAGGGACGCCGACCTCGAGCACATGTTGCGCGTCCGGCTCACGGTCACCGAAACCGGCCAGGCGCCCGCGTTCGGCAGCTCCGACCCCACCGCCGTCGTTCGCAACAAGCCGTACTCCATCCCGACCGGCGGCGACTCCGGTGCGACCTGCGTCGACGTGACGCCGACGGGGCCCGCGCAGGGCACGTTCACCTCCGGCGGCGAGACCGCGCCGGGCACGACGCCCGCGTCGGACACGTCGCTGAAGTTCATCGCTCCGTTCCCGGTCGTGCGCATCTCGGGCCGCTTCACCCGCGGCCGCACGCAGCTCACGCGCGTGACGGTCAACGCCCCCGGCGGCGCCCGCATCGGGGTGGACTGCAAGGGAGGCGGCTGCCCTTACCGCCGCAAGGCGATCGCCGGGAAACTCGTCCGAGTGGGTGCGCTGCAGCGCAGCTACCGGCCCGGCGCGACGATCGAGATCCGCGTGACGCAGCCGCGGCAGATCGGCAAGTACACCCGCGTCAAGACACGCCGGGGCAAGGCGCCGCTGCGCATCGACCGCTGCCTGATGCCGGGGAGCACCCGGCCGGTGAAATGCCCGATCGCGTGAGCCTCCGCTCGACCCTGCTGCTGGTCGCACTCGCGTTCGACCTGGCGTTCGCGATCCCGGTGCTGCTTGGCGCCGGCTCGTCCGCCGCCAAGCCGGCGACGAAGCAGAGCGCGCCGGGGCTCGTGGCGAACGCGCCCGGCGCGGAGCCCGCCTTGTCGCTGACGGCGGCCGGGACCGTTCCGGCGCTGCGGGACCCGCGGCAGGCGCGCAGGCGCCGCGTGCACACCCGCAAGCCCGCGCGAAGGAACAAGCCCGCGGTGCGGAGGGTCGTGAAGGCGGCGCCCAAGGTCGCGCCGGCGCCGGTCATGCCCGGCGGACCGGTGGGACCGACGCCGACCGCCGCCCCGCCCAACATCTCGCCCGCTCCGTTGCGCAGCGCCCCTGCGCCCAGGCCGAAGCCCGCCGCGCCGAAGCCCGCGCCGGCCCCGACCTCCACGCCGCGGACGTCGGGCGAGTTCGACAGCTTCGGCGAGTCATGAGCGTGTCCAGCGCACCCGCCACCGCACGCCCCGTCACGCGGGGCAAACTCCCTTTCGCCGCGGTCTCTGTCCTGGCCGTCGCCGCGGCGATCGCCGGCCTGCTGCTCGGCGGGTCCTTCGGCGGCGGCGCGCCCGACCTGCGGGGCGCGACGGCGCCGCAGACGATCGCCCACGAAGGCTTGCGCCTCCAGGTCCCGAGCGGCTGGGCGCGCGGCGACGCCGCGAGCGTCCCCGGCTTCAGCCGCCCGCTCGGCCTGCGCAACGAGGGCGAGCGGCTGCGCGCCACCGTAGAGCGGCTGCCCGCGACCACGGCCACGCTGCTCCCCGCCGCCTTCCTGCAAACGCCCGAGAGCACGCCGGAGCGCCCCGACGTCGTTCGGCTCGCCCTGGGCGGGCAGGCCTGGCGCTACCGCTTCCCTAAGGACGACGGCTCGATGACCGTCCTCTACGCCGCCCCCACCACCACGGGGATCGCCACCGTCGCCTGCCTGAGCCCACTCAACTCGGTCGTCCCGCGCGGCTGCGATGCGCTCGCGTCCGCGGTCACCGTGGCGGGCTCGCGCGCGCTCGAGCCTGGGACGAGTGCTGCCTTCTTCAGCCGGCTGTCCACCGCCGTGACCGACCTCGACTCCGCCCGCACCAAGGGCGTGCGCGAGCTCGATTCGGCGACCCGCGCGACCGAGCAAGCGCTCGCCGCCGACGGTCTCGCCCGCGCGCACAAGGCCGCCCGCCGCGCCCTCGCCCCGCTCACCAGCAAGGGCGACGGCCTTCCGACCGCCAGCGTCGGCGCCCTCACCGCGACAGTTACCGCCTACGCGGCGCTCGCGAGCGCCGCGCGCGCGCGCTCCCCGCGGCCCTACGCCAACGCCAGCCGCGCCGTCACGAGCGCCGACGCCGACCTGCGCCGGACGATGACGAAAGTCGCCGCCGCGGCGAGTGCCGCGAGCCGCACGGCCACCCAGGCGGCGGCGAGCACGCCGGTGCGCAAGCCGGTCGCGGCGAAGCAACCCGCCGAGACGAAGGCGAAGACCTCGGCGAAGACCGAGCCGGCCGCGAGCACCTCGCGCGGCATCGACCTCTCGCTCCTCCTGGCCGCGCTGCTCGGCCTGTTTGCGATCGTCCTCGCCGGCCGGCAGACCCTGCGCATGCTGCGCTAGATGACGCGCCCGAAGGCCTTCAGAACGCGGTGAGGAAGGCCCGGCCTGCCGAGTGGGTGTGGGTGTCGAGCTCACACGTCTCTGGAAGGCCCACACGTCTCTGGAAGGCCCGGGGTGCCGCACCATAGAGCCGTGTCACCGCGCGGGGTCGCTCAACGGGGCGCGACCTCCGAGGTCTGGCTAAGAAGCTCTGGCACCTTCCACGCGTTTCTCCCGTGAGTCGCCTCACCGATCATCGGAATTCCTTGGAGACCTTCGCCCCCAGCGGCGCCCTCACTGGCCCAGAGCGTGAGCGGCTCGCCAGCATGCTCGCCGTTCTCCCGGCGTCACGACGCTGGGCGGTTTCGCACATTCACGCTCCGCTCCTGTGCGCCCTTGGACTTGTCGACGCCCCCGACGCAGGTTACGCGCACGCCGCCCAGCGCCGTTTCGCCGACCCGGCGGACACACGCCAGCGAGCGCTCGCGCTCCTGGACGAGCTCGAGGGCGACGCCCGGGCCGACGGTCAGGAGCAGCGCCGCCGTGAGCGCCGCAGGTTCTCCGCTCGCTCACTCAGGATGACGCGCACGCGGCAGTAGGGCCGTCATGTCGGCAACCGTCCCCATGTTTCTGCTCGGGACACGGTCGAGGTCCCGGCCTTCCGCGGCGACGCCAGGAGGGCGTAGGCCCCACCGCCGCCGGGCCGCCGCCGCGGGCAATCACGAGCGTCGCGCCGGCGAGCGAGACGAGAGCCGCGAGACGGGCCTCCCACGTTGGCCATCAGCACGCCCGAAATGCTGCGGCGAACCTTCGGGACCCTCGTTATCTCCGTCGTCCCCAGATCCCAACAGCGGCCACAAAGGCGAACAGGGTCCACACATGACGGGCGTGGAGGAGCTCCACCACGACCATCGCGGCCATCGAGCCGACAACCGCGCCGATCAGAGCATGCGGGCTGCCCACGACCGCCGCGAAGCTCGGGGCCAGCCGCCCGCGGGCGAGGCCGGGCACCCGCGTGGCGAACCCGGCGATCAGCAGGGTCAGGCCGAGGAGGCCGATGACCCCCCGTTCGACGAGCGCGGCGGCGTAGTCGTTATGAGCCTCCTTTACGTAGGGCGCCATATCGGCCTGCAGCCGGGTCTTGGTGGAAGCGGGCCCCGCGCCGAGCGGTCCCCCCTCGCGCCAGAGCTGGACGCTCTGCGCGCCCAGCGTGCTGCGGGAGTGGGCGGCCTTCTGACCGTGTCCGATGCCGTCCTGGAGGAAGGGATAGGGGCTCGCGTACGCCGCCTCCTGGATCGCCGTGATGCTGTGCTCGACGGCCACCACGTACCCGCCGAGCACCAGCGCGGCGAGAACCGGCGCGGCGGTCGCCAGCCCGAACCGGTGGTAGGTCGCAAGCACGGCCGCAACGGCGACGCCGACGAGCAGCGACACGATGCCGCCGTTGGAGCCGGTCGAGATCAGCGCCGCGATGAGGAGCACGTACGCGGCCACCCGGGCCCCTCGGCGGCGTGGCAGACCCGTCGCCCAGAGCACCATGATGGAGATGAACCAGTAGCTCGCGGCATCGTTGGGGTTCGAGAACGTGAGGGCCGTGCGAGTGTCCTCGCTCTCAGTCTGCCCGGTCAGGAACGACAGCCCGAGGGCAAGGCCGATGAACATCAGGACGGCCCAGGCGATCGCCGCGTAGGCCCACGTGGCCACGACCACGCGCAGCCGGCCGGCGGAGGAGGCGATGTTCACCACCGCCCAGCACCACAACAGGAGGAACCCGTCCTGGACGAGCGCGATCATCCCGCTGCGCGGCACAGGCCCGACGAGAGCTCCCAAGGCTCCGCCCACCATCAGCAGGCCAATCGGGACAATGTACGGGAACCGCAGGCGATGCCCGCTCGTCCCTGCCCAGAATAGGCAGGTCGAGACGGCCAGCGCGATGAACAGGTCGACGGGGGCGAGGTTGGCGGGGCCCGACGGGGAGAGCAGCGGGATCAGCGCGACCGCCACCGCGGTTGCCACGATCGCCAGGCGCTCCCGCTCGATCGCCTTGGCGCCGCCGGCGATCGACGCGGCGGCGCCTTGCGCGCGCGGGGACGGCCAAGCGACCACGGCGTCCGTCATGCCGCGGGCTCCGCGGCCACGCCGGACTTCCTCACGCACAGCATCTTCTACAAAACGGGCGGCCAGACCGCATTCTTCTGCCCGGCCGCCGCGGTTCCGTCAACCTGGCACGATCAAGACGACGTCCGCGCAGACGCGTCTTGCTGAGGCGCTCCCCCGACCACCGCGAGATCGAGCGTCGAGGCGCCCGGCGCCGAAGGGGCGTAGGCGACGATCACCTTCTGGCATGACATCGTCAGAGGATCAGGTGGGGAAGGGCTCCTCGGCCAGGCCCTGCACGAAGAACGTGCCCTTCACCCCGGCGGTGTCGAGCATCGTGAGCGCGTGCGCGTTGTGCACGACCCGGGTGCGCGCGGAAGGAGCCGCCGGCTCCGCCGGCAGCTCATCCAACACGCTTATGCGACACCTCCGGCGGAGGTGACCTCGAGCATCCCACGCAGGCTTGCGAGCCCGTCGCGAACGCCTGCGACGACCCGCTCGAGATCGCGCTCGGACATGTGCGGATACAGCGGCAGCGTCATCTGGGTGCGTGCCGCGAGCTCGCTGCGCGGAAGCGACGGCCGCTGCAGATCCTTGTAGGCGGTGAACTCGTGGACCGCGGGGTAGAGCACGCTGGTCTGGATCCCGCGCTCGCGAAGCAACTCGCGCAGCGGATCGCGCGAGGCCGCTTCGTCGACCATCACGGGCATGATGTAACAGGAGCTGTGGTCGACGTCCTCGTCGCGGTACGGCACCGTGACGCCCGCGACGTCGCTGAGCATCTCCCGGTACCGGTGGACGAGGCCGCGTCGCACGCGGATGTCCTCCTCGAGGGCTGCCAGCCGATGGTGCAGCAGGGCGGCGCGGGGCTCGTCGAGGCGGTAGTTGTGCCCGAGGTCCACCACGTCGTAGGTCGTCGAGTAGCCCCGGTGTCGATCCCAGGTCCCCGAGGTCATCGCATGTGCCCGTCCGCTGCGGGCGATGCGCGCGACCTCGTCGTCGTCGGTGGCCACCAGCCCGCCCTCGCCGCAGCCGAGCACCTTGTTGGAGAAGAAGCTGAACGCCGCGGACATCCCCCAGGTGCCGAGCTTCGGACCGCCGGCGGTGGGGTTCGCGCTCGGACTGTGCGCAGCGTCCTCGATCAGCGCCAGCCCACGCTCTTCGCAGAGCGCGACGAATCCGCGGACGTCTGCCGCGTATCCGCCGTAGTGGACGACCGTGACGGCCCGTGTGCGAGCCGTGATGAGGCTCCGCACGTGGTCCAGGTCGACGCTCAGGTCCTCCTGGCCGATAACGTCCGCGAATACGGGCGTCGCCCCGCAGTAACGGGCAGCGTTCGCGGTCGCCACGAACGTGAGAGCGGGCACGATGACCTCGTCGCCGGGTCCGACCCCCGCTGCGAGGTACGCCAGGTGCAGCGCGGCGGTGCCGCTCGAGACGGCGACGGCGTGTCGCGCCCCGAGGTGGTCCGCGAAGGCCTTCTCGAAGCTCTCGGTCCGAGGGCCCATCGTCAGCCATCCGGAGCGCAACGCTGCCACGACCGCGGCGATGTCGGAGTCCGAGAGCCGAACGTCGAAGAGCGGGATCTGCGGCTCGACGCCGCTCATATGACGTAGTCCGCAACCCGGCCGGCCGAGGCGTGGCTGTCGATCCACTCGATCGTGCGCCGGAGCCCCTCCTGCAGGTCGATCTGCGGCGACCAGCCGGTCAGCTCCAGGGCCAGGCGAGGGCTCGAGATGAGTCGCATCACCTCGCTGGCGGCGGGGCGCAGGCGCTGAGGGTCGACCTCGACGGTGAGCTCTCGGCCCATCAGGTCGCCCACCAGGGTGACCAGCTCGCCGACCGAGACGTCGATGCCGGTTCCGAGCTGCAGGGTGCGGCCGAGTGCGGCAGGGGCCTCCGCGGCGGCGATGAAGCCGTCCACGGTGTCCGAGACGAAGGTCAGGTCCCGCCGCGGGGCCAGAGCCCCCAGCACCAGCTGGTCCCCCACGAGCGCCTGGCTGATGATCGTCGGCACGATCGCCCGCCTCGACTGATGCGGTCCGAAGGTGTTGAACGGGCGGACGACCGTCGCCGGTAGCTCGTACGACCGGTGGAAGCTGTCGATGAGCTTGTCGGCGCCGATCTTGCTCGCCGAGTACGGCGATTGCGCTTCGAGCGGGTGCTCCTCGGTGATGGGAATCGTCTGTGCGGTGCCGTAGACCTCGCTGGTGGAGGCGTGCACGACGCGGGCGACCCCGGCCGACAGCGATGCCTGCGCCACGTTGAAGGAGCCGATGACGTTCGTCTCCACGTAGCTGCGTGGGTTGACGTAGGAGTAGGGGATCGCGATCAGCGCCCCGAGGTGGAAGACCGTCTCGGCGCCGGCGACGGCCCGCGCGACCGACTCCGCGTCACGCAGGTCGCCGGAGACCACTTCGATCTCCCGCACGTGCTCGGGCTCGAACCAGTCGAGCGTCCCGCGGTCTTCCCGCGAGTTGTAGTGGACCAGGGCGCGGACGCGGGCACCGCGGCGCGACAGCTCGACTGCGAGATGACCGCCGATGAAGCCACCGGCGCCGGTGACGAGCACGGAGCGTCCGACCATGTCGCTCACGCCGCTTCCGCGAGGGGAGCGGCCGGGGTCAGCACGATGTCCAGCTCCGCCGGATCGCCCGGAGCGGGGAGGAACACGCCCTTCATCTGCTCGTACTCGTCCATCGCCCGGGTGTAGTCCTCGTGGCGTCCGATGTCGAGCCAGTAGCCCTCATAGAGGAAAGAGCCGACACGCTCGCCGGCGTCGAGCAGCCGCCATACGAGCTCCGGGAGGTCGTAGGACTGACCGGTGGGGATGTATTGGCGGACGCGAGGGTCGGCAACGTACACGCCCATGCTGACGCTGTGGTCGATCGCCGGCTTCTCTCGAAATCCGGTCACCCGGCGCGTCACGCCGTTGCTGGCGGCGACCTCGAGCACGCCGTAGTCGCTTGTGACCGTGCGCACGTGCGTCGCGACGGTCAGCAGATTGCCGGACTCGAGGTGAGCCGCATACAGGTCGCCATAGTCCAGCGTGGTCAGGATGTCGCCGTTCATCATCAGGAACGCCTCATCGAGATCGTGCATCGACGCCAGGGGACCGACGGTCCCGAGAGGCTCGACCTCCCGGTGGTACGTGAGCGACACCCCCTGCTGCGAGCCATCCTGGAACACCGCCTCGATGAGGTGCGCGAGGTAGCCCACCGCCAGGGTGATGTCCATGAACCCATAGCGCGACAGCTGGCGCATCACCACGTCAAGGATCGGTCCGTCGCCGATTGGGAGCAGCGGCTTGGGAAGCACCGTGGTGTAGGGAGCGAGACGTGAGCCTCTTCCTCCCGCGAGGATCACTGCACGTTTGCGACCGTTCGACTCCTGGAATTCCATTTCCACTCCGATCCCTTCCCTCAGCGACGCCGAATGTTCATAAGCCCCGATTCCCGGTGGACAGCCACCGGCTTGCGCAGTACGACCGTGACGAAGGTCCAGAAGAGAATGCGGACGTCGAGCCAGATGCTCAGACCCGCTGCGTACATCGTGTCGAGCCGGATCTTCTGCGGGAGGAGAACGTCGAGATAGTGATCGACCGGCTCGTCGGGGTCGAGGACCCGTGTTTCCTCCGCGAACGCAATCTGTGAAAGTCCAACCATGCCCGGCTTGACCGACAGGATGCGGTAGTAGTCATCGGGGTAGCGTGTCGCGAAGTCGGGACTCTCGGGCCGGGGGCCCACCAGGCTCATCTCACCCCGAAGGACGTGCCAGAGCTGTGGAAGCTCATCGAGCTTGTACTTCGCCAGCCAAGGACCCAGGCGGGTGAAGCGTTCGTCGCCGGCCCTGGTCAGCGGAGCCCCCGTCGCACCGCAGAACATCTTGCGGAACTTGACCATCCTCAGCGGCCGGCCGCGGTAGCCAACGCGGTCACAACGAAAGAACGAGGGGCCCGGCGAATCCAGCCGCACCAGGAGCGCGAGCGCCATCAGCACGGGCGCCAGAGCGACCAGAAGGACGGCCGAGACCGTGATGTCGAGCGCACGCTTCGCGGCCCTGACGGGCCGCCGCCTCAGTGTCTCCCGAAGCTCTCGAGCCGGGTCCGCGGGCAGGCCGTGGGGGACGAGATCCGGATTCGCTACCGCTTGTGCAGTGATCGTGTTCGGCATCTTCGTGGTCAGCGAATCCGTGGACGGCGGCTCTCGGGTTCCGCGTGCTCAAGAACGGGGGCGTGCACGTGAAGGGGAGCTGAGGGCGGCGCGGCATCGGCTTCCAGCGTGGACACCCGTGCGGGCCGAGATCCGCCGACGGACGTCTCGACCACGAGGGGGTCTCGCGGCCTGGCCAGCCTTGCGTCTGCCGTGGATGACATGTCCGATGAACGCACGACCTACCGCGGCTCTTCTGCCAAGCCTGGCCAAAGGGCGAGTATCCGGCGCAACGCTGTCGCCGTTAGGGCCAGCGCTTGACGCGGTATGTGCCGATCCCCAGAGGGAGCGCGGAGCTGACCCTGATCGGCGAACGCCCGCTCCTGCAACGTGGGCGGTGTGACCACGGCCACGCGGTGTGGGACCCATTGTGCGTGGTGACGTGCTTTGGGTCGAAGCTCCTGATCCGGACCGGAGTGTGTGGTGGGCCAGCGGCCTCCTACTCCGGGGGGGCGGTACGCCCACGTGGAGCGTCCACCCACTCGAGATCGCATTCGACTTGACTTCCGTAAGCTGCGATGCTCGATGGGCGCGGCTCGGAGAGAACCCTCAGGAGGTGGGGGAGCGATGACGCTGAAGCAGTTGAACGTCGTGGTGCGTCGGTTTTGGCTGCCGGGCGCGGCCACGAGCGTGCGTGCAGGCGCGGACGTCCGGAGTTCGCGTCGCGCTCCAGCCCGGGCGGGCACGGATGACG
>DASQFQ010000201.1:0-7635 GCA_035633075.1 Solirubrobacteraceae bacterium | reverse complement strand
GCGGTCACGGGTCCGGCGACTCGGTGAGGACGGTGTCCTCGTGCGAGTACGCGGGCGAGCAGCAGCAGAGGAGCCGGAGCGGCTCGGCGCCCGTGTTCCAGAGCTTGTGGCGGAGGCCCGGCGGGATCACGACGGTGTCGCCCGGGGCCGGCCGGCGGCCACCGCGCGGGCCGCCGCCGCCCACTCCTCTCCTCAGCCTGAGATGTTGCTCAGCAGCCCTCCGCCGCCGCCGCTCCCGGCCGTCGCGGCCTGCACGCGGCCCTCGCTCGGCTGCACCAGCACCCAGCCGGGGCCGGAGAACGACATCTGCACGGACTCCCCGGAGCCGCGCCCGATGAAGTTCTTCAGCTTGATGTCGGTCTTGATGCCGGTCTGCACGCTGGACGCCCAGGTGATCGCGGCCGCCGGGTCGGCGAACGTGGGCGCGTCGCCGGTGTTGAGGAGCACGGGCGGGCCGTCGGAGATGATCGCCACCCAGCCTGTGCCCTGCAGCGACGTGTTGAAGAGGCCGCCGCCCATGAAGCCGGACACGCCCTCCACGCGCTTGATGTCCCAGTCGATGCCCGAGTCGAACGCCAGCAGGTTCGTCCCGTTCACGGTGATGGCGTCGTTCTCGAGATAGATCATGTGGATGTCCTGAGCGGTGTCGGCCAGGAAGACCTCGCCGGTGCCGGACATCCTCATCAGGGTCGTGCCCTCGCCGGACACGGCCTTCTTGATCATGCGGCTCATGCCGCCCGTGCCGGCGTGCTCGAACGACACGTCGCCCTGGTAGGCGACCATCGAGCCGGCCTTCGCCTGAATCGTCACCTCTTTGAGGCTTACCTTCAACAGCTTGGAGTTCTGGAGCGCAAACGGTTGCTCCGACTGCGTCTCCTGAAACTCGCCAAGGGTGCTCTGCACCGGGCCTCCTTCAAAATTCGTCGTTGGAATCGACACTCTGGGCGCAATCAAGTTGTGCGTCAAGGCCAAATTGTCGAGTACTCTGGATTCTCTTGCTCCGCCGGTCACTAGTCCCCGTGCTCTTAACGCTCGTGGCCGCCCCGGCGGCGCACGCGGCGGACCCGATCATGCCGCTCTCCGAGGTCAGGCCCGGGATGAGCTGCACGGGGCTGTCGGTGATCAAGGGCACTGAGATCTCCTCCTTCGACGTCGAGATCCTCGACGTGATCGCCGCGGAGACCGGCCTGAGCGGCCCGCGCATCCTCATTCGGGTCTCGGGACCCGCGGTGGACGCGACGGGCATCGGGCCGGGCTTCTCGGGCTCGCCGGTCATCTGCGACGGCCGCAACGCCGGCGCCATCTCGGAGGGGCTCGGCGAGTACGGCAACCACGTGGCCCTCGCCACCCCTATCGAGGAGATGCTGCGGGACCGCCCGGCCGCGCCCGCGGCCACCCGGCGCGACCCGGAGCTCTTGCGTTCCGCCCACCCGCTCCAGACCCCTCTCACGGTCTCCGGGCTGACCGGCGGCGCGAGCGCGCTGGTGCAGCGCGCGGCGCGGCGCGCCGGGCGCCCGCTGCTCGTGGCCCCCGCGGGCCCCGTCGGGGGTTACGCCCCCGTCGACCTGCGCCCCGGCGCCGCGCTGGCGGCGTCGATCTCCACCGGTGACCTCGGCCTCGGGGCCGTCGGGACGGTGACCTACCGGGACGGCGACGACATCTGGGCGTTCGGCCATCCGTTCGAGGGACTCGGGCGCCGCGCGCTCTTCCTCCAGGACGCCTACATCTACACGGTGATCCAGAACCCGCTCGGCATCCCCGACTTCGGAGCCGTCACCTACAAGCTGGCCTCGACCGACGGCCACCTGCACGGCTCGATCACGAACGACACCGTGGACTCGATCTCGGGCAAGGTGGGACCCGAGCCGCGCTCGATCCCCCTGCACATCGACGCGCACAACCGGGCCGGCCAGCGGGTGACGCTCGACTCCCTGCTCGCCGACGAGCGCCCGCTCGGCTGGGGCGCCGGCCTCTCGTTCGTCGCGCCGCTCGGCGTGACCCAGGCGCTCGGACGCCTAATGAGGGACTTCGGGCCCGTGACCTTCAGGATGTGCGCCCACTTCCGCGTGCGGGAGCTGCGGCGGCCGATGGGGTTCTGCAACACGTACTTCTCGGTGGACGACGCGGTGAACCACCTCTCAGAGGCCGGCGCGATGGTGGACTTCTTCGACCTCGCCCCCCTGCGCGTCGAGCGCGCGGCGGTGAGCCTGAGCGTCCGGTCGGGCCTCAAGCAGGACGTGCTCGTGGCCGCGCGCGGCCCGCGGCGCGTGCGCAGGGGACAGCGCATCCGCGTGCGCCTGACCGTGCAGCGCCGGCGCGGGGCGGGCCGCAAGCTCAGCGTTCCGGTGCGAATCCCGCGCTCGCTGCGCCGCGGCACGCACCGGCTGACGCTCAGGGGAACCGGCGGCGGCTTCTCCGAGGAGGAGCTGCTCGGCGAGCTGATCGCGGTGCTGGAGGGCCAGCTCGCCGGCGGCGGCCCGTCAGAGCCACACACGGTGCGGCAGCTCGCTCGGCGCATAGCGGGGCTCCACCGGCAGGTGGGCATCGAGGCGCGCTTCAAGCACCGCCGTCCCCAGCTCGTGCACCGCTCGAGCGAGGTGAGCTACGAGGGCCGGGTCAGGCTGAGGGTCCGCGTCACGCGCCGGGCGCGCCGCTGACGCTCGGCTGCGCGCCGTTCGCCGGCGCCGGCGCGGGCGGCCCGTCGCCCTCGTCGCTGCTGAGGGACTCCACCGAGGTGCTGCGCATGCCGTCCGAGGACACGAGCAGCTTGAAGTCGTGCGGGTGGGTGGCCGCCTTGAGGCCGTCCTCCATCGTGACGCGACCGGCCTGCACGTGGTGGAGCAGCGCCTGGTCGAAGGTCTGCATCCCGTAGTACGCGCCCTCCGAGATGACCTCGGGGAGCTTCCCGGTCTCCTCCGGGTTGATGATCATGTCCTTGACGCGGCCGGTCATGCGCAGGATCTCGCAGGTGGCCACGCGGCCCATGCGGTCCGGCGCCGGAACGAGCCGCTGGGAGATGACCGCCTTGAGCGTGCCGGCCAGCATCGAGCGCGCCTGGCGCTGCTCGGCCTGCGGGAAGAAGTCGATGATGCGGTTCACCGACTCAGCCGCGTCGACCGTGTGGATCGTGGAGAGCACGAGGTGGCCGGTCTCGGCAGCCGAGAGAGCGGTGCGGACCGTCTCCTCGTCGCGCATCTCGCCGACCAGGATCACGTCCGGGTCCTGGCGCAGCACGCGGCGCAGGGCACGGGCGAATGAGGCGGTGTCCTCGCCGACCTCGCGCTGGTTGATGATCGAGTTCTTGTCGCGGTGGAGGAACTCGACCGGGTCCTCGATCGTGACGATGTGCTTCGCGTAGTCCGAGTTGATGTGGTCGATCATCGCCGCGAGCGTCGTCGACTTGCCCGAGCCGGTCGTGCCGGTGAGCAGGATCAGGCCGCGCTCCTCGTCGGCGATCTCCGAGATCACCGGCGGCAGGAGCAGCTCGCTCACGGTCTTGATCTCGAACGGGATCGCGCGGCAGACGAGCGAGACCGACCCGCGCTGGACGAACGCGTTCACGCGGAAGCGGGCCACGCCCGGCAGCGAGTAGGAGAAGTCCACCTCGCGCTCGGAGCGGAAGGCCTCGAGCTTCGCCTCGTCCGTGAGCATGTGGAAGAGGGTCGCCTCGGTGTCATCCGGGCGCAGCCGCTCGGAGCCCTCGATGGGCTCGAGCTTGCCGTAGCGGCGGATGATGGGCGGAGCGGGGACCTTGAGATGGAGGTCGGAGCCCTCCGTCTCGAGAACGGCCATGAGGGCAGCGTCGACGTCGAACATAGAACGTCCATCGACATTCCGGCCCACGGCTTGAGACCTGGGCGCCCGACTGGACGAGCCTCAGCGAGGCTTCAGGCGCTTAGGCGACGTCGCGGAGCTTCTGCGCCTCCGCGAGCGACTGCAGCTTCTTGAGCGACTGGTTCTCGATCTGGCGGATGCGCTCGCGCGTGACGTTGAACGTGCGGCCCACCTCGTCGAGCGTGCGCGGGTGCTCCCCGCCGAGCCCGTAGCGCAGCTCGAGGACGCGCCGCTCGCGGTAGGAGAGGTTCTCGAGCGCCTCGCGGAGCGCCTCCTTGGTGAGGATCTCCGCGGCCCGCTCGTACGGGGACTCGGCGCGCTCGTCGGCGATGAACTGGCCGAACTCGGACTCCTCCTCGTCGCCGACCGGCTTCTCCAGGGAGACCGGCGCCTGCGCGGAGCGCTTGATCGACTCGACCTCCTCGGGCTCGATGCCGGTGTGCTCGGCGATCTCCTCCGGGGTGGGCTCGCGCCCGAGCTCCGTCACGAGCTTGCGCTCGGCGCGGCCGATCTTGTTGAGCTTCTCGACCACGTGCACGGGGATACGGATCGTGCGGGCCTTGTCCGCGAGCGCGCGTGCGATCGCCTGGCGGATCCACCAGGTTGCGTAGGTCGAGAACTTGAAGCCCTTGCGGTAGTCGAACTTCTCCGCGGCGCGGACGAGGCCGAGCGTGCCCTCCTGGATCAGGTCGAGGAAGGGGAGCCCCTGGTTGCGGTAGTTCTTGGCGATCGAGACGACGAGGCGAAGGTTCGACTCCACCATCTTCTGCTTCGCTTCGAGGTCGCCGCGCTCGATGCGCTTGGCGAGATCGACCTCCTCCTGCGCGGTGAGCAGCCTGACCTTGCCGATGTCCTTCAGGAACAGCTGAAGGGAGTCGGTGGTCATGTCCGGCTTGAGATCGATCGTCGCCTTCTTGCGCCGGCTGCGGCGGTCGACCGCGCGCTCGACCACTGGGGCCGCGTGCGTCGGGTCGTCCTCGACCAGCTCGATCTCGGACTTCTCGAAGTAGCCGTGCAGCTCCTCGATGTCGCCCTCGTCGAGCTCGACCTCGGCGAGCGCGGTGGCGACCTCGGCATAGGTCAGCACACCGGTCGCCTGGCCCTTGACGACGAGGAGCTTTACCTCCTCAAGCTCTTGCAGATCGGCTACAGACATCCTTTTCCTTGCGGCGCGCAGGGCCCAGCGCGAGGGCGCCGGGCCCAGGTCAAACAATCGTTGTACACACTAACGCTACAGATAGTGAAGTCAAGCGGCCTGAAGCGGAATTTCCGCCGACTAGCCAGTCAACCAGTTGATTGGTACCCGACTTTATCGACCAGGGTACACCTGGCCTTGTACCCAACTTGGGGGTACTAGACTCCCGGCCTATGCCCGACGACGGAGGAGTGCTCGGAAACCTGCCCCACTCGCGCCCCGGAAAGCGCAGCGCGAAGCGGGACTCGGCAGGCAGGCCCGCGAAGAGCGCAGGCAAGGCCGCCGCGAAGGCGGAGGCCGCCGGGAAACAGGCCGCGAAGGCGCCGCGCACAGCGAAGCCGCCCGCGGACGCGCGGCCGAGCCCGCCGCCCGAGCGGACCGCCGCGGACCCGGTGGCGAGCGTCGTGCGCACCGCCGCCACCGTGGCCGCCACGGGCGTGCGCATCGCCGGCGCCGTCACGCAGGAGATCCTTCGGCGCCTGCCGCGTCCCTGACGGGGCCATCCTCCGCGCAGGGGACACCTTGCGCAATCGAGGTTATGCTGGGCCGATGCCCTCCGGCGCGAACCACTCGCCTCGCTGCCTGATCGTCGACGACCATCCGGTGGTGCGCGCCGGAGTCCGGGCCGTCCTCGAGCAGGCCTTCGACGACGTGGCGATCGCCGACGCCGAGTCGCTCGACCAGGTCGGCGACGTCGCCAAGAAGGAGAGCCCGGATGTCGTGATCATCGACCCGTGGCGCGCGGGCGTGGACGTGGGCGAGATCGTCGGTCGCCTCCAGAGCCAAGTGAAGGCGCCGATCGTCGTGTTCACGTCCGACGGCGGCGCGCGCCTCCTGAGCGAGGCGCTCAAGGCCGGCGTGAAGGGCTACGTCCGCAAGGACTCCCCCTCCGAGGACCTCGTGCGCGCCATCGAGGCGGCGCGGGCAGGCGAGTTCTATGTCGATCCCGGCCTATCCTCGACGATCGTGCTCGACGAGGGCGACCGCACACTCAGCGCGCGCCAGCGCGAGATCCTGCAGATGCTGGCCGACGGGATGCAGACCGACGCGGTCGCCGAGAAGCTCGGGCTCTCGACGGAGACGGTCCGCACGCACACGAAGCGGATCCTCGCGAAGCTCGAGGCCTCCACGCGCACGCAGGCCGTGGCCATCGGCATCCGCCACGGCCTGATCGAGTAGCGGGTTGAGCGCGCGGCCGGAGGCGCAAGCGCCGGGCGACGAGGGCTAGGTCGTCGCTTCCTCCGCCGTCACACCCTGAGTGCCCGGGGGGTCGCCGAGCGCTATGCCCTCGCCCGCAGCCTTGGCCCGGTACATCGCACGGTCCGCGGTGTCGACCAGCGCCTCGGCGTCGTCGCCGTGCTCGGGTGAGGCCGCCACACCGATCGAGATGGTCACCGGCGGGTCGCCCGGTGTGGCCACCTCCTCCTCCACCGCCGTCGCGAGGCGCGCGGCCAGCTTCGCGGCGCTCTTCAGGTCCTGCTGGGGAAGCAGCACGCAGAACTCGTCTCCGCCTATGCGGGCCGCGGTGTCCACCGTCCGGATCGAGCGGCGCAGCGACATCGCCACCTGCATCAGCACCCGGTCGCCGGCCTGGTGGCCGTGGGAGTCGTTGATGCGCTTGAGCCCGTCGATGTCCATGAGCAGCACGCCGAACGGGTGCTGGTAGCGCTTGTGCACGTCGAGCAGGTTCGCCATCTGCCGCTGGAGCGCGCGCAGGTTGCCGAGGCCGGTGAGCGGGTCGGTGTTGGCCTGGGACTCGAGCTCGCGCGAGCGCGACTGCACGAGCGCCTCCACGGCCGCGGCCTGGATTCCCCCGGTGGCCTCCACGAGCTGCTCGACGGCGTCCGCGAAGCCCTCCGGGTCGCTCTCCCCGATCTCCTCGCGCAGCGCGCGCACCAGCACGCTCTGGAGCGCGGCGACGTCGCGGGCCACGTCGGCCGCCTGGACGTCGCGGCCGCCGCCGCGGAGGGTCGCCAGCGAAGCAGCGCGCTCGGCCTGCTCCTTGGACAGGTCGTAGGGGTCGCCGTCGGCCTCCGAGACCGCACGGACGAGGTCGCTGATCAGCTCGGGCAGCTCGCGCGCGATCCGCTCGGTGGGCAGCTCACGGATCTCGTCGAGCGACGCGCGCTCGATGAGACGGACGAGCCAGGCCTTGGCCAGCTCGTCCCGCGAGCGGTCGAGGCGCGCAAGCGGGCCCCGGATGGTTGTCATGAGGCATCGATCAGTTTAGGCACCGGAATTCCTTGGCGGCACCGTCGATCGTACCCCCGGAAACGGCGGACCGGGGCCGAATTTCGGAGAAGATTGCCCGCGTGAGCAAGCTGATCTCGATCGAGGAGGCGCGCCGGCGCGTGCTCGAGGCGGTCACCCGCCTCGGGGACGAGGACGTCCCGCTGGCCGACTCGCTCGGCCGCGTGCTCGCCGAGGACGTGAAAAGCGCGATCGACGTGCCGCCCTTCGACAGCTCCGGAATGGACGGCTACGCGCTGATCGCCGGGCCGGAGACGGAGCTCGACGTGACCGGCGAAGCGCGCGCGGGCCACCCGTCGTCCGAGGAGGTTCGGCCGGGCTCGGCGGTCAGGATCTCGACCGGAGCCGCCGTCCCG
>DASQFQ010000200.1:0-4224 GCA_035633075.1 Solirubrobacteraceae bacterium | reverse complement strand
CTCGTTCGACGAGCTCGCCGGCCAGGAGAGCGCGCTCCCGGTCGAGATCGTCGGGCTCACCGGCCTGCTCGGCCTGCTGCTGATCGTCATCACGCAGATGCGCATCAACACCATCAACCTCTACCTGGCGTCCTCGAACCTCGAGAGCTTCTTCTCACTCGTGTTCCGGCTCAATCTGCCGCGCACCTTCTGGCTCGTCGTCGCCTGCGTGATCGGCTACCTGTTGATGCTCACCAACATCTTCAGCTACGTCCTCGACGCGCTGAGCTACCAGGGCATCGCGATCGTCGCCTGGGTCGGCATCGCCCTCGCGCACGTCGCCTACCTGCGCCGCCGGAACGCCGACGTGGATCGGATGGAGTTCCGCCCCGGCCGCATACCGGCGTTCAATCCAGGTGGGATCACCGCCTGGGTGGTGGCCACCACCGTGGGCGTGGTGCTCAAGGTCGCCGACACGCCCGAGAACCAGTTCTTCGACACGTGGGGGCTGCCGCTGACCTTCGTGATAGCGGTCGGCTTGTACACACTGGCCACGATGGCCGCCCAGCCCAACTGGTTTGCGATGGCGCGGCCGAACGACCCGATCGACGAGGTCGACGACGCGTGGGAGGCTCGCGTGCGCTGCCACCGGTGCGACAGGTCCTACGTCGCACACGAGATGGACCGCGACCCGACTGCCGGTCACGAGGCGATCTGCGCCGCCTGCGCCACAGGCCGCGCCTTCCACACGGCGGCGAGCCGTGAGGCGCGCGAGGCGCGGATCGCGACAGGCAGCGCGAGCCGATGACCGCCGCCGTCAATTGCGACATGGGCGAGGGCTTCGGCCTGTGGAGCCTTGGCGACGACGAGGTGCTGATGCCGCTGATCTCCATGGCCAACGTCGCCTGCGGCTTTCACGCAGGCGACCCGGTCATCATGCGTCAGACGGTGGCGCTGGCAAAGGAGCACCGGGTGCGTGTCGGAGCGCACCCCAGCTATCCGGATCTGCAGGGTTTCGGCCGGCGGGCGATGGACATGGATGCCGACGAGTTGACGGCAGCCATCCTCTATCAGGCGGGCGCGCTGAAGGCCTTCCTGGACGAGCAGGACATGCCGCTCACCCACCTGAAGCCGCACGGCGCCCTCTACGGCCGCGCGGCGAAGGACGAGGCAACCGCCCACGCCGTCGCGGGCGCCGCCGAGGTTCTGGGCGTCCAGGTGCTCGGGATGGCCGGCACGGAGCACGAGTCCGTCTACACGGCCCACGGACTCGAGTTCCTGGCGGAGTACTACGCCGATCTCGACTACGCCGACGACGGCTCGCTGCTGATCACGCGCCGGCACGCGGCCTACGATCCCGAACAGGTGCGCGAGCGCGTCGTCCGCGTCCTCACCGAGGGCGTGGCGCTCGCGCAGTCGGGCCGGGAGATCCCGATGCGCGCGGACTGCGTGTGCGTTCACTCCGACACACCCGGCGCCCCGGAGCTCGCTCGTGCCGTGGGCGAGGCCCTCCGTGAGGCCCAGAAAGCACAGACACGATGAGGAGCCCATGGCAGCCCACGAGGTCCTGACCCCTGTTCCGGGGACGTTCTACCGCCGTCCAGATCCCGACAGCGATCCATTCAAGGACGAGGGCGACGCCGTCGAGGTCGGGGAGACCATCGGCTTGGTGGAGATCATGAAGAACTTCCAGCCGGTAGAGGTGGAGATAGGCGGAACGCTCTCGAAGTTCCTCGTCGAGACCGACGACACCGTCGCCGCCGGGCAGGCGGTCGCGGTGGTCGACGACGGCGAATGAAGCGGGTCCTCGTCGCCAACCGCGGCGAGATCGCGGTACGCATCATCCGTGCCGCTCACGACCTCGGGCTCGAGGCCGTGGCGGTGTACAGCGAGGCCGACAGGGCGGCACCACACGTCCGTATGGCCGATGAGGCGGTGGAGATCGGGCCGCCGCCCGCGGGCAAGTCCTACCTGGACATGAGCGCGATCGTAGAGGCGGCGCGCACCAGCGGGGCCGACGGCGTCCACCCGGGCTACGGGTTCCTCGCCGAGCGCGCCGACTTCGCGTCCACGGTCGAGGGCGCCGACCTCCGCTACGTCGGTCCCAAGCCCGAGCACATCGCGCTCATGGGCGACAAGGCGCGGGCGCGCGCGGCGGCCGAGGACGTGGGCGTGCCGACGATCCCGGGCAGCGATGGCGCGGTCACCGACGCCGACGAGGCTGCGGATGTGGCCGGCGAAATCGGCTACCCGGTGGCGCTCAAGGCGGCCGGCGGCGGCGGGGGCCGCGGCATCCGGATCGTGCACGATGAGGCGACGCTGCACAGCCGGTACAAGACCGCCGGCCGCGAGGCGGCGGGAGCGTTCGACGACGCGCGGGTCTATGTCGAGCGCTTCATCACCCCAGCTCGCCATGTGGAAGTCCAGGTGCTCGGCGACGGGGCGCGGGCGATCCACCTGCACGAGCGCGACTGCTCCCTCCAACGCCGGCGCCAGAAGGTGGTCGAGGAGACACCCGCCCCCAGGCTCGCGGAGGCCACGCGCGTTGGGCTCCAGGAGGCCGCCATCGCCCTGTGCGCCGAGATCGGCTACCGGAGCGCCGGCACGGTGGAGTTCCTCGTCGACGCCTCCAGCGATGAGTTCTTCTTCATCGAGATGAACACGCGGATCCAGGTCGAGCATCCGGTGACCGAGACGATCACGGGCGTCGACCTCATCGCCGAGCAGTTGCGTATCGCGGCCGGCGAGCCGCTGGGGCTGCGCCAGGAGGACGTCGCGCCGCACGGATGCGCGATCGAGCTGCGCATCAACGCCGAGGACCCGGCGAACAACTTCATGCCCAGTCCCGGGCCGCTCCACCGCGTGGTCCTGCCTGCCGGGCCGTGGGTCCGTGTGGACACGTGGATGGAGCCGGGCGGCGAAGTCCCGCCGTTCTACGACTCGCTGCTCGGCAAGGTGATCGTCTGGGGCCCGGACCGCGGCAGCGCCGTGGCGCGGGCGCGCCGGGCGCTACGAGAGCTCGAGGTGGAGGGTGTGAAGACCACGAAGCCGCTGCTCGCCACGCTGCTCGCCGAGGACTGGTTCGCCGAGGGCGAGTTCAACACGGATACGCTCGAGGCCTGGCTGGAGGCGACGACGAACGGGAGCGCAAAAGGATGAGCACCGCCGACGTGACGAGCGCCCGCTACAGCTGGGGCGCTGACGAGCACCTCTTCGTGGAGATGGCCGAGGCGATGAGCCTCGAGGCCTACTTCCGCTCCATGGCCGTGGTCACCGCGCTTCGGAAGCGGCGGCCGGAGGGGGTGATCGACATCTGCCCCGCGAACGCCTCCTACCAGGTGCGCTTCGACCCCGACACGCTCGCGCCCGACCGCCTGGAGGGTCTGCTGCGCGAGATCGAGGCGGAGGTCGGCGACGCGCACGACTTCGAGTTCGAGACGCGCATCGTCGCGATCCCGGTGCTGTACAACGACCCCTGGACGCACGAAACGCTCATGCGCTTCCGCGACCGCCACCAGGACCCCGAGGCCACGGACCTCGAGTATGCAGCGCGGATCAACGGCTTCGACGACGCCCAAGGCTTCATCGACGCCCACTCGAGCGCGCCGTGGATGGCGTCGATGGTGGGCTTCGTCGCAGGGCTGCCGTTCCTGTACCAGATGGTCTCGCGCGAACGGCAGCTCGAGGTGCCCAAATACGTGCGCCCGCGGACCGACACGCCGGCGCTCACGGTCGGCCACGGCGGCTGCTTCGGCTGCATCTACTCCGTGCAGGGCGCCGGCGGCTATCAGATGTTCGGCATCACGCCCGTTCCGATCTACGACCCCCGCCAGGAGCTGCCGGACTTCAAGGACTTCGTCTGCTTCTTCGAGCCCGGCGACATCGTGAAGTTCGAGCCGATCGACCGCGAGCGCTACGACGAGCTACGGGACGAGGCCGAGAGTGGGCGGATCTCCATCCGCCAGAAGGCGGTGACCTTCAACCTGGAGGAGTTCACCGCGGACCCCGACGCCTACAACGAGCGGCTGCTGGATGTGCTCCATGCCGATTGAGGTGACCAAGCCAGGGCTCGCGACCACCGTCCAGGATCGCGGGCGCGAGGGTTACTACCACGTCGGCGTGCCGCCGTCCGGAGCGCTCGACCAGTTCTCCCTCGTGGCCGCGAACCTTCTGGTCGGCAACTCGGCAGACGCCGCCGTGCTCGAATGCGCCTACATGGGGCCCGAGCTGCGCTTCACCGAGTCG
>DASQFQ010000199.1:0-11255 GCA_035633075.1 Solirubrobacteraceae bacterium | reverse complement strand
GGCGGCGGGAGCGCCGGCCACGGCGGGCTCGTCGGCCGCCTGCGCGGCGGCGCCCGCCTCGGCGGAGGCCCGCCCCTCGGCCGGCGGGCGGCCCTGCTGCTCGACGACGGCGGCGACCTGCTGCTCGGCGACCTGGCGATCGCCCTCGCCGGTGGCCTGGGTCCTGAGGGCCTCCGCGGCGTCGATGTCGGCCTGGCGCGCGGCAGCCTCTTCGGCCTCGCGGCGCTGGCGCTCCTCCTCCTCGCGGCGCTGGCGCTCCTCGGCCTCCTTGCGGGCCTGCTCCTCGGCCTCGCGGCGGGCCCGCTCCTCCTCTTCCCGGAAGATCCGGTGCCCGGTGGAGACGACGTCGCCGATCGCCTGGGTGATGATCGAGCAGGACTTGATCGCGTCGTCGTTGCCAGGAACCACGTAGTCGATGCCGTCGGGATCGCAGTTCGTGTCGACGAGGCCGATGATGGGGATGCGCAGGCGTTGGGCCTCGCGCACTGCGATGAGCTCGGTCTTGAGGTCGACGACGAACATCGCGTCGGGCGGGCGCTGCATGTTCTTGACGCCGCCGAGGTTGGCTCGCAGCTTCGCAAGGTCGGCCTCGGCCGCCATGCGCTCGCGCGTCGGCAGCAGCCCGAGCTGCCCCTCGGACTCGTAGCGCTCGAGGTCGTGCAGGCGCTTGATGCGCAGCGAGATGGTCTGGAAGTTGGTGAGCAGGCCGCCCAACCAGCGGTGGTGGACGTAGGGCATGCCGGCGCTCTCGGCGACCTCCTTGATCGAGTCGCGCGCTTGCTTCTTGGTGCCCACGAACAGCACGGTGCCGCCGCGGTGGGCGATCTCGGAGCTGAAGCGCTGCGCATTCTCCAGCAGCGTCTGGGTCTTGAGCAGGTCGATGATGTAGATGCCGCTGCGTTCACCGAAGATGAAACGGCGCATCTTCGGGTTCCAGCGGCGCGTCTGGTGGCCGAAGTGGACGCCGGCCTCCAGCAGCTCCCTGATGCCTACGTCGGCCATGAGGAGTTCTCCCTTTGGGTGATGTGGTGGTACTCCGCCGGGCGGCGCCGAGGGTGCGCGGGACCCGGCGCTCGCGCACCGGGCAGGGCCGCGACCTCGGCGGGCTCACATGAGTGCCCGGGGTCGGGGTTGAGGAAAAGCGTCCTCAGTGTACGCAAGTTTCGCGCGCTCGAACCGTTTGAGGGTGCGCGGGCCGGCCCTCCCTTCCCCTACCTCCGGTGGTCCGGTCCGCGCATTCCCGCTAGGTGGGGCGGTCGGGACAGGCCGCCCCACCGCGCTGCGCAACGACGAGCGCCGCGACCAGGTCCGCGGGGAGCGGTGACCGGAGGTCCAGGCGTGCGCCCGTGACCGGGTGGGTCAGGGCGAGGCGCTCGGCGTGCAGGAACTGGCGCTCGAGCCCGTAGAGCCCGGCTCGCCCGTACTCCGGGTCGCCCGCCACCGGGTGTCCGATGGCCTCGAGGTGCGCGCGGATCTGGTGGGTGCGGCCGGTCTCGAGGCGGACCCGCAGCAGCGTGGAGTCGGGCAGAGCGCGCTCCACGGCGAAGTGGGTGACGGCGGGCCGCGGATTCGCGGTGTCGGTTGAGGTCCGTGTCCGCACGCGGCGGTCGCGGCCCAGCGGGGCCTCGATGGTGCCGGTTCGCGCCGCGGGACGCCCCTCGACCAGGGCGAGGTACTCGCGCGTCACGGCGCGGGCGGCGATCAGGGCCGTCAGCGCGGCGTGCGCCTGCTCCGAGCGCGCGACGAGGAGCAACCCGGACGTGTCGCGATCCAGGCGGTGCACGATGCCGGCGCGATCGGGCCGGGAGCCTCCGGCCGCCACGGTCGCCAGCGCCTGGGCCAGCGTCCCGGCGGGGTGGCCGCGGGCGGGATGGACGACCACCCCCGCGGGCTTGTCGACCACCAGCAGGTGCGCGTCCTCATAGGCCACCCCGTAGTCGGCGGGCGGCAGGTCGGGCTCTCGCGGGACCCGCGCCTCGGAGACCTCCACGCGCTCGCCGCCCCGCAGCGCCTGGCGCTTGGCGCGCGGCGGCGCGCCGTCGACGAGCACGCGTCCCGCGTCGATCAGCCGCTGGGCGGCGGCGCGCGACCCCGCATGGGCGGCGAGGAAGACGTCGAGCCGCTCGCCCGCGGCCGCGGCGGGCACGTCAATCCGCACGGCCGGGCGGTCCCTCGAGGACATAGAGGAGCGCGAGCACGCCGAGGGTGATGCTCGTGTCGGCCAGGTTGAAGGCGGGCCACAGCGGCAGGTCGATGAAGTCGGTGACCGCCCCCTCGCGGGCCCGGTCGAGGAGGTTGCCCGCGGCGCCGCCGAGCAGCATCCCGGTCGGGAGCCAGACGAGCGGTCGGCAGGCGTGCGTCACGAAGAATGCGAGCAGGGCGGCCACGGCGAGGACGGCAACGATCACCAGCAACGCCCCCCCGTCCTCGAACAGGCCGAAGGCCACCCCGCGGTTGCGGACGTTGACGAGCTCCACCCCCGGGAAGACGCCATCGCGGTCGCCGCGCTGCACCCCGCTGCGCACCAGCGCCTTGGTCGCCTGGTCGGCGGCCAGGACGGCGGCGGCGAGCAGGCCGGCCCGCAGCGCCGAACCGCCGGCCGTCAAGGCCCCGGGGCGATGACCGAGACGATGATCCCGCCGCCGATCTGCAGGGCGAGGATCGCCACCATCGGCGTGAGGTCCAGCGGGCCGATCCGCAAGGGGAGCCGGCGGAACAGGCGCAGGAACGGCTCCGAGACGTCGCGCAGGAAGTCCAGCATGGCGTTGGACCAGCGCGAGTACGGCACGCGGACGCCGAGCGAGAACACGAGGGAGACGACCACCCAGCCCACGATGCAGATCGTGTAGACCAGGATCAGCGCGGTCAGGAAATCGGCGATCTCCGACCGGATCATGCGGGCCCCAGCACGTCGTCCATGGCCGCCCCGAGGGCTCCCCGGATGCCGTGGCGCTCCAGCGCGGCCAGGCCGCGGGCGGTGGTGCCGCCCGGGGAGGCCACCGCGCGGCGCACGGCGAGCGTGTCGTGGCCGCGAGCGCGCAGCAGTTCGGCGCTGCCGGCCATCGTTTCCACGACGAGCGTCGAGGCCTGCGCTGCCGGGACGCCACGGCGCACCGCGGCGTCGATCCATGCCTCGGCGATCAGCGCCCAGTAGGCCGGCCCGACGCCCGAGCAGGCCGCCGCCGCGTCGAGGAGCCGCTCCGGGACCCTGACCACCGCGCCGACGCGGGCGAACAGCGCCTCGACGGCGGGCGCCAGCGCCCCGTTCGCGGGCTCGGCCAGCAGGGTGACCCCCCGCCGGACCTCGACCGGCGTGTTGGGCTGCACGCGGATGACCGGCGTGTCCTCGTAGACCGCGGAGAGCTGCTCGAGCGAGGTCCGGGCAAGCAGCGAGACGACCCCCTTGGCGGCCGGAGCGACCTCGGCCGCCACCGCCTCCAGCTGCGCGGGCTTGTGCGCGAGCACCACGACGTCGGCGGCGCTCGCCAGCTCGGCGTTGGAGGCCAGCGCCTCGCCGCCGAGCTCGCCGGCCAGCGCGGCCGCACGGCCCGAGCCGCTGTCCGTGCACAGCACGGGATCGCCCCATCCGAGGGCGAGGGCCCGGGCCATGCTGCCCGCTCCGATGAGGCCGATCTTCACCGCCCGGACGTTAGCGGGCGGCCCGGCTCAGGACTGGTTGAAGAAGCCCTTCTCGATCAGCCGCGCGCGCTCCTCCGCCGAGACCTCGACGTTGTGCGGCGTGAGCAGGAACACCTTGTCGGCGATCCGCTGCATCCCCCCGTCGAGCGCGTAGGTCAGGCCGGAGGCGAAGTCGATCAGGCGCTTGGAGAGATCGGTGTCGGCGCCCTGCAGGTTGATGATCACCGGGATCGCGTCCTTGAACTTGTCCGCGATGTCCTGGGCGTCGTTGAAGGACTTGGGGATCACGAGGTGGACGCGGATGCCGTTGCCCCGGCCGTTGCCCGCGGTGGCGCCCACGGGGCGCAGGCGCGTGGTTCGCTGCTCGGAGGGCGAGTCGTCGGCGAAGATGTCGTCGATCTCGTCGCGCCGGCGGCGGGTCGAGAGGCGGCGCACGTTCGGGCGCTCGCGGTAGCGCTCCTCGAGGACGCTCTCGGGCTCGCGGGGGTCGAGCTCCTCCTCCTCGTACGCGTCGCGATCCTCGGCGAGGCCGAAGTAGACCATCGTGCGATGCCAGGTGTCGCGAAGGGCCATGGCGGTCAGGAGGTTCGCGCCGGTACGCGATTCCCCTGCATTATGCCCCGTAGAGCTGCGACCCTACGCGTACGATCGTCGCGCCCTCCTCCACGGCGACCGCGAAGTCCTGGGAGGTGCCCATCGAGAGATGGCGCAATCCGTGCTCGCGGGCGAGCTCGCGCAGGGCGGCGAAGTGCGGCCGGCTGGCCTCCGGATCCTCGGCGAAGGGCGGCATCGTCATCAGACCGGCGACATGCACCGGGGTCCGCTGCAGGAAGGCCGCGAGCTCGCCGGGGGCGACGCCGGCCTTGTCGACCTCCCCCGCGACGTTGACCTCGACGAGGACCTCGGTCTCGGGCGTCCCGTGACGCTCGAGCTGGCTCAGGGCGGAGTCCGAGGCCACGGAGTGGATGAGCTCGACGTGCGGGAGGATGACCTTGACCTTGCGGCTCTGGAGCTGGCCGATGAAGTGCCAGCGAAACGCGCCGGGGTGGGCCGCCGCCTTGGCTTCGAGGTCCTGCGCGCGGTTCTCGCCCAGCAGCGTGAGGCCGGCCTCGGCGAGCACGCCGAGCTCTCCGACCGCCACGTACTTCACGGCGGCGAGCAGGTCCACCTCGGCGGGGTCGCGGCCCGCCCGCCGGGCCGCGGCCGCGACCTCCTCCCGGACGCGCGCGGCGCCCTCGCGGACCCGCCCGGGGTCGAGGCCGTCGATCAGGCGCGCCACGCGACCCCCGCCTGGCGTCCGGTGACTCCGCCGTCGCGGCGATGCGAGAAGAACAGCGCCGCGTCGCTGCACACCGTGCACAGGCCGACGTCATGCACCTCGCCGACCCCGGCGGCCTCGAGCTGCGCGCGCGCGACCGCCGCCAGGTCGAGTTTGCGCTCGGCGCGCCGGGCGCCGTAGGCCTCGAAGCGCACGTGGACCTCCTCGCCCACCTCGTAGCAGCAGCCGCGGGCGCCGGGGCCGATCGCCGCCCGCACCGGGCCGCCGGCGCCGAGCTCCCGCAGGGCCGCGACGCCCTTGGCCACGATCCCCCCGGCCAGCCCCCGCCAGCCGCCGTGAAGGGCCGCCACGACGCCGTCGGAGACCAGGGCGACGGGCAGGCAGTCGGCGACGAAGACCAGCGCGGCGACGTCGGGGAGGGCCGTGGCCTGCCCGTCCTCATCGGCCGGCGGCCGCGCCTGCCCGGGCGGCTCGGTCGCCCGCCGGACCTCGGTCCCGTGGACCTGACGCCCGTAGAGGAAGCGCTCGCGGCCGACGCCGACCGCCGCCGCGAGCCGCTCGCGGTTGGCGTCGACGTTGGCGCCCGCGTCGGCGGTGAGCCGCCCGAGGTTCAGCGAGGTGAACGCCCCGTCGGAGACGCCCCCGCGCCGGGTCGAGAACAGCACCCGGCCGCCTGGCAGCTCGGCCATGATGTGGTGCCCCTCCCAACGGAAGGGCGTCGGCAGCGCGGGCTCCCTCATGCGCCCTATTGAAGCGTGAGTGATCAGGGGATCGCTTTCCGTCGCCGTGGTCGGGTCCGGGACCGGCGGTCCCGCGGGACTAGACGGCGGCCAGGGCCGCCGCCAGCTGCTCGTCGCGGCCGGGCGCCGTGCCGTCGAGCGTGGCGGCCATCGCGGCGTCGAGCGCCCGGCCGACCGCGGGGCCCTCGAGTCCGGCGACGAGCAGGTCCTCGCCGCCGATCGCCAGCCGCACGTGGCGCAGCTCCTCGAGCCAGCGGCGAGCGGACTCCTCGGGCCCCAGGGCGCCCGCCAGCGCCACGCTCTCGACGGGCTCTCGGCGCAGCAGCATCCACATACCCGACGGCCGGTCGGCTCCGGCGAGCGCCTCCGCGAGCGCGCGGGCGTTCGTGGCCGACGCCACGAGCGTGCCGCGCTCGGACGCCGGGAAGGCGAGCACATCGAGCCGCGGAGCGAGCTCTGCCGCCGGGGCCTGCAGGCAGCCCGACGCCAGAGCGAGGAGGTCGCGGCGCGCGTCCTCGGGCGCGAGCCCCAGCGCCCGCTCGGTCACCCCCTGCTCGAGCGTGAAGGCGGGATGGAGCACCGCCCGGCCCAGGCCGCGAGCCTCGAGCTCCGAGACGGCCGCGGGCTGGGGCTCGCGCGCCAGCAGGCGCAGCTCCGCGCCCAGGCGCGGGCCGGTGACCGTCGCCGGCGCGCGGCCGGCGATCGCTGTGCGGGCCAACGCGTCGGTGTCCTCCTCGGCCCGGAACCCCAGGCGCGCCGCGTAGCGGGCCAGCCGCAGCAGCCGCGTGGGGTCGTCGACGAACGAGCGGCCGTGCAGGACGCGCAGGACGCCGTCGCGCAGGTCCTCGAGCGCGCCGGGGTGGGCGGCGATCTCGCCGTCGGCCAGGCGCACCGCGATGGCGTTGACCGTGAAGTCACGGCGCGCGAGGTCGTCCGTCAGCGAGGCGCCCGGCTCGACCTCCGGGAGCGCTCCGGGGCGCGCGTAGCGCTCCCGGCGCGCACCGGCGAGGTCGACCCTCAGCCCCGGAGCCTCGATCGACGCGGTCCCGAAGCGGGCGTGGACCATCGGACCACCGCTCAGGCGGCGGGCCGCCCTCCGCGCCACCTCGACCGCGTCGCCCTCGACCACGAAGTCGAGCTCCACCGGCTGGCGCCCCAGCAAGAGGTCGCGCACGGCGCCGCCCACGACCCAGACGTTGCGCTCGCCCTCCAGCGCGTCGAGCAGGCGCGCGGCTCCCGGCAGCGACCGCAACCTGCGGGGGAGGTCGTGCGTTGTGATCTCCGTCATGGATCTGCCTTCCCGATAGCTACCATCGAAGCGCATGTCGCCGGATCGACCCCGGTCGCGGCGGCGGATCTTCATCGGCGGGCTCGCGCTGCTGCTCCTCACCGTCGGCGGTGCGGCGGCCGCATACGTCCTGGTCTCCGATCGTGACGTGTCCAATCCCGATGTCGAGTTCCGCCCCGAGCCCACACAGACGCCCGTGCCCGACCCCGCTGTCGAGCCGAAGAAGGGCGAGAAGGACCCACTCGACGACTTCGTCTGGGCCCAGTACGGCTATTCCAAGGACAGGCGCCGCTACCTGCCGGCCTCCAGGTCGCTGCGGCCGCCGTTCTGGCGCAAGTGGTCGGTCACCGGGAAGATCCTGCTCGAGTTCGCCCCCGTGATCGGCGGCCGCTCGCTGTACCTGCTCAAGAACAACGGCGCCGTCTACGCGATCGCCAAGAAGACCGGGCGGGTGCGGTGGAAGCGCAAGATGGGCTACCTGGCCGCCGCGTCGCCTGCCTACGCCCACGGCCGTGTCTTCGTCACCGTGCTCAAGCGCAGCCGCCGGACCAACGCCGGGCGCGTGGCGGCGCTGAGCGCCGAGGACGGCCGCGTCCTGTGGTCCAAGCCGCTGCCGAGCCGCAGCGAGTCGTCCCCGCTCATCGACAACGGCCGCCTGTACTTCGGCACGGAGAACGGCACGGTCTACGCCCTGCGCGCCCGCAACGGCGAGGTCCGCTGGACCTACCGCGCGGCCGGCGCCGTCAAGGGCGGGCTGGCGCTGGCCAACGGCAAGCTGTACTTCGGCGACTACGGAGGCCGCGTGCAGGCCGTCCGCCAGCGCGACGGGGTGCGGGTGTGGTCGACGAGCACGCGCGGCAGCCGCTTCGGCACCGCCGCGGGCAACTTCTACTCGACGCCCGCCGTCGCCTTCAGCCGCGTCTACATCGGCAACACCGACGGCAACGTCTACTCCTTCGCCTCCTCCAACGGCAAGCTCGCGTGGCGCAAGGGCACCGGGGGCTACGTCTACGCCTCCCCCGCTGTCGCGCAGGCCCCGGGCGGCAAGCCGAGCGTCTACATCGGCTCCTACGACGGCAACTTCTACTCGCTCGACGCGCGCTCGGGAAGGGTTCTGTGGCGCCACCGCGCGGGCGGCAAGATCTCGGGCGGGGCGACGGTGATCGGCGACATCGTCTACTTCTCCAACCTGAGCGCGAAGTCGACCACCGGGCTCGGCGCCCGGACGGGCCGCAAGGTGTTCTCGTTCGGCCGCGGCGCCTTCAACCCAGCGGTGTCGGACGGGCGAATGCTCTTCGTGACGGGTTACTCGTCGCTGTACGGGCTGAAGGTCAAGCGGGCGCGCTGAGCCTGAGCTCGCGCACCGGCACCCCCGCCGCCGCGAGGTGCGCCTTGAGCGCGGCGACGGAGTGGCGCCCATAGTGCAGGACCGAGGCGAGCAGCACGGCGTCGGCACCGGCGGCGAAGCCGTCCACGAGGTGCTCGGGCTCGCCCGCGCCGCCCGACGCGATCACCGGCACGTCGACAGCTCCGGAGATCGCCCGCAGGAGATCGAGGTCATAGCCGTCCTGGGTGCCGTCGCGGTCCATGGAGGTCAGGAGGATCTCCCCCGCCCCCCGCTGGACGCCCTCGCACGCCCAGGACACGGCGTCGAGCCCCGTCGGCGTGCGGCCGCCGGCCACGTGGACCTCGAACCCGGCCCCGGCCCGCTTCGCGTCGATCGCCAGCACGACGCACTGCGCGCCGAACACGCGCGCGAGCTCGTCGACCAGCTCCGGACGCGCGACCGCGGCCGAGTTGACCGAGACCTTGTCGGCGCCGGCGTCGAGGACACCCTGCGCATCCGCCGCGGAGCGGATGCCTCCGCCGATCGTGAAGGGGACGAACACCTCGTCGGCGGCGCGGCGCGCCAGCTCGACGACCGTATCGCGCTTGTCCGAGGTGGCGGTGATGTCGAGGAACACCAGCTCGTCAGCGCCCTCGGCGTCGTAGAAGGCGGCCAGCTCGACGGGGTCGCCGGCGTCGCGGATGTCGAGGAAGCGGGTGCCCTTGACCACCCGGCCGGCGTCGACGTCCATGCACGGGATCACGCGCTTGTAGTGCATCGGTGTGCGAGCCCCGTCAGTCGCGGCGCTGACGGGTGCCGCCCGGTGCGCTCGGCCCCCCCCGCCTGGGCCACGCCGCCCCCACGAAGCACAGGCACAGGCCGACCGCGACGACGTTGAGCAGGATCGTGACCGCGCCCGTCGTCACGGCCGAGACGATGAGACAGCTCACCGACCCGGCCATCGGCAGGAACTCGCGTAGGCTGACCGGCTCCCAGCGGCGCTCTCGCTCCTCGTCGGGATCTGGGTCCCCGCCATGGCGGGAGTTGGCCGTTTCGATGAGCATCAATACCGCCGCCCGTGGCGAGTCTAGTGCCTCAGCCCCTCCGCCGCCGGGGCATCGACGTCGGTCGCCCGGCGCGCCGTGCAGAGTCCAGCGCCGCCTGGCCCTCCGCCAGCGTGAAGCGCTCCTCGTAGAGGGCCTTGCCGACGATCGCGCCGGCCAGGTTGACCAGGCGCAGGCCGGCGAGCGCCGCGAGGTCCTCGACCGAGCCGATGCCGCCGGAGTACAGGAAGCGCCCGCGGACCGCCTCGGCGACCTGGCGGACGGCGTCGAGGTCGGGGCCGACCAGCCCGCCGTCGCGGTCGACGTCGGTGTAGACGTAGGACGTGACACCCCGGTCCCGCAGGCGGCGAATGGCGTCGCGCGCGGGCATCTGCGTGGTCTGCGTCCAGCCCGAGGTGGAGATCAGCCCGCCGCGCACGTCGACCGACACAACGACCCGCGGGCCGTAGGCGCCGACGATCGTGTCCAGGAAATCCACGTCGCGGAACGCCGCGGTTCCCACCACCACGCGCTCCGCGCCCGCCCGCAGGGCCTCGCGGGTCGCCGCCAGGCTGCGCAGGCCCCCGCCGTACTGCACCGGGACCCCCGTCTCGCGCACGATCCGCCGCAGGTGCTCGATCGACTGCGGCTCGCCGGTCTTGGCGCCGTCGAGGTCGACCACGTGCAGGAAGCGCGCGCCCGCCTCCACCCAGCCGCGCGCGGCCTCCAGCGGGTCGTCGTGGTAGACGGTCCGGTCCTCGAAGCGCCCCTGGACGAGCCGGACGGCCTTGCCCTCGAGGATGTCGATGGCCGGGTAGAGGATCAGGCGATCACCCGGGTGCAGGACCGCACGAAGTTGCCGAGCAGCAAGAGCCCGTCGCGGGAGGACTTCTCGGGGTGGAACTGGACCCCGGCCACGTTGCGGTGTTCCACGATCGAGGCGAAGCGCTCGCCGTGCTCGCCGCGGCCGACCACGTCGCCCGCCTCGGCGGGGCGGGAGACGTAGGAATGCACGTGGTAGAACGCCGCGGCGCCACCGAGCCTGGCCGTCAGGGGGGACGGGCGCTCCAGGGTCACGCGGTTCCAGCCGATGTGCGGCAGCTTGCCGCCACGCGCGTCGAGCAGCGTGACCTCGCCGGGGAGCAGGCCCAGACCCGTGGCGCCCTCGTGCTCGGAGGAGGATGCGAACAGCAGCTGCATGCCGAGGCAGATGCCCAGCAATGGCGCCCCCTCTCTGGCCCGCTCGACCACGACCCGGTCGAGCCCGGCGGCGGCCAGCCGCCGCATCGCCTCGGGAAAGGCGCCGACGCCCGGCACGATCACGCCGTCGGCCGCGCGGATCGCGTCGTGGTCGCCCGTCACCTGCACCCGCGCGCCGACGTGCTCGAGCGCCTTCTCGACGCTGCGGCGGTTGCCCATCCCGTAGTCCACGACCGCGACGGTGGTCACGTCAGCGTCCCCTTGGTCGAGGGCACGCCGGGCTCCGTCGCGTCGAGCGCGACGGCGGCGCGTAGCGCGCGGGCGAAGGCCTTGAAGCAGGCCTCGATCATGTGGTGCGCGTTTGTACCCGCCTGGAGCTCGATGTGCAGCGTCAGGCGCGCCGCGGACGCGACGGCGCGGAAGAACTCCTCCGAGGCCTCGTGCTCGAAGCCGGCGATGTCCCCGGGCGGGAGCGTCAACCCGGCGACCGTGCAGAACGGCCGGCCCGAGACGTCGATGACACAGGCCGCGCGCGCCTCGTCCATGGGCACGACGGCGTGCCCGTAGCGGGCGATCCCGGCGCGGTCGCCGAGCGCGCGGTCGAGCGCCCGGCCCAGCACGATCCCGGTGTCCTCGACCGTGTGGTGCGAGCCCGTCTGCAGGTCGCCGCTGACCTTGACCTCGAGGTCGAGCCGGCCGTGGCGGGCGACCAGGTCGAGCATGTGGTCGAGGAAGCCGA
>DASQFQ010000198.1:0-2778 GCA_035633075.1 Solirubrobacteraceae bacterium | reverse complement strand
GCGGTCCCTACGTCGTGCAGGCGGCGATCGCGTCCCTGCATGCCGACGAGCCACGCGACTGGCCCCAGATCGCCGCACTCTACGGCGAGCTTGCCCGCCTCACCGACTCGCCGGTCGTCGAGCTGAGCAGGGCCGTCGCGGTCGCCGAGGAGCAGGGTCCCGAGGCGGGGCTCGACATCGTCGATCGCCTCGCTCTCGAGGACTACCGCTACCTGCACTCGACGCGGGGCGAACTGCTGCGCCGCCTCGGTCGCATTGCAGAGGCCCGCGACGCCTACCGCCGTGCGCTGGCGCTGGTCCACGACGACGCCGAGCGGCGCTTGCTCGAGCGGCGGCTGGCGGAGCTCGGCACGGCTACCGGCCCCGCCCGGCAATGAGACGAAGGACTCGAGACGGTTTACTGCCCGTGCGGCCCTGGTCCGGTCCCTGAAAGCGAACCCAGCGGGCTGGCCGCTCTCCCGGGTCGCCCTCCGCACCGCCCCTGGAAGCACAGAAAGGCCCGCAAACCGGCGGGCCTTTCTCACAAGCGGCTGAAGGGACTCGAACCCTCGACCTTCTGCATGGCAAGCAGACGCTCTAGCCAACTGAGCTACAGCCGCGCGAGCGGCGCAGTATAGCCCCGGGGGGCCGCTGTTACCGCACCTGAACGTCGGCGTTCCGGCGGGGATGGGCGCTGGCCAGGCGGGTGAGGGTGAGGGCGCCGAGGAGCAGTCCGAAGTCGCGCAATGCGATATCGCCGTAGCCGCCGACGAGCAGCAGGTTGAGGATGATGCCGCCGAGCCAGCCGGCGACGAGAAGGCCGCCGAAGCGCGGGGCGATGAGGACGGTGAGGCCGGCGACGATCTCGACGACGCCGACCATGTACATGGCGTCCTGGGCGCTGCCAGGGATGATGTCGTTGAACTCGGGCGCGAGGTACCTCGTCCAGTCGTCGGTCAGCACCCCGGCGAACTTGTCCAGGCCGAAGAGGATCGGCGCGACGGTGAACGCGATGCGCAGGAGCAGGAAGGCCTGTGCGACGGGATCGCGACGAACGGCGTCCGACGTCGGCGTCGGCACGGGTTGCGGGGCTGTGGCCATGGCACTCATGTGAAGCTCCTCTTCGAGGGTGGTGGTCGTGAGAGTTAGCGTCGGCACAGGGCGGCGTCTTACCTCACGTGCTGGGTAGGCTCGGGCCCGTGGAGGAGCAAGTCGCCTACTACGACGAGGCCTACGACGAGGGGGGTGAGCCGCGGCCGCACTACCGCGACGCGCTCGGCGCGCTCGAGGGCCGCGACCTGACCGCGCTCGGCGAGGAGCTGCGCGCCCACGTCCGCGATCGCTCCGTGCGCTACGGCGAGACCGGCCCCGACGCGTTCGTGGTCGACGCCGTCCCGCGCGTGTTCACGTCCGCGGAGTGGGACGAGCTCGAGCGCGGCCTGGCGCAGCGCGTGCGCGCGCTCGACGCCTTCCTGCGCGACGCCTATGGCGAGCGCCGGATCGTCGAGGCCGGAGTCGTGCCCGCGCGGCTGATCGAGGACGGCCCGTTCTACGAGCCCGACATGCGGGGGCTCGAAGTCCCCGTCTGGGCCGGCTTCGCGGGGCTCGACGTCGTGCGCGGCGCCGACGGCGGTTTCCGCGTGCTCGAGGACAACCTGCGCATGCCGACCGGGATCGGCTTCGCGCCGCTGGCCTGGGAGGTGGTCCGGGACGTGCTCGGCGACGCGCTGCCGGGCTACAGGCCGGACCCGGGGGAGGCGTTCGAGCGCTTCGCGGCCGTCCTTCGCTCCGCCGCCCCCGACGGCCGCGGCGACGCGTCGATCGTCGTGCTCGGCGACGGCTTCGAGAACCACGCGCAGTGGGAGATCTCCGACGTCGCCTTCCGCCTCGGGGTGCCGATGGTCACGCTCGACGACCTCGAGGCGCGCAACGGCCGCGTCGCCGCCCGGGTCGACGGGGAGCGTCGGGAGGTCGACGTCGTCTACCGGCGCTCGAACTACCACCTGCTGCGCGACGAGAACGGCTCCTCGAGCGCCCTGGCCGACAAGCTGCTAGAGCCGATGCGCCGCGGCACCGTGACGGTCGTGAACCCGCCCGGGGTGGGGATCGCCGACGACAAGCTCGCCCACGCGTACGTGGAGGAGATGATCCGCTTCTACCTCGAGGAGGAACCTCTCCTCGCCCCGGCTCGCTCCTACGACCTCACCGACGACGACACCCGCTCCGCGGTGCTCGACCGTCTCGAGGAGATGGTCGTCAAGGTCCGCGACCGGGTCGGCGGCGAAGGGGTGCTCATCGGGCCGGAGGCGCGCGAGGCGGCCGCTGACATCGAGCGCCGGCCCGAGGACTTCATCGCCCAGGAGCTGGTGGAGCTCTCGCGCCACCCGACGCTGCGCGACGGGGAGCTGGTGCCGCGGAGGATCGACCTGCGCCCGCTGATCGCCTTCGACGGGGGAGACGCGCCGGCCGTCCTCGGCGGGTTGACGCGCGTCGCGCTCGACGCCGACCGCAAGGTGGTCAACATGGCCCAGGGCGGGGGCGTGAAGGCGACCTGGGCGGTGGGGGAATGAGCGCCGGCCGCGCGATCGCGCAGGCCGCGCGTGCGGCCGCGCGCAACAAGGCGGTGCAGGGCGTTGCGGCCTCCGCGGCGGCGACGGCCGCGGCCAAGATGGAGCCAGCGCTGCGCCAGCGCTATGACCGCTGGCGCGACCGCCGGCTGGACCGCGGCCGCGCCATCAAGCTGGCGCGCCAGATCCGCGGCCGCTTCAGCGAGGAAACGATCATCGGCGGCGAGCCCCA
>DASQFQ010000197.1:0-20489 GCA_035633075.1 Solirubrobacteraceae bacterium | reverse complement strand
GCGGCTGGCCGCCGCGCTGCCGTCGCCGTCGCGCCATCCGCTCAAGGCCGTCGACGACAAGGCCATGGAGCTCGCATCTCAGGACGGCGAGCTCAAGGCGGCGCTGTTCCGGTTCGTCGACGTCGCGCCGGCGTGCCGCTCGCTCGACGACCTCGCGCGCCACCTGACCGGCTTCCTCGGCGAGGTCGATTCCCCGCCGCCGCCGATCGGCGTGGCCATGCGGATGGGCGCCAGCCGGGCGGGCCGGACGGCCCTCGGCGCGGCGGCCGCGCGCGGCGTCAAGCACATGGCCCACCGTTTCATCGTCGGCGAGGACCCACGCGCGGCCCTCGGCGTCTTCAAGGGCCTGTGGAAGGACGGCGTCGCCTCCTCGGTGGACCTGCTCGGGGAAGCGACGGTCACGCAAGAGGAGGCCGGGCGCTACGCCGAGCGCTGCACCGAGGCGCTCGAGACGCTGGCGGAGGCGATGCGCGACTGGCCCGCGCGCCCGCTCCTGGAGCGCGACGGCTTCGGCGGCCTCCCGCGGGCCAACCTGTCGGTCAAGGTCTCGGCGCTCACGCCGCTGCTGCGCCCCGACGCCCCCGAGCGCGGGCAGCGCGACGCCGCCATACGCCTGCGCGGGTTGCTGCGCCAGGCGCAGGAGCTCGGCGCGCACCTGCACATCGACATGGAGTCGCTGGACTCTCGCGACGCCGTGCTCGAGCTGATCCTCTCGCTGCTCGCCGAGCCGGAGTTCCACGACGGACCCTCGGCGGGCGTCGTGCTGCAGGCCTACCTGCGCGACTCCCCGCAGACGTTGCAGACCATCGTCGAGTGGACCCGCGGGGCGGGCGCCGGGCGGGCGCAGCCGCTGACCGTACGGCTCGTGAAGGGCGCCTACTGGGACCACGAGATCGTCGAGGCCCGCCAGCACGGCTGGCGCCCGCCGGTGTTCGAGGTCAAGGCCGACTCCGACGTCAACTTCGAGCAGCTCACGCGCGGCCTGATCGACCACCGCGCGGGAGGCTGCGGCCTGCGCCCGGCGATCGCGTCACACAACCTGCGCTCGGTCGCGCACGCGGTCGCCTACAACCGTCTCTCCGGCGGCGAGAAAGGGGATCTCGAGCTGCAGATCCTGCGCGGCCTCGGCGATCCGCTGCAGGAGGCGATCGCGGCGCAGGGGCTGCGCGTGCGCGCCTACTGCCCGGTGGGCGATCTCGTGGCCGGCATGGCCTACCTGGTGCGGCGGCTGCTGGAGAACACCTCCAACGACTCCTTCCTGCAGGAGCAGGCGCGCGGCGTGCCGATCGAGGAGCTGCTCGCGCGCCCTGCCCCGTCACCCACCGCGTGAAGGCGTTCTCGAACGAGCCGATCCTCGAGCTGCGCCGCGCGCCCGTCCGCGCGCAGCTCGCCGTCGCGCTCGCCGGGCACGACGCGCGGCCGCCGGTGAGGGTGCCCGTTTGGATCGGCGGCGAGCGCCGCGAGGGCGACGACATCCTCTCGACCGATCCCGGCGCCCCGGACCGCGTGGTGGCCGAGGCGGCCTCGGCCACGCCGCCGGAGGTCGACGCGGCGGTCGCGCTGGCGGCGGAGAGCGGCGCGCGGGCGTGGGGCTCGACCCCCGTGCCGCGCCGCGCGGAGATCCTGCTCGCAGCGGCCGTCCGGCTGCGCGAGCGGCGCCTCGACGTCGCGGCGATGATGGTCCGGGAGTGCGCCAAGCCGTGGCCCGAGGCCGACGCCGACGTGTGCGAGGCGATCGACTTCCTCGAGTTCTACGCGCGCGGCGCGCTCGACCTCGCGCAGGGAGCGCCGCTGCTGCAGGTCCCGGGCGAGCGGAACGACCTGCGCTACTCGCCGCGTGGCGTGGTCGCCGTGATCTCCCCGTGGAACTTCCCCGTCGCCATCCCCTGCGGGATGGTCGCGGCGGGGCTCGCGACCGGCAACGCGGTGCTGCTCAAGCCCGCCGAGCAGGCCCCCGGCTGCGCCGCCGTGCTCGTGCAGGCGCTGCGCGAGGCCGGCGTCCCGGCCGAGGCGCTGGCGCTGCTGCCGGGCGAGGGGGACGTCGGCGCCGCGCTGGTCAAGGACACGCGAGTGCACACCATCGCCTTCACGGGCTCCAACCAGGTCGGCCTCGAGATCGTGCGCTCCGCCGCCGAGACGCCTCCGGGCCAGAAGCACCTCAAGCGAGTGATCGCGGAGATGGGCGGCAAGAACACGGTGATCGTCGACTCCGACGCCGACCTCGACGAGGTGGTCCCCGCGCTGGTCCAGTCCGCCTTCCTCTACGCGGGCCAGAAGTGCTCGGCCGCCGCGCGCGTGCTCTGCCACGAGGCGATCCACGACGCGTTGGTGCAGCGCCTGTCGGGTGCCATCGAGGTGCTCGCCGTCGGCCAGGCCGAGCGCCTGGACACCGAGGTGCCACCGGTGATCGAGCGCGCGGCCCAGGAGCGGGTGGCGCGCTACGCGGCGGAGGCCGAGCGCTCGGGCCGGATCGCCGCGCGGGCGCGCATCGTGCCGGACGGAGGCTGGTTCGCCGCGCCGACGCTGGCCGCGGACCTCCCCGAGAACTCGCCGGTGCTCACCGAGGAGATCTTCGGCCCACTGCTCGCGGTCGAGCGCGTCCGAGACGTGCACGACGCCTGCGACCGCGTCGACGCCTCGCCCTTCGCGCTGACGGGCGGCCTGTTCGCGCGCAACCCCGACACCGTCGACTACGTCGTCGACCGCACGCCGGTGGGCAACCTATACGTCAACCGGGCCATCACCGGGGCGATGGTCGCCCGCCAGCCCTTCGGCGGCAATCGCCTCTCGGGTACCGGCTCCAAGGCCGGCGGCCCGGGCTACCTGCTGGGGTTCGTCGAGCCGCAGGTGGTGACGGAGAACACCATGCGCCACGGCCTGGTGGTCTGAGCCGTGCCCTGGGTCTTCTTCGACCTCAACGGGACGCTGATGGACCCCGGCGCGCTCGCCGAGCCGCTCGGCGGCGACGCCGAGCTCGTGCTGGCCGCGCTCGACGACGCCGTCGCCCAGGCGATGGTGGCGACCATCGCCGGGGAGCACGGAGCCTTCTCGGACCTGCTGGGGGCCGCCCTCCGGCGTCGCCTGGCGTGGGCGGGAGCCGACCCCGCCCTCGCCGAGCCCGCGCTCGAGCGGCTCGGTTCCATGCCCCCCTACCCCGAGGCCGTGCCCGCGCTCGACCGGCTCGCGGCTGCAGGCCTGAGCCTCGGCGTGCTCACGCAGAGCGCGACGCAGAGCGCCGAGGCGGTGCTCGAGGCGGCCGGGCTGCGCGACCGGTTCGAGCACGTGATCGGCACCGACCGGGTCGGGGTGTTCAAACCCGACCGGCGCGTGTACGGCGCCGCCGTGCGGCAGGCCGGCGTCCCGGCCGCCGAGATCTGGCTCGTGGCCGCCCACTGGTGGGACGTCGCGGGCGCCAAGCACGCAGGGCTGCGCACGGCCTGGATCGCCCGCCGCGAGCGCGTGCTCCTGGACTCCGTGCCCGAGCCCGACGTGCGCGCCGGCGACCTCGCCGAGGCCGCCGAACGCATCGCCGCGCTCGCCTGATGGCCAGCGAGTCCCACCTGCCGGTCAGGCGGTCGAGCTCGCCCCGGCACGTTCGCGCACCCGCGTGAGGAACAGCTCGTGCAGGCGGTGCTCGCCGGCGATCTCCGGGTGGAAGGAGATGACCAGCATGTTGTCCTGGCGGGCGGCGACCGGGTGGCCGTCGACGGAGGCGAGGACCTCGACGCCGGCGCCCGCGTCCGTGACCCAGGGGGCGCGGATGAAGACCGCGCGGACCGGAGGGCCGGCGATTCCCGGGATGCGCAGGTCGGCCTCGAAGGAGCGGATCTGGCGGCCGAACGCATTGCGGCGGCAGGCGTAGTCGGCGAGGCCGAGGTGCTCACGGTCGAGCATGATCATCCCCGCACACGTGCCGAACACGGGCGTCCCGGAGCGCACGAGCTCACGCAGGGGGTCCGCGAGCCCCTCCCGCTCGATCCCGAGCGTCATGGTCGTCGACTCGCCGCCCGGCATCACGAGCCCCTGGAGCCCCTCGAGGTCGGCCGGGACGCGGACCTCGCGCACGTCGGCGCCCAGCTCGCGCAGCACTCGCGCGTGCGCGGCGAAGTCCCCCTGCAGGGCGAGGACGCCGACCAGCGGGCCGGGCATTACCAGCCCCGGTTGGCGAGGAGCTGCTGCTCCTCGAGCTTGCGCGTCTCCAGCGAGGCCATGGCGGTGCCGAGGCCCTCGGAGGCGCGGGCGACGCGCTCGGGATCGGAGAAGTGCGTCGTGGCCTCGACGATCGCGGCGGCGCGGACGGCGGGGTCCTCGGACTTGAAGATCCCCGAGCCGACGAACACCCCCTCGGCGCCGATCTGCATCATCAGCGCGGCGTCGGCCGGCGTGGCGATCCCGCCCGCGCAGAACAGCACGACCGGCAGCCGCCCCGCCTTGGCGACCTGGCGAACGAGGTCCAGCGGGGCCTGGTGCTCCTTGGCGGCGGTAGCGAGCTCGGCGTCGTCCATCACGGCGAGCTTCTTGACGTCGCCGGTGATGCGGCGCATGTGGCGGACGGCCTCGACTACGTCGCCCGTGCCCGCCTCGCCCTTGGAGCGGATCATCGCCGCGCCCTCGGCGATCCGGCGCAGCGCCTCGCCGAGGTTGGTGGCCCCGCAGACGAAGGGCAGCTTGAACGCCCACTTGTCGATGTGGTTGGCCTCGTCGGCGGGCGTGAGCACCTCGGACTCGTCGATGTAGTCGACCTCGAGGGCCTCGAGCACCTGCGCCTCGACGAAGTGGCCGATGCGCGCCTTGGCCATCACGGGGATGGTCACGGCCTCCTGGATCCCCTTGATCAGGATCGGGTCGGACATGCGCGCGACGCCGCCGTCGCGGCGGATGTCGGCCGGGACGCGCTCGAGCGCCATCACCGCGGCGGCGCCGGCGCGCTCGGCGATCTCGGCCTGCTCGGCGTCGACGACGTCCATGATCACGCCGCCCTTGAGCATCTCGGCCAGACCGGCCTTGACGCGGAATGTCGCCTCGTCGCGCATGAGGTCAATGGTAGCCGCGGCGCGGCGTTTGCCCCGTCCAAGATCGTGCGGGCCGGTACTCCAACCCGGGCGGCCCGCTATTTCAGCCGGAAGGCCCTGATGCGGTCGTCGTACTGCGCCGCGTCGCGCGCGTAGACGCCGTAGGCGAGCGCCTGGACGATCGACAGCAGCCCGGCGTGCGAGCGCACGAAGGCGGGCGAGTTCGACGAGTAGTAGAGGGTGCGCTCGGCGAGCTTGGAGACTTCGGAGAGCGTGGCGTCGACGATCGCCAGCGTTCCGGCCTTGCGGTGGCGCGCGATCTTCATGGCACGCACCACGAGCGGGTGGGGCCTGCCGGCCGAGAGTCCGATCACCAGCGTGGCGTCATCGATGCGCCCCAGGCGCGACAGCGCCTCCTGCGACGGCGACGCCGCGATCTCGGCGCGGATGTCGAGCAGCATCAGCAGGTGGCGGAGGTAGGAGGCGAAGAAGGCCATCTGGTCCGTGCCGGCGATCAGCACCTTCTCGTGGGTGGCGATGGCCTCGATGGCGCTGTCCACCTCCGAGCGCGAGACCTTGCGGGCCGTCTCCTCGACATTGACGTGGTCGGCCGCGACGGCAGACTCGAAGGCGCTCTGGTCGAGCGAGAAGAGCGGGGTCGCCGCCTCGGTCCCGTTCGCGGGGTCCGCGCGGCGGTGGTGGTGGCGGTACTCGTCGCGCGCCGCCTCCTGGAGCTCGGGGAAGCCCTCGAAGCCGAGCGCCTGGGAGAAGCGCACTACGGTGGAGGAGGAGGTGCTGGCTCGGCGCGCGAGCTCCTCGGCGGTATGGAAGGCGACCTCGTCGAGATGGTCCACGACGTACTGCGCGACGTCCTTCTGGGAGCGCGAGAACTCGTCGAAACGCGACGAGATGTAGGCCGACAGGGTCTGGTGGCCCCGGGCGGCGGGGGGCATCGTGACGGTCCTCGGCATCGCGAGCGGTTGTTTCGACGCGGCCGCCGGAGATCCCTTCCCTCGTAAGCTGACCCGCTCCGATGCAGCGCATCCCCACCCGCCTGCAGGGCCTCGTGCGCCTTGCGCCCGCCGTGCACGGCGACGAGCGTGGCTTCTTCATGGAGACCTTTCGCGAGGACGTCTGGCGCGAGCACGGCGTGGACGCCGCCTTCGTGCAGGACAACCACTCGCGCTCGCGGCGCGGGGCGCTGCGCGGCATCCACTTCCAGACGCACCCCGGGCAGGGCAAGCTCGTACGCTGCGCTCGCGGTCGGGTGCTCGACGTGGTCGTCGACCTCCGCCGCGGCTCGCCGACGTTCGGACAATGGGAGAGCTGCGAGCTCGACGACGCCGAGGGCCACCAGCTGTGGATCCCGGTCGGCTTCGGCCACGGCTTCTGCGTGCTCTCCGACGAGGCCGACTTCGTCTACAAGAGCACTGCCTACTACGACGCGGCCACCGAGGCGGGGATCCGGTTCGACGATCCCGACGTGGGCATCGAGTGGCCGTCGGGCATCGATCTCGTCTACTCGGAGCGCGACCGCAACGCTCCGCGCCTCGCCGAGGTCGTGGACGAGCTGCCCTTCGCATTTGCGGCGTGACGGCTGACGGCCGCTTCGCCCCGAGCCCGACCGGGGTCCTGCACGTCGGCAACCTGCGCACGGCGCTGCTGGCCTGGTTGTTCGCCCGGTCGCAGGGCGCGCGCTTCCACGTGCGCCTGGAGGACCTGGACCAGGGGCGCGTGAAGGCGGGGATGGCCGAGGAGCAGCTCGCCGACCTGCGCGCCATCGGCCTCGACTGGGACGGTGAGGTGGTGGTCCAGTCCAGCCGGCACGCGTTCTACGAGGGCGCCGTGGAGCGGCTGCGGGACGCCGGGCGCGTCTATGAGTGCTTCTGCACACGCGCCGAGATCCGGGCCTCCGCCTCGGCCCCGCACGGCCCGCTGCCCGAGGGCGCCTATCCGGGCACCTGCCTGCGGCTGACCCGCGGCGAGCTCGAGCGCAAGCGCGCCGGAGGGCACCCGCCCGCGCTGCGCGTCATAGCCGAAGGCGCGCGCGTCGGGTTCGAGGACCGCCTGCTCGGCCACCGGGAGGGCGTCGTCGACGACTTCGTGATCCGCCGCAACGACGGTGCGCCCGCCTACAACCTCGCCGTGGTGGTGGACGACGCCGCCGAGCGCGTCGGCGAGGTGGTGCGCGGGGCCGACCTGGTCGACACGACGCCGCGCCAGCTGCTGCTCGCGCGCCTGCTCGGCCTGCCCGAGCCGCGCCACGCGCACGTGCCACTGGTGCTGGGGCCCGATGGCGCTCGGCTGGCCAAGCGCCACGGGGCGATCACCCTGCGCGAGCTCGGCGCCGCGCGGATGGTGGAGTGGATGGCGCGCAGCCTGCGCCTGGGTACGGCGCGCAGCGGGCCCGAGCTGCTCGGGCGCTTCGACCCGGCCGCCCTGCTCAACGAGCCGGCGATCTACATCAGCGTGGCCTGATCCGGGCGCCCTCAGACCCCCGACCGGTGCCCGGCGCGCGCTACCGTCTCCCTGCCGTGGGCCTGCTCGCCGACCAACGCTCGCCCCGCCCGCGCCGGCGCGGGCTCCGCGGGCTCGCGGTGCTGGCGGCCGTCGCGCTCGGCTTCCTGGCCCTGCTCGCCCTCGTCCCGTCCCTGCTGCCCAGCCTCAACCCGTTCCGGGAGGAGACCACGGACCGCAGCGGCCCGGTGCTCCAGAAGTCGCTTCGGAACCTCAGCCAGTACCGGGCGGCGAGCGCGAACCTCCAGGTCGTCGTCGACCTCGAGCGCGACAGCAGGCTCTTGCCGTCGTTCATCAAGGGCGAGCGGACGCTCATGGTCGCCGCCGGCAGCGTCGACGCCGCGGTCGACTTCTCCCAGCTCGGGAAGCCGGGAAGCGCCGTGCGCGTCTCCGAGGACCGCCGGTCGGTCGCCATCACGCTCCCCGCGGCGACCCTGACGCCGCCGCGGCTGGACCCAGACCGCACCCGCGTGTTCGATCGCGACCGCGGCCTGGTCGACAGGGTCGAGGACCTCTTCGCCGACAACCCCGGCGTGGAGCAGCCGCTCTACCAGCTCGCCACGCGCAAGCTGACCGAGGCCGCGCGCTCGGACCCCGAGTTGCGACGCCGGGCGGAGGCGAACACACGCGCGATGCTCGCGGGCATGATGCGCGGCCTCGGCTTCGAGCGCGTGACGGTGCGCTTCCGTCCGCCGGCGGTCTGAGCGACCGGGGCGCGTGGAGATCAGGCCAGGAAGCTCACGATCAGGGCGAGAGCGACGAGCAGGACGGCGACGAGCGCGATCGCCACGCCGCGCAGCGCCCACGACGGCTCGGTGTGCGCGTCGTGCTGCGGCCTGCGGCGCGCGAGCGCAGCGCGTGCGCGGTCGGTCCTCGGGCGGGCCGCCGCCGGCTCGGTCCGGCGGGCGAGGGCGGACGCGCGCCGGGCGGTCCCATCCGCGGCGGTCGGCCCGGAGCTGATGGCGCCGCGCGCCCGCTCGGCGGAGCCGCTCAGCCACGCCGCGGCCCGCTCGGTCACGCTGACGGCCGGCGCCCCCGCCCGCACCGGCGGCTCCCGCACGGGCGGCGGGCGGAAGCGCCCCGTAGGCGGCGGCCGGTCCTGCGCAGGCCGCTCCTGGGCCGCCGGTCCCCCGCTCGGTCGCGGCCGCGGCACCGCGGCGGCCAGCGCGCGGGCGCTCGCCAGCTCCTCTCGCAGCCGCTGCGCCTCGTCGCGACCCGCCGTCTGGGCCTCCTGCAGCCGCTCGGCGGCCGCCTCCAGCTCGCCGCGCGCGGCGGCCAGCTCCTCAGCCATGCGCGCGTGCTTGCCGCGCAGCTCCTCGAGCTCGGCGGCGACGCGCGCCAGGTCGGCGCGTTCGTCCTCCTCGGCCTCGCGCGCCGCCGAGAGCGCCCGACGTGCGACCGCGGTCTCCTCCTGGGCGTGCTCGAGCGCCTCGCGCGCTGCGGTGGCCTCCGCCTGAGCGTCGTCCAGCAGCGAACGGGCTGCCTCACCGGCGGCCTCGGCGCTCGCCGCCTCCTCGCGGAGGCGCGCGACCTCGGCGCGGGCAGCCTCGGCGTCGGCCCGAGTCGTGTCGAGGGCCGCCCGGAGCTGCCCGGCGTCGTCGCGCTGGCGATCCACCGCCTCATCCGCGGCTTGAGCGCGCTCGGGCCTCGTCGCGGCGATGACCTGGGCGGCGGCTGGGTCGCTCGGTCGTGCGGGGGATCGCCGCGGCCGCGGCAGCTCGACGACGATGCTGCGGCCGAGCTCGAGCTCCGCGCCGCCCAGCCGGACGGGCTCGCCCTCCCACGGAAAGGCGGCCTGCCAGCGATCTGGGGTGGACTCCGCGGTTCCGGACAGCGCGCGCAGGCGGCGGCTGCGGCCGTCGACCTCGACCACGAGCGTCGCCCGCGGCAACTTGCGCCGGACTCCGTGCCAGCGCCCGGCGACCTCCAGCCGGTCGTCGGAGACCCACCCGAAGCGCTCCAGCTCGAAGGACACGTCGGGCGCGGCCGGCATCAGGAGCGCGCCCGCTTCGCCCGGGAGGAATCGACGACCCCGGGCTTGGGCTCGTCGAGCGGCTCGGTGCCCCCGGTGGGCGGGACGACCTCGCCCGTCGTGGGGTCGGTGCGGGCGTCGACGGCCGAGACGCGCCGGCGCGTGTCACCGCGACCCTCGACGGTCAGCGCGAACGAGACCCGCCCGAGGCTCAGCAGGGTTCCCGCGCACAGCGCGAGTGCCGCGCCGAGCGCGAACCAGGCGCCGGTGTCCGGGTCGCCGTCAACGCCGGGCGGCGGATCGAGGATCTGCGAGCCGACGATCACCGCCGCCACCGCGACGATGAGCGGCAGCCAGTGGCGCTCGACCACCCGGCTGTCGGGCAGCAGGATCCCCACCGCCGCCACCAGCGCCGCCAGGGCCAGCACGACGAGCGCGAGGTCGAGCACCTCGAACGCGTCCCAGGCCGTCACCCGGGGCGTGTACCAGTCGAGGAACACGCTCACGAGGAGCAGAATCGCCCCAAGCCCCACCAGCAGCGGTCCGGCTTCGATTCTCCGCGTCATCGCGCCCTCCGAATCGTTTGCGTCGCGTTTCACGGTAGCGGCAGGATGCCCCTCCCGCCCGGCAGCGGCCGGTGGCTGCCCCGGCCGCCGGCGGCTAGGATGAGCGGGCGGACGGCCTTGCCCCCTATCGCCGAAGGAGGCGCGATGGAGATCCAGCAGCTTTCTCGGGGAGGCCATCTCGCCGCGTCGATCTCGAACCTCGTGGTCCGTGCGCTGGCCGAGTACACCGGCCGGGGCCCGACCAAGGCGCGCACGACCATCGGCGAGAACGTGATCGTGGTCGTCGTGCAGGACGCCCGGACCAAGGGCGAGCGCGTGCTCGCCGCCAAGGGCGATGCCCAGGCGGTGCTCGACATTCGCAAGCGCTACCAGGTCGCCATGAGCGACGAGGTCGTCGGCGCCGTCGAGCAGCTGACCGGGCGGCACGTCGTGGCCTTCATGAGCGACAACCACATCGACCCCGACGTGGCGGTCGAGGTGTTCGTGCTCGAGCCTCCCTCAGCCGTCCACGAAGTCCAGGCGACCGGTGATGCGGGTGATTTCGAAGAGCCGCTGGACGGCGTCGGGCCCCCTGACGAGTGAGAAGTCCCAGCCGTCGTCCCGCGATTGCGTGTCGACCTCGAGGATGAGCCGCAGGCCCGTCGAGTCCATGAACCGGAGCTGGCGCAGGTCGAGCACCAACCGGTTGAAGCCCGCCCCGTGCAGACGCACGAGCTCGTCCCGCAGGTTCTCCGTGGTCGCCAGATCGAGGTCGCCGACCGGAATGACGCGGACGACATCGCGCGAGGGCTCTACCTCGATTCTGAACGGCTCCAGTTCTCCGAGCTCCGCGCTGCTCATGGGTGCTCCCACGCTCCGCCGCACGTCATCTTCGATAACGAGTCACTCCCCAACCTCCGAACGCTGAGCCGCGGTATGCGGCCCGGGACAGATGCTAGCGGGCGCCCGCGGCTGGAAGCTCGAACCACACGACGGTGCCCCCGTTCCGCTCCACGCCCCAGCGCCTGGATAGCCGCTGCACCAGATAGAGGCCGTAGCCACCTCCGCGTCCGTGCGGGTCCCGTTTGCGGACCGGACCGTCGCGGCCGGGATCGCGCACCTCGACCCGGACGTGCCCGTCGCGCACGCCCGCCCGCACGGATACCCGGTCGCCGCTTCGCAGGCCGGCGTGTCGCAGGCTGTTGCTGATCAGCTCGGTGACCAGCAGCCGCAGGTCCTCGAGACCGCGAACGGTCAGGATGTTGCTGAAGCGGCGCGTCAGGGCGTTGCGTGCGGTCGAGGCGGCGCTCGGGCCGGGAGGCAGCGTGAGGTCGAGTTGCTCGTCCATTAAACGGTGTACTTCCCGCACCGGGACATCCTCAAGCGAACGTCGCCCCCGGATGAGGGTCGGTTCCCGGAGATTGGGCGCAGATCACCGTAGGCGGTTTGGGTGTTTGGACCGTGCCCGTGCCCGGTACGCAGGAGTGCGATGGCCGACCTCCCGACGCGCAACGACTTCCAGGATTACGCCGCCTGGCCGGGGCGCGAGGTGCACGCGAGCGACGGTGGGCCGCTCGGACTCGTGGACGCGATCTTCCTCGACGAGGCCACCGATGCGCCCGAGTGGGTGCTCGTCCGCCTGAACGATGACGGCGGCGTGGCGTTCGTGCCGCTGGCGGGGGCCACGGTCCAGGCGTCGGCCATCCGGGTCGACCAGGACCGCGACCGCATCGGCGCCGCCCCGCGCCCGGATGCCGGCCAGACGCTGAGCATCGCCGAGGAGCGCCGTCTCTACGAGCACTACCGCGTCCCCTACTCCGAGTCCGAGTCGCCGACCGTCCTGCCCGAGGGCGAGGGAGCCGAGCCCGAGGCGCCCCGGCCGGCGCGCACGCCCGCGCCCGCTAGCGCCCGGCCGCGTCTGCGGCGCTTCGTGGACACGCCCGAGCCCGCCCCCGTGAAGCCGCCCGCTCCCGCCGAGGCAGCCCCTTCGGCCTCCTCGGCCTCGCGGCTCCCACACCTGGCGCTGCCGGCTCTCCTCGGCGCGGCGATCGCGGGACTGATCGGCCTGCTGGCCCTTCGCCGGCGTCGTTCCTCCTAGCCCGCGAGGCACGCGAGCGCGACGAGTGCGTACTCGAGGAAGAACAGCTTCCACACGCGCATGTAGAAGCGCGTGAAGGAGGCGTGGTCGGCCACGTCGGCCTCCCGGCTCCAGCGCCAGAGCATCGCGAGCGCGCCGAGGTGCCCGGCCACGAGGAGGACCGGGTCGGCGGTGTCGAGCGCGACCGGTCCGATCGCCGCCATGCCGAGGTAGGCGACGGCCAGCGCGGCGAGGGCGATGTGCAGCACCCGCCCGGCGCCGAGGCGCACGGAGAAGGTCATGACCCGGAAGCGGCGGTCCCCCTCCATGTCGGGCACGTCCTTGAGGATCGCGATCGCGAAGGAGAAGGGCACGACGAACAGCGTCAGCGCCCAGATCGGCGCGGGGATGACCGTGCCGAAGTGCGCGTAGACGCCGAGGTTGACCACGACGGACCGTACGCCGGAGATCGACAGCGAGGCCACGGCCGGGAAGCGCTTGAGCCGTAGCGGCGGCACGGAGTAGGCGGTGCCGACGACGAGGCCGGCGAGCACGGCGGACAGCTCGACCCAGCCCTGCGTGAGCGCCAGCACCACGGGGACGATCCCCGCGGCGGCCACCAGCGCGCGCGCCTGCTCGCGCGTCATGTCGCCGGCGGCGAGCGGAAGGTAGGGCTTGTTGACCCGGTCGATCTCGACGTCCTCCAGCTGGTTGATCCCGACGATGTAGACGTTCACGCACAGCCCCGCCAGCAGGGTCAGCGCGAGGTCGCCCGCGCCCGAGGCGAGCCCCTCGTCGACCGCTACGAGGTAGATGGCGACGATGCTCACGGTCGTGCCGATGACCGTGTGCGGACGCGAGAAGCGCCACAGGACTTCGAGCGCGCCGGCGGCGCGGCGGGCGCGCCCCGCCGGCGCGGCCACGGCCCCCCAGATCATCGCGCCGCGGCGCGGCGGCGGTCGTCGAGCCGCGCGCGCAGCGCAAGCGCGACCCCCACGGGCACGAAGGCGGCGCCCGCGAGGGAGCCGAGCACGAAGCGCCCGGCGAACACGAGGCGCCCCCGCGGCGTCATCGGCGCGTCAAGCTCCTCGCGGACGGCCGCGGGCTCCGGCGGCGACTCTCCCCCGCGCGGCTTGTGGCCGGTCACGGCCAGCGCGTAGCGGCTGCGCCGGTCGCGGTACCAGCCGGGCGCCACGGACCGGATCTCGACGCCGGCGAAGCCCGCCCGCTCGAACCACTCGCGGTACTGGGCTTCTGTTGGGAACAGCATCCACAGCTCGGCGAGGCGACGCAGGATCCGGTCGCCCGGGGGCACCGGCCCGACGAGGAGCGCAACGCCTCCCGAGCGCAGCACGCGGAAGGCCTCGGCGATGCCGCGCTGCGGATCGGGCCAGTACTCGATCGAGCCGGCCGACACGTAGCGGTCGAAGGAGTCGGTGGCGAACGGCAGCGCCTCTGCGTCCCCGAGCAGCTTGCGGCACGCCTCAAGCGCCGGCCGGGCTCGCGCTCGCGCGAGCTGGTGGGGACTCTGGTCGAGCATCGTCACGCAGTCGGCGTCCACACGCTCGACGATCCCCTCCGTCGTGAACCCGGTGCCCGCGCCGACGTCGAGCGTCTGCAGCCGCCGCTCGTCCAGACGTGCGCCGGCCAGCGCGTGTTCGCGCATCCCCGGCGTCCAGAACAGCGGGTTGACGTAGCGGTCATAGGCCGCCGAGAGAAACCGGTAGAACCAGTATGCCTCCTTCTTGTGCTGGATCAGCCGCATGCCCCTGCGGGCACTCTAGGGGGTGATGGACGCCCGCCTCGACGACTGGATGCGCGACCCGGCGGTCCGCAGCGTGCACCGCCAGGCCGCCGTCGTCGAGCCCGCGGCGCTCTGGCGCGCAGCGACCGAGATCCGCATCGCCGACACGGGAAGGCTCGCGCGCCTGGTGCGCTGGAGGATCCCCGGCGTTCCCGCCGGCCAGACCTTCGACGAGCTGTTCCGCCGCTACCCGTTCACGGTGCTCGACGAGGGCGAGCGCTGGTCGATCTCCGGGCTCTGCGGCAGGATCTGGACGTTGGCGCGCGACTACCCGCGGCTCGAGAGCCCGGGCGACTTCGCCGCCTGGTCGGAGCCCGGGACCGTGCGCGTGCTGTTCGCGCACTGGGCGCAACCGGCGGGCGACGGGCGCTCCGAGCTGATCAGCGAGGCGCGCGTGGAGCCCGTGGACACGGCCGCGGCCCTGCGGTTGCGGGCGCTGTGGGCGGTGATCGGTCCCTTCGAGCCCCTCGTGGGCGCCGAGCCGCTCGCGCTCGCCGCGCGCAGGGCGGAGGAGGGCCGAGGCTAGTGGCCCTAGGCCGGTCCGCCCCGCTCGAGGCCTGCGAGCGCCGACTCCCCGGCGAACAGCGTTAGCCGGCGGCGCAAGACCCGCACGCTCACCCGGCCGGCCAGGTACTGGCGCGAACGCACCTCCACGCAGCGCTGCGCCGGGACCGGGACGGGCAGGAGCACGGGCGCCCGCCCGGCGGAGTCGCCCTCGAGCTCCACCGAGTGTCGCGCCGACCGGGCCGTCACTCGCCAGCCGCCCTCCCCCACCGCCGCCGTCATCCGCGCCAGCGGCGGCGAGAAGCGCAGGACGTCGCCGCCGAGGCGCAGCACGAGCGCCGTCGGCGCCGCGGCTATCCCGGGCAGCTCGATGCGGCCACCGGCGAACGCCACGCAGGCGTCCGCGCCGTCGAAGGCCTGCGCCTGGCCCCACCACCAGTGCTCGGAGAACGACGGTCCCCAGTTCTTCTCCGCATACGCGGTCGCACTCGAGAGGTCCACGCGGTCGTCCCCGAGCCGTGCCTCGCCCCGCACGCGCGCGCCGAGCAGGTGGGGGTGCCAGTACTGCGGCAGGCCGGGCAGCGCGTGCGCCGCACCCAGCGCGCCGAACGCCGCCCGCGGCCAGCCGATCGGCCGCGAGAAGCGCACGTCGAGCCGTGCGCCGGGTCCGAGGTCCACCCGCAGGCGGTCCGCCGAGGCCGCCAGCGCGTCCCCGGCGACGACGCCGAGCCGGGCCGGGTCCGCCCGCGCGGTCTCGGTCAGCGCCCAGCGCACGTAGCCGCCGGGGTGACCCGCCAGCGCCACGAGCCCCCAATCTCCCCGGGGACTCCGGCAGACAGCGCCCAGCGCCACCACGACGCGCCCCGCCGCGGCATCGGTGAGCCGCCAGTAGTAGCCCTCCAGCTCGAGTCCGTGCGCGCGCCGGGGATCGCCGAACGGCGGATCGGCGCCCGTCCGGCGGTAGGCTTCCAGCAGGCGGGCTCCCGGCACGCGGGTCAGGCTACGGGGGCCGTCGCCACGGCGGCGCGGTGCGTACCAAGCGCGCTGCTCGAGCTGGCGCACCCGCCCGGCGCTGAGCCACGATTGGACGCGACCCGCCCGGCGCGATGGGGCCGCTAGCGTTGCGTCCCCGCCTCGCGGCGGCCTGAGTCGTACAGCTCTTTGCTGCCGTATCGGCCAGTGTCACGGGCCTCCGCATCCGTGCTGGATGTCCGTTCGACGCGCACCCGCTCCTCGAGCGTCGCGGTGAGCGGCGGCGAGAGGTAGAAGCCCTGGCCGAGGTCGCAGCCGAGCTCGCGCAGGACCTCGAGCTGGCCGGCCGACTCGATGCCCTCGGCGACCACATCGAGGCCCAGGGTCTTGGCGAGCTCGACGATCAGGCGGACGAAGGAGCGTTCCTCGCGGCCGTCGGCGATGCCGTCCACGAAGGGCTTGGCGATCTTGAGGATGTCGAGGGGGAACGAGCGCAGGTAGCTCAGCGAGGAGTAGCCCGTCCCGAAGTCGTCGAGCGCCAGCCGGACGCCCGCCTCGTGGAGGTCGCGCAGCGTCGCGCTCATCTGCGCGTCGACCAGGACGCTCTCGGTGATCTCGAGCACGAGCTGATCGGGCGCGAGGCTGTGGCGGCGCAGGGTCGAGGTGACGCGCTCGAGCACGTCGACGTGCTGGAGCTCGACCGCCGAGAGGTTGACGTGCATGCTCAGCCGGCGCCCCCTCCCGGCCTGGTCGTGAGCGTCGTGGGCGCGCTGGCAGGCCGCGTCGAGCACGAACTCGCCGATGGCGACGATCAGCCCGGTCTCCTCCGCGAGCGGGATGAACTCGCCCGGCGCGACGAGACCACGCTCAGGGTGGTTCCAGCGCACGAGCGCCTCAGCGGCGACGACCACGCCGGTGCCGAGCTGCGCGATCGGCTGGTACTCGACCGCGAACTGGCGCCGGTCGACCGCGCGCTGTAGCTGCTCCTTGAGGCCGTGCCGGCGCTGGATGGCCGTGTGCATCGAGCGCTCGAATCGCGCCCAGCGACCCTTCCCGCGCTGCTTGGCCCCGTACATGGCGACGTCGGCGTCGCGGATGAGGTCCCCCGCGCGGGTGGCATCGGGGCCGCTGGTCGCGATCCCCACGCTGGCCCGGACGCTGACCGCCTCGTCGCCGGTGGCGACGCGCCGGGCGAAGGCCGCGAGGATGCGCTCGGCGACCACCACGACATCTTCGGGACCGTCGAGCTTGGGCAGCAGGATCGCGAACTCGTCGCCGCCGAAGCGCGCCACCGTGTCGCTCGGGCGCACGCAGCCGCGCAGGCGCTCGGCGACCGCGACCAGGACCTGGTCGCCGACCGCGTGCCCGAGCGTGTCGTTGACGGTCTTGAAGTCGTCGACGTCGACGAAGAGCACCGCGATGGCGCCGATGCGCTGGCCGAGCGCGTCCTCGACCCGGTCGGTGAAGAGAATGCGGTTGGCCAGGCCTGTCAGCGAGTCGTGGTAGGCCTGGTGCTCGAGCTGGTGCTGGAGCTCGCGCAGCTGCCACACCGTCTGCTCGAGCCGGTCGTACTGCAGGGCGACGCTGGCGTTGGCGGCCAGGGTCTCGAACAACCGCAAATCCTGGTCGGAGAACTCGCGCACGACGCCGGGGCGGTTCGCGAGAAGCATCGTTCCCACCACCCGGGTCTCCCCTGGGAGCACGGCGAGCATCCCGTGCGTGACGCCCCGCTCCTCCAGGTAGCGCCACAGGCGCGGGCCGCCGGAGTTGGCGGTGACGCGCGTGACCGGCCCGTCCTGGTCGACCAGCGCTCGCAGCTCGTCTGCTATCTCGCTCTCGACGGGCTGCATCACCTCCCGCACGTCCCCGGGGCCGAGGGTCGTTCGCAGCGGCACGTTGCCCTCGGCGGGGAAGAGGACGATCTCGGCCACCTCGGCGCGGAACGCCTCCACGGACCGGGCGAGCAGGCCCTCGAGCGCGAGCACGATCTCGGGCGAGCGCGACAGCGTCCGCGTGGTCTCGTAGAGGAACTTGAGGCTCTCGTGGCGCTGGCGCTGGGAGGCGTAGGCGCGATAGGCGATCAAGACGGCGACCCCCGGGACGACCAGGAGCGGGAGCGCGCGCGCGTCGTAGGCGACGATCACGCCGCCCGCGAGCCCGAGGCTGGCGTTCGTCGCGGTGACCGCGAGGTCCATGGCGAGCATGCGCCCGAGCGCGCGGGCGCCGATCATCCCCTCCGAGAGCGAGCTGGCGGCGCAGATCAGCAGCAAGGTCACCACGGCGGCGGCCTGGGTCGCGATGAGGGCGAAGAGCCAGGCGGCCGGCCCGAAGGACCCGACCGTGTCGGCCAGCGTGCGGAACAGGATGACGGCGATGCACGTGGTCAGGCAGAACTGGGCCGCGTTGAAGATGACCTTGATGAGCGGGAGGCGCCGGTCGAAGAGCACCACCACGGCGGGTCCTGCGAGGCCGGCGACCACGAGGTCCAGCGGCGTCGCGAAGAGAAGCCCGAAGACCAGCGGGAGGTCGCCGAGCGAGAACGAGTGCGCGCTGCGCCGGAAGTGCAGGTGCACCACGCAACGCTCGGCCGCGAGGAAGCCCAGGGCCAGCGGCCACCACGGGATCCGGATGCCCAGGTCGAAGTCCGGCAGCGAGCGCACCGGACCGGCCAGCAGGCCGATCGCCGCGCAGGCGATGAGCGCGTTGAGCACCCACATACGGCCGTCGCCGGCCGGCAGCCGTCGCACTCCCCGTCCAGATGTCACTCGAGATAGCCGCATGCGCAGGGACGGCGTCCGCCGGGCCCCGGGACTGTCATCGGCGGCACGAGCGCTGCCCTGTAGCGAGTCGCGAAGCCCGAGTTGACCCGCATGCGAACATCTGTTCGATGACGAGCGAGGGCAGCCCGTATGCGCGCTTCCACCGGGCTCTGCGCATCGGACGCCTCTCGATGGTCTATGCGGCGGCGGCCGAGCTCCCGCGCGTGGACCTCGACGACGCCCTCGCGATCACCCTGCTGATCGAGCGCCAGGATCCTGCGCGCTACGACCGCGCGGTGGTGCGGTGGCTCGCTCGCCTCTGCCTCGAGGCGCCGACCGTGGGCATCGAGGACCTGCGCGGAGGCCTGCTCGCCTTCGAGGCGTTGCCCGACAACCCCGCCGGCGCCCGCCAGGCCCTGAGCGACCTGTGCCGTCGACACGGGCTCACGGGGGCGCTGCGGGGCCTGTGCTGAGCGCAGCGGGGCAGCGTCGCGGAGCCCCGCATCGCTCCCTCCCTCGGCGTGGGCCGCAAGGGGTCGGGGTCCTCCACAAGCGGGCCGAGCCGCTCGACGGCGTCGTCGCTTCGGACGTCGTCGCTTCGGACCTCGGCACGCCTGTTCGGTCACCCCGCCGGCGCCCGTCGGCCCGCTTAGGGTACCCTAAGCGCGGTGACCAGGATCCAGCGCACCTGGGCCGCGTGGGCGGCAGCGGTCGGCGCTGCGTGCGCCGTGCTGCTGCTGCTAGGAGGCTAGGCTCCGGATGTCCGCCGCGAAGAAGCACAAGCCGAGGAAGCGGTGCTGCAAGTCAAGACCCCGGTGCAAGCGCTGCCCCGTGCGGTGCAAGAAGCGCGGCAAGCGCTGACCAAGGAGGCTTTCCGCCCATGACCGCTGAGCGGTTCGTCGTGCAACTCCAGCAGCAGATCGGCCATGAGTTCGCCGCCTCGCAGCAGTACGTCGCGGCTGCCGTCTACTACGACGGCCTGACCCTGCCGCGGCTGGCCGCCTCCTTCTACGCGCAGGCGGTCGAGGAGCGCAACCACGCGATGATGATGGTCCGCTACCTGCTCGACGCCGGCGCACCCGTGGCCATCCCGGGGACCCCGGAGCCCGTGAACGCGTTCGAGGACGTGGTCGCTCCGGTCGCGATCGCGCTCGAGCAGGAGCGCCGGGTCAGCGACCAGATCTCCGCGTTGACCCGCACCGCGCGCGAGGAGGGCGACTTTCATTCCGAGCAGTTCATGAGCTGGTTCCTCAAGGAGCAGATCGAGGAGGTCGCGACCATGTCGGACCTGCTGCACGTCGTCGAGCGCTGTCGCGACAACGTGATGCTCGTCGAGGAGTACCTCGCGCGGGAGCACGCCGGCGGCGGAGCGGACGACGCCGCGGCGCCGCCGGTGGCCGGAGGCGCCCTCTAGGGCAGCCCTGTCCTCGCCGCAGGACTTTCCTGAAAATGCGGGCCCGACGACGAAGGTCGCAGCCTCGATATCAGGCCCGCGCGCAGGTCGTTGAAGCCCCACCTCGCCCGCTCGGGCGACCCGAGGACCGCGGCGATCGCCGTCGAATCAAGGGGCGTGCCGGTCGTGTACCTCCTGCGCTGCGTGGACGGCTCGCTGTACTGCGGCTGGTCCGTGGACCTGGGCCGCCGGCTCGCCGCCCACCGCAAGGGCCGCGCGAGCCGCTACACCGCCAGCCGCCGCCCGGTCGAGCTCGCGGCCGCCTGGGAAACCGGCAACCCCACCGAGGCGCGGCGGCTGGAGGCGCAGATCAAGCGGCTGACGCGCGCGGAGAAGCTGCGGCTGGTGGCGGCGAGCCGGGCAGCCCGGCCCCTGGGGTCTGCGGCCGATCAAGTTCCTGGGCCAATATGACGAAGCAGATCGGGAGAGTCGCGTGCCGCGGCCCCTATGAACGCGAAGGAGAGGGTCATGAGCAGAGCACAGAACACGACGACGGAGCTCCCCCACGCCTTCCAGCTCGCGGAGGAGCCCCTCGAGCCCTCCGGGCTCGTCCTGGCGATCTCCGGCGAGCTCGACATCTCCACGGCGCCCGGGCTTCGCGAGCGTCTGGACGCCGCCATCGACTCCGGCCTCAGGCGGCTCGTCATCGATCTCTCCGGCGTGTCGTTCCTGGACTCGGTGGCGCTGGCCGTCATCGTCAACGCCAAGCGACGGCTCGGTGACCAAGGCCGGATGGTCGTGGTCGTGGACAGGCGCACCTACGTCATGCTCGTCTTCGAGTGCAGCGGGCTGCCCAGCGTCCTCGAGCTGGCCGATACCCGCGACGAGGCCGTCGCGCGTCTCGACGGCTGAAGCGCCTCACGCCGCCGGCCAC
>DASQFQ010000196.1:0-5532 GCA_035633075.1 Solirubrobacteraceae bacterium | reverse complement strand
GAGCGCGCCCCCAGCGACGCGGGCGGCCGTCTCGCGCGCGCTCGCACGCTCGAGGACGTTGCGCACATCGGTGAAGCCGAACTTCTGCGCGCCGGCCAGGTCGGCATGACCGGGGCGCGGCAGGTGCACCTCGGGCACGTCGGCCTCCACCGGCCACGGGTTCATTCGCTCCTCCCAGTTCGCGTAGTCGCGGTTGGCGACCAGGAGCGCGATCGGTCCCCCGAGCGTGTGGCCGTGGCGGACGCCGCCGGTGACCTCTGCGGCATCGCGCTCGATCTTCATCCGCCCGCCGCGGCCGTGTCCGAGCTGGCGGCGGGCCATGTCGGCGTCGATCGACTCGCGGTCGAGCTCGAGCCCGGCGGGCAGCCCCTCGAGGATGCAGGTCAGGCCGGGGCCGTGAGACTCCCCGGCCGTGGTCAGGCGCAGCGGCACGCCCGACAGCTTAGGTACGGCGGGCCTGGGGCGCCGGGCTCGCGCCCGGCGCCGGCCCTCCGCTCCCTACAGGTGTGCCCTCGCGACCGTGGCCGCCCGGGACAGCGCGGCCTTGTAGGCCTTGCTGGTGAGCTTGTGCAGGCGCCCGCTCTTCTCGTCGTAGCGGAAGCGCAGGGGGCCGTCGCCGGCGATCCGGGCGCGCACGATCTTCTTGCCGGCCCTCGAGGCGCGGGTGTAGCTCCGCTTGGCCTGCTTGGCCGAGGTCGTCGCCTTGCGGCGGATCTTGACCAGGTCGAGCTGGAATTGGGCCGCCGGCTCCCCGATCTCGCCGACGACGTCGAAGAACTCCGTCTCGCCCGCCTTGAGGTGGATGGTCTCGCAGCTGGTCCGCGAGGGCTTGCAGGCGCCGTCGCCTTGAGCCACGACACCGGAGTCGACGAGGAACACGGCGGTCTTCTTGTCGTCGAGCACGCCGAGGTAGACGAGCACCGGCTGATCGGCCGACGGCAGGGCCTCGAGTCGCTTGAGGTCGCTGCGGGGCAGCTCCGTGTCCGCGGTGCTGGGACCGAAGCGCACCGTCAGCTCGAACATCTCGTAGCGCTTCTTGGGGGTGGTCGTGTCGGGCTGCGGCGTGACGCCGAGGTTGGGGACCGACGCGCCGGGCGTCGAGCCGCCTCCGCCGCCCGAGGAGGGCTTGTCGGTCGCGGCCTGCTGGGGAGCCGCCGTCGCCGCGGCCGGGGTCTTGACCGGCTTGGGCAGCACGGCCGGCTTGAAGGGGTTCTTGCGCGAGCCCAGGACGCGCCGGCGCTCGGCCCGGTCGCCGGGACCCGCGAGCGCAACGATCGGCTCGGTGGCGAGCGAGGACTGCGATGACTTGGTGGCCACCGCCGGCGGCGTCGCGGCGGGCTCGGGATCCTGCGCCATCACCATCGGGACGGCGACCAGGGCGGCGAGCAGCAGGACCGCCACCGGCCAGAGCCTGCGCTGCACGAGGTAGCGCCAGGTGTCGTTCAGCACGCTCATCGGGGGGCTCCAGAGATCGTTGCGGTTGTCGTGGCGGGAGACGCCGGCGCGGGTGTGGCGGAACTGGCGGGAGCCTTGCTCGCGCCCGTCGCCGGACCCTGGGGCGTCGCCCCTCCGAGGAGCCCCTGGGTCGGGGGCACCAGGTAGGTGGTCGCGCTGATCTGCGCCTTGATCTTCGGGAAGCCCGCGCCGTCGGGGGTGAGCGTGATGCTGTTGAGGAGCATCAGCCGTCCCGTCACGTCGAGGCCGCGGTCGCGGACCGATACGAAGCGATCAACGCGCTGGAAGAAGTCGCCCAGGTTGAAGTAGTTGCCCCGGAAGGAGAGCGAGAAGGGCATCGCCGAGAAGCCGGCGCTGCCGACCGGAGCGGAGCCGGGAGGGGGACTGGTGGACGGGGCCTTGGCCGCGGGATCGGCGGGGGTGGCGGGCGCGGGGGAGCTGCCGCCGCCGACCGAGATCGTGCGGAAGTCGACGTGGCTCGAGCCCGCGGCGCCGTCGATCTGGATCATCAGCGAGCGGACGTCGTCGTCGGCCGGCACGGCCTTGCCCAGGCGGGCGACCGTCGCGTAGTTGGTGCGGTAGCTCGCCCGTGCCCTGTCGTTCGTGGCCAGCTCGGCCTGCGCGGTCTGCAGCTCGGCCTGCTTGGCGGCGATCTGCGTGTTGAGCTTCGTGGCCTGCTCGCGCTTGGGCGCCAGCAGCATGAACCAGTAGACGCCTGCCACGGCGGCCAGGGCGACCACGGCCAGGATCATGGGGTTTCTCCGGGTCACGGGGTCGTGCCTCCCTGGGTGGTCGAGGACGGGGTGGCGGCGGGTGCGGGCGACGCCGCGGGAGTCGGGGCGGTCGGCTTGTCCGTCGGGGCCGTGGCTAGCGCCGTCTGCAGCGCGGCGCCCTCGAAGAACACGACGAGCTCGAAGGCCGGGGGCGCGCCCTTGCCGCAGGTGCTGCCGCCCTCGGTGGGCTGGCCGCCGGTGGACGGAGCGACCGCGGGTGCTACGGCGGTCTCCTTGTCGGACTTCGAGAGGCTCACGCGGGTCACGCCGTCGATGTTGCGCAGTCGGGACATCAGGCGGGCGACGGCCGGCTGGCTGCGGGTGCAGCCCTTGAGCTCGATCGCAGGTGCGTTGATCGCGCCGCGGATGCCAGAGCCTCCGGCGGCGGCGCCGCCGACGCTGCCGTTCAGGCCGCTGAGATGGACGTCGGAGGGCATGGCGCGCGAGAGGTCGCGCAGCGCCTGCTCCCAGTCGAAGCGCGAGTTGGCGAGCCCCTGGACCGTGCCCATGCGGGCCTCGGTCAGCGCCTGGAAGTCGGCGTAGGGCTTGAGGTCGGCCGCGCGCTTGACGGTGGCCTGGCTCTGCGCGGTCACCTCCCCGAGGCGCGCCTGGCGCTCCTTGATCACGTTGTTGGAGAGGACGTAGCCGGCGACGGCGACGACGCACAGCGCGAGCGCGCCGAGGAGGACGAAGGCACCGATGCCCTCGCCGGGCTCGCGGGCGGGCGCGGTGGCCTTGGCCTTCGAGGAGGCGGAGCGGAGATCGGGCGGGAGGAGGTTGACAGCTCTCATGACTGGTGTCTTATCGGCACCGGGCGACCACACTTGAGGACGCTTCCGCGCCCCCGCGCTCAGATGAACGTGTCGACGTACCAGTCGACGATCGCGTCGCCCGCGAACAGCGCGACGAGACCGCCGACGGCGAGGTAGGGCCCGAAGGGGATGGCCGTCTTGCGGCCTTCCTTCGCGCCTTTGCGCGCGATGATCAGCGCGCCGACGACGGAGCCGGCGACGAGCGCGACGAGCATCGCCGGCCCGACGGAGCGGCCCAGGAAGAGGCCCATGACGCCCGCGAGCTTGACGTCGCCCATCCCCATGCCGGCGGGGTAGGCGAGCGCGGCGAGCAGCAGGAAGCCTCCGGCGCCGGCTGCGGCGATGAGGTGCTCGGTCAGGTCCTGCGGCTGCGTGGCCAGGACGAGCCCGATCGACACGACCATGCCGACGAGCATGAGCTTGTTTGGGATGATCCGGTGGTCGAGGTCGATCAGGGTGACCGGGACGAGCAGGAGGACGAATGCGAGCCCCAGCCAGACGTCACGATCGGCGCCCTTGACCAGCACGACGGCCACCAGCAGCAGCGCGGTGGTCCCCTCCACGACGGGATAGCGCCATGACACGGGTTCCCGGCACGCGCGGCAGCGGCCGCGCAACATCAGCCAGGACAGGACGGGGACGTTGTCGTAGGGCTTGACGGGAGTGCTGCACGACGGGCAGCGGGAGCCGGGCAGTACGAGGGACTCCCCCCGCGGCAGCCGGTGGGCCACGACGTTGAGGAAGGACCCCAGCAGCAGACCGAACGCACCCGCCAGGAAGGCGGCGTAGGCGATGCTCATGGCAGCCGGCATCTTGGCGGAACCGCTACGCGGGAACGCCGCGACGGCGTCAGGCGCGATCCTCGACGGCGAGGCCCGCGGCGACCGTGAGGCGGCCGGCGTCGAGCTCTCCGAGGCCGTCGATGCCGTCGACTCCGACCAGAACGGGCTCCACGGGCAGCTTGAGCTGCTCTGAGAGTCGCTCGGCGAAGCCGGCGATGGACACGGCCGGACCCGTCAGCAGGGCTCGCTCGACGTTCTCCGCGTTCTCCTGCGTGCGGTAGAAGTTCAGCGAGTTGCGGACGGTGTCGGCGAGTTGGTGGACGCCCTCCTCGAGCACGGCGCGAGCCGCGGCGAGGAGCTCGGGATCGCCCTCGAGGTCGGCGATCGGAGCCGCTAGGGCGACGTGTGAGATCCACTGGCGCGCGTGCTCGAGCGTCAGCCCGCGGCGCTCGGCCAGGATGGTCACGAGCGAGTCGAGTCCCCCGGCCGCGGCGCGGGTGAACAGGCAACCCGTGCGGTTCGCGACCGCGACGTTCGTCAGCCCGGCGAGGTTGATGTAGAGCACCGCGCCCTCGGCGTCCGACGGCGCGAGCGCGCGCACCATGGCAAAGGCGGCGAGGTCGATGCCCTCGAGCTTCAGGCCCGCGTCGCGGGTGGCGCCCACGAGGCGGTCGATCATCTCGCGCCGCACCGCGACGATGACGACGCGCATGCGCGGTCCCGTCGCGGTCTGGACGAGACCGAGCGGCTGGAAGTCGAGGATCGCCTCGTCCATCGGCATCGGGATGTGGTCCGGGGCCTCGGCGCGGACGGCCGCGGTGAGCGCCTTGGGGTCCTCGAGCGGCGGCAGGTCGAGCGTGCGCACGACGATGCGCTGGTTGGCGACGCCCAGACGAACCCGATTTGGGAGCCCGTTCTCGGCGAAGAACGCCTTCAGCGCCTCGGTGAGCGCCGGCGCGTCGGTGACCTCGCCGTCGCGAAGGATCCCCGGGCGCAGGTTGACGACCGCGCCGCGCGTGAGGGTGATGGAGCCGTTGACGCTGACCTCGGCGGCCGCGATGTGGCTGGGGTCGAGATCGAGCCCGACGGTGGACTGGCTGTTCTTGCGATTCCTCTTGAGCACGAGGCTCGTATCGGCAGCGGCGCCGGACCGCTTGAGCCTGGGATGCTCGAGCCGTTAAACGCATCGAGGCGGGCCCGAAGGCCCGCCTCGACGAGATGCTGCTGAGATGCTGCTACCAGCTGAGGCCGACCGGGCAGCCACCCTTGGTGTTGGTCCGCACGCAGCTGCGGACGACAGTCCCGTCGGACGCCTTCGTGATCGTGAACGGGTTGGTGGTCTTCGAGGTGACGCGCAGCGAGTAACTGTCGGCGCCATTGGCGACGACGGTGAAGCTGTCGTTCGGCGCCGCGGCCATCGAGGACTCGATCTCGATGAGCTCAGCCTTCGTGGCGTTGTAGTTCTGGTTGTCCGTGTACCAGGTCTCCATGGCGGTCTGACCCTGGCGGACGGACGACTTCGCCTCGGTGTCCTGAGCACGGGCGCGCTGACCGAGGAACGCGGGCAGTGCGATCGCGGCGAGGATGCCGATGATCAGAATGACGACCAGGAGCTCGATGAGCGTGAAGCCCTTCTCGTCCTGAGCGCGGTTGCGCAGCTTGTTGAGCATGTAGTGAACCCTCCTGAAGGGATCGTTTGGGCCTGTTGGG
>DASQFQ010000195.1:0-10012 GCA_035633075.1 Solirubrobacteraceae bacterium | reverse complement strand
CGCGAGCGCACGTTCGAGGACCCCGGCATCAAGGCGCCCGCGGAGCGCGAGCGCGCCTTCTGGCAGCACGACCACGTGCGCCTCTACGCGCCCGACATCGTGGAGCGCCTGTCCTCGGCGGGCTTCGACGTGCAGCGCGTGCGGCCCGCCCTCGAGTGCGGGGCGGCGCTCGCGGCGCGCCACGGGCTGCTGGACACCGACGACGTGTTCGTGTGTCGCCGGGGCCCGGCAGCGGGCGGAGCGCCTACTTGATGAAGAGGATCTCCGAGTACTTCGGCAGCGGCCACAGGGAGTCGGGCACGATGCGCTCGAGCTGGTCGGCGATCTCGCGCACCGCCTCCATCGCCGGCAGCACGCTCGTCTGCACGTAGCGGGCCGAATCGAGGACGTCGTCGACGTCGGGGTGGCTCGCGTTGGCCTTCTCAAGGGCGAAGATGGCCTCCACGAAGCCGTCGAGCAGCCCCGTGGCTTCCTTGCGCAGGCGCCCGACGCCGCCGGCCTCCGTGCGGTCGAGCAGCGCCATGTACTGCAGCGCCGCCGGCAGCAGCATCGTGCGGGCGATGCTCGCCGCTGTCTCGGCCTCGATGTTGACCGTGGTCACGTACTGCTCGACGGAGACCTCGTAACGCGCCTCGAGCTCGCGCTCGGAGAGGACGTCGTAGGCGGAGAAGACCTCGACGGTCTGCGGGTGGATGAGCCACGGCAGGGCGTCGGGCGTCTGCTCGAGGTTGAACAGGCCGCGCCGCTCGGCCTCCGCGTGCCACTCGTCGATGTAGTTGTCGCCGTCGAAGATGATGCGCTTGTGGGCTGTGTAGGCGTCCTTGACCACGGACAGCGCGGCATCCTCGACGCTCGCGCTGCCGCCCGTCGCGCTCTCGAGCTGGTCCGACAGGGCGTCGATCGCCTCCGCCACGATCGTGTTGAGCACCGTGTTGGGCAGCGCCAGCGACTGGCTGGAGCCCAGGGCGCGGAACTCGAACTTGTTGCCGGTGAACGCGAACGGCGAGGTGCGGTTGCGGTCGCCGCCGTGCTTGGGCAGGGCCGGCAGCATCGTCGTGCCGAGCGTGAGCTCTGACTTGGGCGTCGCGGCGTCGCCCGAGCCGGACTCGAGCGCGTTGAAGACCTTCTCCAGCTCGGCGCCGAGGAAGATCGAGATGATCGCCGGTGGCGCCTCGTTGGCGCCGAGGCGGTGGTCCTGGCCTGGCGAGGCGATCGACGCCCGCAGCAGCGCCTGGTGCTTGTCGACAGCCGCCAGGACGGCCGAGCAGAAGAACAGGAACTGCACGTTCTCGTGCGGGGTGGCCCCGGGCTCGAGCAGGTTGGAGCCGGTGTCGGTGCCCATCGACCAGTTGTTGTGCTTGCCCGAGCCGTTGACGCCCGCGAAGGGCTTCTCGTGCAGCAGGCACACGAGCCCGTAGCGGCGCGCGACGTTCTGCATGATCTGCATCGTCAGCTGCTGGTGGTCGGAGCCGACGTTGGAGTTCTCGAACACCGGGGCGATCTCGTACTGCGCCGGGGCGACCTCGTTGTGGCGGGTCTTGACCGGCACGCCGAGCTTGGCCAGCTCGCGCTCGGTCTCGAGCATGCACGCCAGCACGCGCTCGGGAATCGACCCGAAGTAGTGGTCGTCGAGCTCGTGGCCCTTGGGCGGCTTGGCCCCGAACAGCGTCCGGCCGGTGGTGATCAGGTCGGGGCGCTCGAAGTAGTACTGCTCGTCGATCAGGAAGTACTCCTGCTCGGGCCCGACCGTGGTGAAGACGCGCTGGGCCTGCTCGTCGGCGAGCAGCCGCAGGGCGCGCACCGCCGAGCGCGACAGCGCGTCCATCGAGCGCAGCAGCGGGATCTTGTGGTCGAGCGCCTCGCCCGTCCACGACGCGAAGGCGGTGGGGATGCACAGCAGCGCCCCGTTGGGGTTCTCGAGGATGAAGGCCGGCGAGGTGGGGTCCCACGCGGTGTAGCCGCGAGCCTCGAACGTCGCCCGGATGCCGCCCGTCGGGAAGGAGGATGCGTCGGGCTCGCCCTGGATGAGCTCCTTGCCCGAGAAGTCCGCGATCGCCGAGCCGTCGCCCGTGGGCGCGTAGAAGGAGTCGTGCTTCTCCGCGGTGGAGCCCGTAAGCGGCTGGAACCAGTGCGTGTAGTGCGTGGCACCCTTCTCCATCGCCCATTCCTTCATCGCGGCGGCGATGGCGTCGGCGAGCATGGGGTCGAGCGGCAGCCCCTGGTCGAGCGTGTCGGCCAGGCGCGTGAAGATCTCGCGCGGGAGGCGCTGGCGCTGGATGGCGGGGGAGAAGACGTTGGAGCCGTAGACCTGGTTGCCGGGGAGCGTGAGGTCTGGTGCGCCGAGGGCGCCCCCGTTGGGGCTCCACTGAGCGGCGGTGATGTTCTGCGTGCGGGTTCGAGCCATGGAGTAGCGAGTCCTCCCGGGGTGGCGGAGATCGAGCGGGGCCAGAGTAGAGCGCGCACGCGCGACCTGCATCGACCGGGGGGCGAAAGTGCGCCGCCGATCTTTCGACATGAGTCCAAAGACCCCCGGCGCACGGGCGCCGACACTTCTCTCGCTCCCCAACCCGACCGAGGAGGATGGATGACACGCTCGTTGCTGGCCCGGGGGTCCCTGATGGGGCTCGTGGCGGCCCTCGCTGTACCGGCCGCCGCGTCGGCCGACACCTTGGAGGCCTACAACAACGGCGTCCTCCCCGACTCGGTGGCGATCAACTCCATCTGGGTGATCCTGGCCGGGGTGCTCGTGATGTTCATGCAGGCCGGCTTCGCCTTCCTGGAGATCGGCTTCTCGCGCGGCAAGAACGCGGGCACCGTGATCGCCAAGATCCTCACGAACTTCTCGATCGCGGCGATCATGTACTGGGCGATCGGCTTCGCCTTCGCCTTCGGCAACGGCGACCTGATCGGGACCCACGGGTTCTTCCTGCGCGACTACGGCGACCCGCTCAAGGCCTTCGGTGTGATGGGCCTCTCGGACGCGACGATCGAGTCGAAGTGGTTCTTCCAGTTCGTTTTCTGCGCCGTGTCCCTGGCGATCGTGTGGGGCACGACGCTCGAGCGCATCAAGTTCGGCGTCTACGTCATCTACGCCTTCGTCTTCGCGGGCTTCATCTACCCGATCGCCTCGCACTGGGTGTTCGGCGGCGGCTGGCTGCAGGCGAGCATCGGCATGCAGGACTTCGCGGGATCGACGGCCGTCCACCTGATCGGCGCCACCGGCGCGCTCGCCGTCCTGCTCCAGCTCGGCCCGCGGCGCGGCAAGTACGCCGCGGACGGGGCGCCCCGTGCGATCCCGGGCCACAACATGCCGCTGTTCGGCCTCGGCGTGCTGATCCTGTGGCTCGGCTGGTTCGGGTTCAACCCGGGCTCGACGCTCAACGCCCTCGACGGGCGCTTCCCCGAGATCCTGCTCGTCACGCAGCTGGCCGCGGCCGCCGGCGTCCTCACGGCGCTCCTCACCGCCCGCTTGAAGACCCGGGCGATCGACATCGGCATGGCCGGCAACGGCGCGATCGGCGCCCTGGTGGCCATCACGGCGCCGTCGGGCTACGTGGAGCTGTGGACCGCGCCGATCATCGGCGGGATCGCCGGGATCATCGTCCCGCTGTCGATCTACGCGATCGACAAGAAGCTCGACGATCCGGTGGGCGCGCTCTCGGCACACGGCGTCGCGGGCATCTGGGGCACCCTGTCCTGCGGCTTCTTCACCTCGCCGCGGCTGGCGCAGTACAACGCCTTCGGCGACCCCGACGGCGGCCTTCTGTACTCGGGCGCGTTCACCCAGCTCGCCTACCAGGCGCTCGGTGTGGTCGTCGTGTTCGCGTTCGTCTTCTCGCTCTCCTACGGCACGTTCTGGGCGATCAGGAAGACCTACGGCCTGCGCGTCACCAGCGAGGAGGAGGACGCCGGGCTGGACATCTCCGAGCACGGCATGTACGGGTATCCGGAGCAGTTCATCCCGGCGCCCGAGCTGGTCGGCTATTCGGTGGCCCCCGGAGGGTCGCGTGACATCCCACGCAGGGCGCCCTCGCCTCAGGAGGTTGCGGCAACATGAAGAAAGTCGAAGCGTTCATCCGGCACGAGGCGTTCGAGCCGATCCGGACCGAGCTGCTGACCCTAGGGTTCCCCTCGCTCTCCATCTCGGAGGTCAAGGGCTCCGGCCGGCAGAAGGGCATCACCGAGCGCTACCGCGGCGCGGAGCTGACCAACTACCTCCGCCCCAAGGTCAAGATCGAGTGCGTGGTCGCCACGCACGACGTGCAGACGGTCGTGGACACCATCCTCAAGCACGCCCGCACGGGCTCGATCGGCGACGGCAAGGTGTTCGTGATGCCGGTCGAGGAGGCCTACCGGATCCGCACGGGCGAGTCCGGCGAGGAGACGCTGCAGGCCCACCCCGACTTCGCGACGCAGGCCAACACGTAGCGGAGTGGAGGAGGCCCGGGCATTGGCCGGCGACGGGGCGGCTCGCGCCGCCCCGTCGCTCGTCGAGCGGCTGCGGGCGGTCCACCTGCAGATGGTCGACGCGGTGCTCACCGGCGACGGGCTGCAGCACGTCGCCGAGCTGGCCGCCGAGGCCGCCGGCGTGCCGGTGGCCATCGTCATCCCGCGCCTGGGCGCCGCCGCGGCGTCGCCGTGCGCCGGCGTGGACCTCCGGGTGCTGCGCCGCTACGTCGCCGAGCGCGCCCGCGAGCGGCCGGTCCAGGTGCCGCCCGGGGTGACGGCCGAGGTGCCGGTCGCCACCGGCGACGAGGTTCTGGGCCGGGTGCTGCTGCTCGGTCCCGCGACCGAGGACGCACTGGAGTTCCTGCACCTGGCTGCGGTGGCCTCGCTCACCGAGGTCGCCGTCGAGGAGGCCCGGGAGGAGGTCGAGCAGAACCTGCGCGGCACCTTTCTCGAGGAGCTGCGCTCGCGGCCGGAGCTCGAGCCACGGGAGATCGTGCGCCGCGCGGGCCGTCTCGGCTGCGACCTCTCGCGCGGAGCGGTCGTCCTGTGCGCCGAGCTCACCACGGACCGGCCGCGCCACGTCGTCGCGACGATCGCCGGCGAGCACCCCGGTGCGCTGGCCCAGCACATGGACTCGCGTGTCTACGCCGTGCTGCCCGCCGCCGGTGGCGACGAGGCTCCGGAGTCCACGCTCGCCGCCGCGCGCCGCATCGCCGGCCGCCTGCAGCGCCACGGCGTGGTGGGCCTCTCGTCCTTTTACGCGGACCCGGCGGAGCTCGGCCGTGCGATCGGAGAGGCCGAGCTGGTCCTCGAGGTCATGCGCGGCTCCGGCGTGCCGATCGCCGAGGAGATCGGGACGGGCACCTACCGCCTGCTCTTTCGCGTCATGGCCTCACACCCCGAGGAGGTCCGCTCCTTCTACGAAGACACCATCGCGCCGATCGTGCGCTACGACGACCAGTACGCGACCGAACTGGTCGGCACGCTCGAGTCCTACCTGGAGCACAACTGCAACATGAACGCGACGGCCGCCGCCATCTACGCCCATCGCCACACGGTCGCCTACCGCCTCGAGCGGGTCAAGGAGCTGACAGGGCTGGATCCGATGCAGTCCGAGGACCGCGAGCGTCTGGGGCTCGGATTGAAGGCCTACCGGGTCGTCGCGCCGCGGCTTCCGCGCTGAGCGAGTCGCTCAGAGGCCTTGACTGGATGACTCGGGAGCGGGAGCATGCGGACATACAGCGCCAGCGCCCCCGAAGGAAGCCTCCCGCCCACGTACTCATGATCGACCACGACGCGGTCGACCCCCGCGCCGTCGAGGATCTGCTCGCGCGAGCCACGGCCGCCGAGTACGCCGTACATCTCCGGCACTCGCTGGAGGAGGGCCTCAAGCATCTCAAGGCCGCCGAGACCGCCTGCGTGCTGCTCGATCTCTCGCTCCCCCGAGGCGGCCTCGAGGCCATCCACGAGGTGCGCAAGCTGGCACCCGACGCGGCCATCGTCGTCATCACCGACCCCGAGGACGAGGCGCTCGCGCTCGGGGCGCTCAAGGCGGGCGCGCAGGACTACCTCGTCAGGGGCACGGCAGACGAAAGGATCGTGGCGCGAGCGGTGCGCTACGCCGTCGAGCGCAAGCGTACGGAGCGCGACCTCATGCGCAGGGCCGTGCACGACCCGCTCACCAACCTGCCGAACCGGTCGCTGTTCCTCGACCGCCTCGGGATGGCGCTCGCGCGCCTCTCGAGGACGAAGACCTCTCAGGTGTCGGTCCTGTTCATCGACATCGACAACTTCAAGGTGCTCAACGACAGGTTCGGCCACGACGGCGGCGATCGCGTGCTCATCGAGGTGGCACGCAGGCTGCGGGAGGCGCTGCGGCCCGAGGACACCGTCGCGCGCTTCGGCGGCGACGAGTTCGTCGTCCTGTGCGAGGAGGGGCACGGGTTGGAGGAGCCCGAACGCGTCGCGACGCGCCTGCGAGACGCGCTCGGTCATCCAGTCGTACTGCCCGGGGGCGACGCGGTGCTGCACGCCAGCGTGGGGATCTCGGTCACGACGGACCCGCGCAGCCGTCCCGAGCTTATGCTCCGCGAGGCCGACCTCGCGATGTACCAGGCCAAGCAGCGCGGCGGGGGGCGCTACGAGATCTTCGACGAGATGGCGCGCGAGCGCGATCGCGATCGCCTCATCATCGAGACAGGCCTCCAACGCGCGCTCGAGCGCGGCGAACTGCGGCTGCACTACCAGCCGATCGTCTCCCTTCAGGACCAGGCGCCGATCGGCGTCGAGGCCCTGCTGCGCTGGGAGCATCCGACTCGTGGCCTCGTCCCTCCGTCGGATTTCGTCGAGCTCGCCGAGGAGACCGGGCTCATCGTCCCGATCGGCGGCTGGGTCCTCGAGGAGGCCTGCGCCCAGGCCGCGCACTGGACGGCCGACCACCGCGGCGAGCAGGCATTCGTGATCGCGGTCAACGTCTCGCCCATGCAGCTGATGCGCTCGGAGTTCACCGACCGCATCCAGGCGGCGATCGAACTGACCGGGGACCCGCCGGCCTCCCTCTGGCTGGAGGTCACCGAGACGGTGGTGATGGAGCAGATCGCGTCGACGATCACGGCGCTCGAGGCCATCAAGGCGCTGGACGCCAAGATCGTGCTCGACGACTTCGGCACGGGCTATGCATCGCTGCAGTCGCTGCGGCGCTTCCCGATCGACGGGGTCAAGATCGACAGTTCGTTCATCGCCGGCCTCGCACGCAACCGCTCCGACCTCGCGATCGTCTCCGGGATCGCGGGCATGGCGGCCGGGCTCGACCTGAACGTCGTGGCCGAGGGGGTGGAGACCGAGGAGCAGGTGAAGGTGCTGCGCGACCTGAACTGCCCGCTCGTCCAGGGCATGCACTTCGCCGGCCCGGTAGTGCCGGAGGAGGTTCCCGAGGTTCTCGCCCGCGACGCGCTCTAGGTCGCGACTGGGTCAAGCGCGGAAACGGGGTCTGGGTCCGGCCCTACTCCGACTCGCCGGAGGAGCCGCCGCTGCCGCCGGCCTCCTCGCCGCGCACGACGTTGCCGTTGTCGTCGACCCGGGCCGGCACGGGGTCGCCGGCGATCCGGACCTTGAACGAGCCCTTGGTGCGGCCGCCGCCGGTCAGGCGGGCGCGGCCGTCCAGGCCGGGCGAGATGCGGTAGTTGATGGTGTAGGTGCCGGGCTCCACCGCTGTGAGGCGCCAATTGAACGTCTTGGCCTGGCCGGGCTTCAGCCGGCCGAGTGCCCAGGTGCTCGTGGCGGCCGTGTCGCCACCCGTGGGGCCGGTGTCGAGGATCCAGATCGGCCGCGAGCTGTCGGACCGGCGGTTGTCCTCGATGCGCTGGCCGAAGGAGAGCGCGGACTCGCCGGGCTTGGCCGAGGCCGTTTCGACCGTCACCGCGACGCTGGGTGCCGCCTTGGAGTCCGCGTTGCGCACGCGGATGGAGAGCGTGCTGCTCTGGGCGATCGACTGTTGCGCCGGGAAGGAGGCCGAGGAGACCTCGAGGCGGTAGTTGCCCTCGGGCTCGTTCTCGTCCTGGCGCGGTGAGGCGCCGCAGCCCCCGGCGACCACTGCCACAGCGACGGCGCCTGTCGCGGTCACCCGTGACCCCCGGCGCGAGCGCAATCCCCTCATCGGCCGCGAGCGTACCACCGCTCCGGCGCGGGAGGCCGCGGTTCGAGAACGCGCCCGAAAGGAGCGTTGAGCGCCAGTTCCGCACGCGCGGACGTTTGGGGAGGAACAAGGGGATTGCGTAGGCTTCACCGCCTGTCGCAGCGGCGACGCTCGACGCGTGGCCGCAGAGCGGGGAGACCATGGTCAGAGGCGTCGCCGACCGAGCATTCCTGCCGGCCAAGAGCCTGCTCGAGGAAGTGGGCGACATGATGATCCTCACGGGGAAGACCATCATGTCGGCGCTGCGGCCGCCGTACCCCTACGGCGGCGAGTTCGTCTCGCAGTTCCTGTTCGCGCTGAAGCTGTGCTGGTTCCCGCTCGTGGTCTCCACGGTCGCCTTCGGCTACGGCGCTCCGGGTTTGCAGGCGGCGAACTTCCTCGTGCTCTTCGGGGCGCTGGACCGCCTCGGCGGCTTCTTCGTGCTCGCCTCCATCCGCGAGTTCGCCCCCTTCGTGACCGCGATCGTCCTGGCCGGCGTAGCGGGGACCGCCATCACGGCCGACCTCGGCGCGCGCAAGATCCGCGAGGAGCTCGACGCCCTGCAGGTGCTCGGCGTGGACCCGGTCAAGAATCTCGTGGTGCCGCGCTTCCTGGCGCTGATGCTCGTCACGGGCCTGTTCGACATCTACGCCCTGCTGTTCGGCATCTTCGGCGGCATCGTCGCCACCCTGGTCAACGGCGCCCCCCTCGGCCCGTTCTGGGCGACGTTCTTCACCAACGCCTCGGTCACGGACCTCTGGGGGTCGGTCCTGAAATGCACGATGTTCGGCGCCATCATCGCCATCGTCTGCTGCTACAAGGGCATGACCGCCTCGGGCGGCGCCGAAGGGGTGGGCAGAGCCGTCAACCAGGCGGTGGTGATCGCCACCATGGGCGTGTTCGCGTTCAACTACGTGTTCACTCAGACGCTGCTGGCCACCCACCCCGAGATCACGGTGATCAAGTGAGCGAGGCGAACCGAGCGAGGGCAGCGAGCGGCCTCGCAACCCGGAGCGAGCGCTGATGGGGGGCTGGCTCGCGGTCCCGCGCGACTGGATCGCCTCCTTCGGCGAGATCCTGAAGTTCGGCACGCGCGTCGTGGGGGAGGTCTTCACGCTGAAGGTGATGCGCTTCTTCGGGGAGGCGCTGCGCCAGTCCGGGGTCCTCATCCTCTCCTCGACCCTCGTCATCTGGGGCCTGATCTTCATCATCGGCCTGCAGTGCGGGATCGAGGGCGCGTACTTCAACCGCTCGGTCGGCGCCCCCGCCTACGCGGGGGTGTTCGCCGCCTGGTGTGACCTGCGCGAGCTCGTCCCTTACGCCTTCGGCTACATGATGGCCGCCAAGGTCGGCACCGGCATCGTCGCCGAGCTGGGCTCGATGCGCATCTCCGACGAGATCGACGCGCTCGAGGTCATGGGCATCTCCTCGATGACGTTCCTGTGCGCGACGCGCCTGCTCGCCGCCTGGCTCGTGCTCCCGTTCATGTACCTGGCGGGTATCGGAGCCGGCTTCTTCGCCTCCTATCTGGCGGTGGTGCAGCAGATCGGCGAGGTCTCCTCGGGCGGGTTCTTCCTGATCTTCTGGATGTTCCAGAACCCACCGGACCTCCTGTACAGCGTGATCAAGGGCATGGCGATGGCCACCGTGATCGTGCTAGTCGGCTGTTACTACGGGTACACGGCGAGCGGCGGCCCGGTGGGCGTGGGAACGGCCACCGCGAAGTCCATGGTCCTGAACATCGTGCTGGTCCACCTGATCGGCATGCTCGGCACCCAGATCTTCTGGGGCGCGAACCCGCGGGCCCCGATCGGAGGCTGACGGCGTGGCGGACACCCACCACGACGACGAGTACCGCTACCACAGCGGCGAGCAGCGCCCGACCGGCGC